>NZ_CP119988.1:3756384-4069416 GCF_029338515.1 Haloglomus litoreum | reverse complement strand
GCCACACCGGGCCATCGCCGCCACCGGCGGCGTGACGGCGCTGCTCATCCTCGCCGGGCTCGGCGTGGAGACGATCATCGCGCTGCTGGCGGAGGCGGCGAGCTTCAGCTTCCTCGTCTCCTACTCGCTCGTTCAGGTCTCGCTGGTCGTGTTCCGGCGGGCCGACCCGGACGACTACGACCCATCGTTCGCGCTCCCGTGGCCCGTCTACCCGGTCGTGCCGATCCTGGGTGTGCTCCTCTCGCTGCTGGTCGTCTCGCAGATGGCGACCGTCGTCGTCGTCATCGGCTCCGGCATCGTCGCCTTCGGCGTCGTCTGGTACGCGGTCTACGCGCGGGGCCGTGTCGTGAGCGAGGGGCTCCTCCGCGAGGCGATCCGGGGTGAGCCGGCCGAGCCGTTCCGCGTGGTCGTTCCCGTGGCGAACCCGGGCACCCAGCGGGGCCTCCTCCGGCTCGCGGCGGCGAGCGCACACGCCAACGAGGACCGGGGAACGCCCGAACTCGTCGCCGTCAACGTCACGCCGGTCGCCCACCCCTCGCCGCTCCAGAACGTCGAGGCCGACCGCGCCGACCACCAGCGCGACCTCCTCGAGAACGCGCACGACATCGCGACGGAGATGGACGTCACCCTCCGGACCAGGGCGGTGGTCGCACCGGACGTCGGTGAGGCGATCCTTGACGTGATCGAGGACGAGGCGGCCGACGAGGTCATCCTCGGCTGGGACGGGACGCTCGACTGGGACGGCCACGTCTTCGGCACGACGGTCGACCCGGTGGTCCGGGACGCCCCCTGTGACGTCTCGCTCGTCGACCTCCGGACCGAGACCGTCGGGACGCCGGTGGCGCTCGTCGCGCCGGGCCCCAACGCCCCGGTCGTCGCACACCAGGCGGTCGAGTTCGCGACCGTCGACGGGACCGTCCCGACCCTGCTGAACGTCCAGTCCCCCCGGAGCGAGAGCGACGCGGACGCCGAGGCACGGGGGCAAGCAGTCGTCACCGATGCCGCCGAGGCGGCGGGCCTCGACCCCGACGAGTACGACGTCCGGGTCGTCGTCGACGACGACGTCGGGCGGGCGGTCGTCGAGGCGACCGGCCAGTACGACACCGTCTGTGTCGGGCTCTCGGGGCGGCCCGGAGGGTCCGGAATCCGCTTCGGAACGGTCACCGAACGCGTCGTGCACGACAGCCCCGGCAACGTCGCCCTGATACGCGGCTCGTGAGCAGGCCACGGGTCCTCGTCTCCGGGCGTCGGCTCCGCGCCGGGCGCCTCACCTCCCGAGCGCCGCCACGTCCGCGAACACCTCGTCCAGCCGGTCGAACACGCTCGCGTCGATGCCGTGCCGGGGGAGCGTCAGCGGCGAGATGCTGACCCGGTCCTCGAGCAGCGCCCGCCGGTCGGTCCCCTCGTCGTCGGGGATGTCGCCCTCGGCCATCCCGGCGTGGAGCGGGTTGTGGAGCGCGAAGCGCCCGTCTGCGAGGTCGGCGTGCATGTCGTACTGCGGTGTCGGCCGGGTGACGGCGACGCCCGCGAGGTCGCGGTCCGGCCGCGGGACGTTGACGTTGAGGTAGTCCGTGTCGGTGAAGGCGTCCCGGTCGAGCGCCCGTTCGACGACCGCGCGGCCGACCCGGGCGGCCCGCTCGAAGTCCGACGGCGCGAGTCCGTCCCTGTCCAGCCCGATGACGTCCATCGAGACCGCCACTCCCGGCACGCCGAGCGAGGCGGCCTCGACCGCGGCACTGGCGGTGCCCGACCGCGGGAGGACGTGGACGCCGAGGTTCGCCCCGGCGTTGCAGCCCGCGACCACGATGTCGGGCTCGAACGCGCCGATGCCGAGGATGACGCAGTCGCAGGGGGTGCCGTGGACGGCGTAGCCCAGCTCGTGTTCCTCGTGCGGGATGTGGACGGTGAACGGGTCCTCGGGGTCCTCGCCCAGCCCGAGGTCGCCGTCGTTCCCGCCGTCGGGCCCCATCCGACCGTAGGAGAGGCCCCGGCCGACGGCGCTCTGGTTGCTGGCGGGGGCCACGACGGTCACCTCACCGAGTGCGTCGAGTGCGTCGGCCAGCGCCCGGAGGCCGGGGGCGTCGATGCCGTCGTCGTTCGTGAGCAGGACGTTCATCGTGGCCCCGTGCCGGGCTGGCGGCCCGTGGGTGTTCGGCGGCGTGTCATCGGTTCGACCTCCCCGCCGGACGGGTATAAATCGAGGTGGCGTCGCGTGGTGTCGGTCTCCTGTCGGTCGCTGCTCCGGGGTGGGAGGTCCCGTGCCAGCCGGCCACCGGCCCCTCCGTCCAGCCGTGGCGAACGGCTCGTCACCACTTCCATCCATGTTCTCATCAGATAATTACTACTTTACCTTGGGATACTTACGCATGCTCCTGCTCGGTACACTGGAACCTCTTGTGCACACCGCGGTTGGGGTGTGTCGTTCGGGGGAGACGAGCTATGACCCACAACACCGGCTGTACGGCCGTCCCGGGGGGACCGCGGCGGCCGCAGCGACGGAGGTATCGAGGCGGATGACTGACCGGGACGGCCCACGCCGACGTGAACTGCTCGCCGGCGTGAGCGCGACGATGGCGGTCGGCACTGCTGGCTGCTCCTTCCTCTCGGGGGGTGGTGACGGTGGTGATGGTGACGGCAGTGACGGTGGTGACGACACGCCGACGCCGACCTCGTTCGGTTACGGCGGCTCTCCCACCGCCACGGCGACGGCGACAGCGACCGCCACGGCGACGGCGACAGACACGATGACGCCCGGTGACACGGAGACTGCGACGGACGGGCCGGAGACAGCGACGGACACGCCCGGCGGCCAGTCGTCGCAGACGGCCACCGATACACCGACCGACACGGCCACGGCGACCGACACACCCTCGTCCGGGTCCACGGCGACCGACACGCCGGTCCCCGAGGACGACTACGGCGAGCAGGCCTACGGCCAGTACGGCTACGGGGGCGTCGCCCCGTGACGCGACGAGGAGACTGATACCATGCCCGAGACACCAAATCACGGCTACAACGTTCCGGACGAAGGCGAACAGAACTGGCACGAGCCGCTGAACGAGAACTTCGAGCAGTACGACACGGACATCGAGATCCGCGACGAGCGCTCGAACCTCACCGATTACGAGCCGAAGGCGGACGCGAAGTTCCTCGCCATCGACACCGGGAGGATATTCATCGGCGACGGCTCGCAGTGGCTCGCTATGCCCGCTACCGGGTCGAACCCGGTGCTCCAGCGACTGGTGGTCGAGGACGAACTACGGGTCGAGGGGGAGGACGACCGGCAACTGGTGGAGGTGGTGAACACCAACACCGACGACATCACGTCCCACGGCCTCCGTGGCATCAGTCGGTCCACCGGTCCGGCCTCGTTCGGGGTCGTCGGGAGATCGGAGGCAGACAGTGGCTTCACGTTCGGTCTCGGCGGGCTCTCGGACTCCTCCGAGGGCGGTGGCGTCTACGGATACACCAACACCGAGAACGGGTACGGCATCTACGGACGGGCTGCGGGGGCCGGCCTCGGGCTGTACAGTGACGGCCCGGCGACGGTCGACGGCCACCTCCGGGTCGGCGGGCAGAACAACTGGAACGTCGACAGCAACGACGGCGACTTCGAGATCGGCGACGACGACTACCGACTCGTGATGGGCGTCGCGCTCGGGGGCGGTGGCGCGGGCGCGTGCAACATCCGTGCGAAGGGCGGTATCGAGCAGCTCCAGCTCGGGGCCGGAACGGACGGGCACACGCTCCGCATCCAGCCCGACACGGCCTCGGTGAATGGCGACCTGGACGTGAGCGGGAACAAGAACTTCGTCCAGTCGGTCGACACCGACGACGGCGAGCGGGAGGTCGTCTACACCGCGACGGAGGCGGGGACGCCCCACACCGAGGCCTCGGGCGTCGCCGAACTCGACGACGGCCGCGTCGAGATCACGCTGCCCGAGCACTTCGCGTGGGTGACGAGCGACGAGGACCCGCTCCACGTCCAGACCACGCCGTACGCGGTCGAGTCGAACGGGCTGGCGGTCGTGGGGCGGTCCCGGGAACGGCTCGTCGTCGCGGACCGCGAGGGCGAGGGTGACTACGAGTTCGCCTACACCGTCAAGGGGACCCGCGATGGTCACGAGGACAAGCAGGTCGTCCGCGAGCCGGCGGCCGGGGCGTCGACCGGCGGCCCGACACCGGCGGACGACTAGTTCGTGGTGGTTCATCGCTCGGCGTTCGCGGCCCGCCGGGATCCCGCGCCGTGTCCCGGTCAGAGGTCGGCCCGCTCGAACCGTCGGTAGCCCAGCGCGAGCGGGACGAGCGTCCAGGCCGCGAGCAGGCCCAGCAGGGCCCAGGGCTCCAGGTAGAGCGGAAGCGAGCCGCCGACCCGCGCTGCCAGCCCGGGAACCGTGGGGTCGCCGGCAGCCAGCGCCGTCATCACGAGGGCGTTGTACGCCCCGGGCGGGCTGAGCGCCTGCAGGCCGAGGAACCAGCCGGGGACCGCGCCACTCGGGATCGTTCCGTAGACGAGGAAGTGCAGCCCCTGCGGGAGGATATCCCACAGGAGGACGAGCACGAGGTAGACGCCGATGGAGACGGTCATGGCGCGGGCGCGGGTCGCCGTGGCGGCGGAGATGCCGACGGCGATGCCGACGAAGGTCACGCCGAGCGCGACCGTCAGCAGGGTGATGGCGGCGAACGCCGCGAGCGGAAGCGTTCCGTAGGCCAGCGCCGTCCCGACGCCGGCGACGGCGAAGCCGAGCACCAGTCCGAGCCCGACCACGCCGCCGCGGCCGAGGAACTTGCCCAGCAGCACCTCGCCCCGCGACGGCGGCAGGCCGAGCAGCACCTTCACGCTCCCCGACTCGCGCTCGCCGGCGATGGCGAGGTACGCGGCGACGAGCGACATGATGGGAACGAGCATCGCGGCGAACTGGGCCGCCGCCCCGAGGCCCGTCAGCGGGTTCGGCTCGACGCCCGGGATGAACCGTGTCGCCAGCGTGATGACACCGGTCAGGATGCCGATGATGGCGACGATGCCCCAGAGGATGCGTGCCCGGAAGGCATCGGTGAACTCCTTGCGCGCGACGACGGCCCAGGTCATCGGGCCACCCCCTGTGTGGGCGTCCCGGTCGTCGCGCCGTCGCTCCCGGTGTAGGCCGCGAACAGGTCCTCCAGCGAGGACTCGCTGGTCTGGATGTCGAGGATGGCGGCGTCGGCGGCCTGCAGGCACTCGATGACCGCGATCTTCGCCTCCGGTTCCTCGCAGGTCGCCCGCACCGTCCGTCCGTCGACGGTGACGGTCGTGACACCCGCGAGGCCGTCCAGCGAGAGCGCCGCGGGCACCGCGTCGACCGTGAGCGCGATGGTCGAGCCGGTGCCGAGCGACTCGCGGAGGCCGGCGATGGTGTCGACGGCGACGAGCCGCCCGCGGTTGAGGATGCCGACGCGGTCACAGACCGCCTCGACCTGGCTGAGGATGTGACTGGAGAAGAAGACCGTCCCGCCGCGCTCGGCGTGCTCGCGGGCGATGGCGCGCACCTCGCGGACGCCGTTCGGGTCGAGGCCGCTGGAGGGTTCGTCCAGCACCAGCAGGTCCGGGTCGCCCACGAGCGCGATGGCCAGCGCGAGCCGCTGGGTCATCCCCTTCGAGTAGCCGCCGACCCGGCGCCCGGCCGCCTCGCGTTCGAGCCCCACGCGGTCGAGTAGCTCGTCCGGGTCGTCGTCGACCCCCTTCAGGTCGATGGCGAACTCGATGTGCTTGCGGCCCGAGAGCCGGTCGTAGAGGCCGTAGCCGTCCGGGAGGATGCCGACCCGGCGGTGGATCGCCTTCGTCTCCGCCTGGGCGTCGTACCCCAGGACGGTCGCGGTGCCGCTGGTCGGGCGGACGTAGTCCAGCAGCATGTCGATGGTCGTCGACTTGCCGGCGCCGTTCGGCCCGAGGAAGCCGAACACCTCGCCCTCCTCGACGGTCAGGTCCAGGCCGTCGACCGCGAGGACGGACTCGCCGTAGCGCTTCGTCAGGTCGTTCGTCTCGATGGCCGTCATCGGCTCACCGCCCGTGCCGGTCCGGAGGCGTCGAGCGCCCCGCTGTGTGTCGTGAATCGCGTCATCGGGGGGTCACGACTCGGGATTCACGGCGACTCCTCTTAACGTCGAAGCGTGGTTCCAGCGAAGAGAGAACCACGCCAGGGTGGTCTCACTCCTCGCGTTCGGCCGCTGCGAGCGCTCCCAGGACGTGCTCGCGGAGCCGCTCGGTGGCGAGTGCCCCGGTGACGTGGCCCGTCTCCAGCACCGCGAGCGGCAGTCCCGCGTAGCCGTCGCGCTGGCGGTCGAACTCGACGATGCGGTCGTAGCGGCCGAGCAGCGGGTCGCAGTCCGCGGCCTCGACGGCGGTGAACGCGGCCTCGAAGTCGAGTCGGTCGCGGAGGTGGGCCGCCCGCTCGAGCGCGGCCGTCGCGGTGAGGTGCCGGTAGGCCGAGGAGACGAACAGTTCACCGGGCGCGGCGCCGGCCAGCAGCGGCGCGTAGCGGTCGGCGCTCCCGTGACACGCCCGGTGGAGGTTGACCGTCCAGCCGCCGAGGCTGATGCCCGAGACGACGACGGGCCCCTCGGTCACCTCGCTGGCCCGGTCGACGAGCGCGTCCACGAGGCCGGTCGAGGCCGCCAGCATCCCGACGAAGTTCTCCAGGTCGCCCATCTCCCGGAGGTACTCCCGGTTCGACCCCTCGTGGAACGGGGCGCGGACGGCGATCAGGTTCGCCGGCACGTCGGCGCCCACGAACAGCCGGCGGAAGGAGTTGCTGCCGAACCGGCCGAAGTCGAACGGGCGCTCCCCGCTCCCGTGGAGGTAGACCAGCGTCGGGTGGTCGGGTCCGTGCCACTGCCAGGGCAGGTAGGCGGCCGCGAACGTCCCGGCGGGGGTGTCGACGTCCACCGTCTCGACGCCCGCGTGGCGGAGGTCGCCCACGCCGTCGGCCACGGTGGCCGCCGCTGCCGCCCCGTGGAGCGACGGCCCCTCGAGCGACCGCGAGAAGTAGCGCGCGTCACCCGCGACCAGGGCCGCGAGCCGGACGCTCGCGACGTCGAGTAGTTCGTGGTGGTTCATCGCTCGCCGTTCGCGTCCCGCCGGGATAGTAGGCCGGGGGTCGTGGCGCTCGCCCGCCGTCCTGCGCTCGCTCGGTTCCCGCTCTCAGGCATCGAGCGCGCCGATGATGCGCGCCTCGATCTTCTGCAGGTGTTCGGCGACGGTTCCGGTCGCGATGTCCAGTCGGTCGGCGATGTCCCGGTGGGTCGCCTCCCGGGGGACCCGGTAGTAGCCCAGGTCGCGGGCGGCGGCGAGGACCTCGCACTGGCGCTCGGTCAGGAGCGCGGCGAGGTCGCCGCGCTCCTCCAGATACGGGCCGATGCGCTCGACACTGAACTCGATGCCCTCGTGCACGTCCGCCAGTGCCGCCTGCAGCACCTCGTTGGTCTCGCCGACCACGTCGACCCGGTAGCGGCCGTCGGGCGTCGCCTCGACGGGGAAGTCGAAGAACACCTCGTGCTCGTGCGGGAGGCCGAGGAACGCCGCGACGGCCGGCGGCGGGCGGCTGTGGACGTAGACGAGGCCGCCCCGCTCGTCCTCGCCGGAGATGCTGAACCCGAGAACGTCGGGGTCTGCCTCCAGGATGGCCCGGATCCGGTCGAGGTCCCCCCGGATGCGGCCGAGCAGGACGATGCTCCCGTCATCGAGGACGTTGAAGTTGTGGACGCGCTCGGGGTAGACGTCCGTCCCGTCCTCGAACAGTCGGTTCGGCGGGGCTCCCTCCGGCGGCGTGACGGTGACGGTTATCGCTCGCATGTGGGTTCCTTCGGATGGCTCGGTCGGGTCGAGGTGGGTCCCGCCCCGGCGCCGGCCAGGTATGAACTACCGAGGGTGCTAGGCAGTTATGCATTCCGCCGGGGCCCCCTACCGCTGTCCGTGAGCCGGAGCCAACACGTCGATTCGACCGATTCCGTCCCGGGAGCCGACCCCGGTGAGGCACTCGAGACGCTGGTGTGGTCGGGGAGCCGGAACCGCTGTCACATCCCTCACGACGGCGGGACGCGCTGTGGGATCGAGGGTGACCTCCGGCGGAAGGGTGTCGAGACGGTGCCGCCGGCGCACCGGGAGTGGTGCCGGCGGTGCCTGGCGTGCTGGACGGCGGCCGAGGCACCGGAGTAGCGGCCCGTTACGACGGCCACGCGGCCGTCACCGACGCCTACAGTAACGAGAGGTCGCGGAGCGTCCGCGTCACCTGCCGCTCTGCCGTCCGCTGGACCGCGACGCCCGGCCGCGTGGCGGCGTCGACGACATCCCGCGTGACCGACGGTCCCGGCTCGGCGAACAGGTGCGTGGTCCCGACGTCGGCCGCCACCTCGCCGAGGAGGCCGAGCATCGAGGAATACCGCAGCAACCGGACCTGGTTCCCCTGCACGGTCAGGTCGCCCGTCATGAGCGCCGAGACCGCCGGGCGGCCGTCGAGGATGCCCTGCCAGGTCGTGAGCGAGCCGTGGATGACGAAGCCGGCGTCGCGGGCGTCCGGGTCCGTCAGGGTCTCGACCGCGGTGACGCTGCCCTCGCGCAGGCCGACGTGCGCGTGGATGGCGCCGTCGTGGACGTTCTCCTCGATCTGCCGGAGCAGGTCCTGGACGACGTCGGGGAGCGACGGGCGGACGTGCTCGTCGAAGCGGTCGGGCGCGTCGGCGAGCGTGACCTCCCCCACGCCCGCCCGGACGTGCTCGGGGAGGTCCGCGAGGACCCGGGGCGGTAGTTCGTCGAGCGTCGTCTCCGCCAGCGGCACGTCGTCGATGACCAGCCGGATGTCGCCGTCGAAGCCGACGCCCCAGCCGACCGAGACGTCGTCGAGTGCGTCGCTCTCGTCGAGGAGGCGGCCGTACTCGGCCAGCCACTGTTCGGTGGGGAAGAGTGTCATACGCTGTGGGCTCCGGCCGCACGGGGTCGACCCATGCGAACTCGTCCCGGTCGAGGCCGGTGACGTGGTTGAGATGCCTGCCGCCATGCTGCGGTCCTTTATATACTGGGGTCGCTCGACTCCGCAGCGCTCTGAGTCGAGTGCGGACGGGTCGGTTCCGAGGCGCGGCCCCCGCCGCCAGTGATAAGCACCCGCACACCTGCGGGGTGAGAGCCAGGCTGCTGGCGCTGCCACTCCCGCCTGCCTCCGGCCTTCCGTCCGGGGGCGACCGCCGGCCCCGGTGCTCGGGCGCTCGTGTCACGCCCGAATGTCGACCATCACAGGCGGCTCCGGCCGCCCGACGGCGCCATCGGACCACTGCTGTCGCGACGCCGGGGCCGGACCGTCACGGGAGCGGGCACCCGATGCTTCCGGTGGAGAGCATGGCTCCGGGCGTCGGTGGTCGTCCGTGCGTTTTTGCGTCCGCCACCCGTCGTCAGTCGGCGTGAACGAGAACGCCGTTCTCGTACTGTACGCGGCCTTCGCCACCATCGCGCTCCTCTTCGTTCTCGGTGCTCTGGCGACGCCCACCGACCACGACTGGCTCCGGAGCCGGACCGGGGTCCCTCGGGGGGTCGTGGGGGCCATCGTCGTGGGGCTGCTGGTCCTCGTCGGTGCGCTGGGCACCGTGGGGCGGTTCCCCCGGACGGAGGCCGGACTGGAGTCGGCCCTGCCGCCCGCGATGCTGGTCGCCGTCGGTCTGTTCGGACTCGCGGCCGGCGTCGCCAACGCTCGGACGTGGGTCGGGTTCCACCGGCGGGGCGACACACCCACGGGCGACGTGGGTCCCGGTCCCGTCGCCGTGACGGGCACGGTCGAGCACGACGACCCGCCCGGGGCCCCGTTCTTCGGCAGCCCGGCGGTCGCGTGGGAGTGGTCGGTGGAGGCGAAGAACCGCCACGGGACGGACGACGACGGCCGGCGGGCGTGGAGCCGGGCCCGTACCGGGCGGGGCGGCGTTCCGTTCCGGCTGGACGACGGGAGCGGGCCGCTCGTCGTCGACCCGGCCGAGGCGCGGCTCGATCTCTCCGGGACGACGACCGAGGAGCGCGACCCGGACGACCCGCCCGGGCGCGCCGCCACGGCCGCGGACCTCGACATGGGCGGCGAGCGCTTCCGCTTCATCGAACGCCGGCTCGCGCCCGGCGAGACGGTCACCGTCCTCGGGACCGCCCGCGAGCCCGTCACCCACGACTACGGCGACCGGGCCGGCGCGGCCGACGACCTCGCCGCCGAGGTCGGGGCGGCCGCCGTCCTGACGGACGCCGCCGACCGGTCGTTCGTGGTCAGTGACCGCTCGCGGGCCGGGAGCCTCCGCCGCTACCGGGAGCGCGCGCTCCTCGGTGCCCTCGTCGGCACGGGCGCGACGGCGTTCGGCCTACACTGGCTGCTCGGGCTGTTCGGCGTCGGACTCCCCGCCTGACCCCGCGACGGCGGTTCGAGTGCTCGGGACCGTCCGGTACGGCTCCGGAGCCCTCCCGAGCCGTCCGGAGTGGAAACGGCACCGTTTCGGGTCGAGATGGCCGCTCATCCCACGGGGAGCCGTGCGAGGAGTGCGCGGCCGAGGTAACCGGCGCCGGCCCAGACCGTCCCGACGATGAGCGCACCGCCGGCCCGCCCGGCGCCACGTCCGAGGGGGCTGCTCGGGTCCGTGGCGGCCGCCGCGACGAGGAGACCCGCGAGGAGGAGCAGCAGCGAGCCGGTCACCATCGTCCGGTCGGCGCCCCGGGAGCCGCCGACCACGGCCCCGACCTGCCCAACGACGCCGCCGACCAGGAGCGCCTGCCCCGTGGCGGTCTCGTCCGGCGGGACGAACACCAGTCCCGCCGCGAGGACCAGTGTCGCCAGCGCGAACCCCGGGATGGCCCATGACCGCCCGTCCGGCGCCTCCCGGAGGGTCGATACCACACCCGGGCGGTCGCCGGGGCCATGGATAATGCCTCTGTCCGATGCCGGGTCACCGCCCCCGGACGTGGTCGCTGGTCCGGGTCTCGATGCGGAGCTTGTCGGTCGTGCGTATCCACGCGATGTAGTCCTGCAGGCGGTCGGCCTCGCGCAACGCCGCGACGGTGTCGAACGACTCGCGCAGCTCCTCGTTCGTGAACAGCGCGTGGACCTGGTCGTGACAGGGCCGACAGAGCGTCGCCGTCGGGCTCGTCTTCCGCTCCTCCGGCCGGAGGTGGTGGGTCTGGATGGCCTGTGGGTCCCGGACGCCCTGGATGCGCCGGCGGCAGAGTTCACAGGTCGGCACGGCCGCCGGTAGGGGCGCGGTGAGCAAGAGTCGTACGCCCGGGCTCCGGTCCCGGGCCGTCGGCCGGCGCGCCGGCACGTTTCGAGAGTCGGAAGGACTTTCCCGCTCGCACGCCCGGTTCCGTACATGAGCGAGTACACGGTCAGCGGGCGCTTCCAGGCCCGCGACGGCTGGCAGGAGTTCGAGACGAACGTGGAGGCACCCAACGAGGACGTCGCCCGCGAGCGGACGTACGCCAACGTCGGCTCCCGGCACGGCAAGAGGCGCACGCAGGTCGAGCTCGAGGAGGTGCGTGCCGCATGAGCCTCGGTGGTGGCGGCGGCGGTGGCATGGACCAGCTGCAACAGCAGCTCCAGGCGCTCGAACAGGAGAAGGAGGCCGTCAAGGAGGAGATCCAGGGCGTCCAGGCCGACAAGACCGACATCGACGAGGCCATCGACGCGCTGGAGGAGCTCGAGAGCGGCGACACCGTGCAGGTGCCGCTGGGCGGCGACGCGTACGTCAGCGCGGAGCTGGGCAGCATCGACGAGATCGTCGTCTCCATCGGCGGCGGCTTCGCGGCCGAGCGCGACGAGGACGGCGCCATCGACACGCTGGAGAGCAAGAAGGACGTGCTCGACCAGCGCATCGCCGAGCTGGAGGCCGAGATCGACGAGATCGAGGAGCAGACCGAACAGGTCGAGCAGAAGGCCCAGCAGGCCCAGCAGCAGCAGATGCAGCAGATGATGCAGCAGCAACAGCAGATGCAGGGCGAGGGCGACGAGGACGAGTGACGCGATGTTCGACGGTCTGAAGGAGAAACTCGGGAAGTTCCGCGACGACGCCGCCGAGGAGGCCGTCGAGGTCGAGGAGACCGACGAGGAGCCGGCCGACGAGGCCGCCCCCGACGACACTCCCGAGTCCGCCGAGTCGGACGCGGAGTCCGCCCCCGAGCAAGCGGTCGAGTCGGAGGCGGACGCAGACGCAGAGCCCGCCCCGGACGAGCCCGCGGCCGAGGAGGCCACCCCCGAAGCGGGAGCCGACTCGGAATCGGCGCCCGCCCGGGAGGGTGAAGCCGAGCCCGAACGCGAGAGCAACGTCCCCGATGCGCTCTCGCGCCGGACCGAGGAGGTGACCGCCGGCTCCGCCGAGGAGACCGGTGGCGAGAGCCTCTTCGGCTCCGTGAAGCGTGCGGCCACCGGGAAGGCGCTCATCAAGCGCGAGGAGCTCCAGCGACCCCTCGAGGAGCTGGAGATGGCGCTCATCCAGGGCGACGTCGAGATGAGCGTCGCGCAGGCCATCACCGACCGCATCGAGGAGAAACTGGTCGGGCAGACCCGCGCCCAGGTCCAGACCGGCGAGATCGTCGTCCAGCGCGCCATCGGTGACGCGCTCCGGGACGTCATCAGCGTCGGTCAGTTCGACTTCGACCAGCGCATCGCCGAGGCCGACAAGCCGGTCACCATCATCTTCACCGGCGTCAACGGCGTCGGCAAGACGACGACCATCGCCAAGCTCGCCCGGCGCTTCCAGAACCAGGGCCTCACGCCCGTCATCGCGAACGGCGACACCTACCGCGCCGGCGCGAACGAGCAGATCGAGGAGCACGCCGAGGCGCTGGACGCGAAGATCATCACCCACCAGCAGGGTGGGGACCCGGCCGCCGTCATCTACGACGCCGTCGAGTACGCCGAGGCCAACGACGCCGACGTGGTGCTGGGCGATACGGCCGGTCGCCTGCACACCTCGAACGACCTGATGGCCCAGCTGGAGAAGATCGACCGCGTCGTCGACCCGGACATGACCATCTTCGTCGACGAGGCCGTCGCGGGCCAGGACGCCACCCAGCGCGCCAAGCAGTTCAACGATGCCGCCGAGATCGACGGCGTCGTGCTGACGAAGGCCGACGCTGACTCCCAGGGCGGTGCGGCCGTCTCCATCGCGCACGTCACGGGCAAGCCCATCCTCTTCCTCGGCGTGGGCCAGGGGTACGAGGACCTCGAACGGTTCGACCCGGACGTCATCGTCGACCGCATCGTCGGCGGGGACGACTGACGCCCGGTCCTTTTTCCGGTCGCCCCCGATTCTAGCCCGTATGCCCTCCACCATCAGCAGACTCCGGAACTGGCTCACCGACCAGCAGCAGGTCGCCACGCTCGTCGCCGTTCTCGTCGCGCTCGCCGCGGGGTACGCCTTCGAGGCGCGGTTCGGCGTGTACGCGGGGAGCTTCCTGCTCCTGATGCTGCTCGGTGTCGGTGTCCCCTCGGCCTACGAGGAGCGTTGGCCCCGCTACGACCACGCCTGGCAGGCGGTGGCGTGGGTGCTCGTGGCCTGCGGTCTCGTCGTCGTCGCGTTCGTCGGGAGTTTCCTCGCCGGGCGAGCGCTGGCGCTCGACTCGTCCCTCGCCAGCGTCGGGGCCTTCCTGGCCGTCAGTCTCGGGGGACTCCTTCTGCTCCGTGGGCGGCGCGAGTGAGGGACCGTCCTCAGAGGTCGTGCTCGGCCCGCACCTCGTCCAGCCGCTCGCGCGCCCGGTCGTTGACCTCGCCGTCGGGTTCGACGGGGTCGCGGCCGTGCATCGTCTCGTGGACCATCGCGATGGAGTCCGCGAGCGCGTCGAGGCTGTAGCCCCCCTCGAGGACGAACGCGAGCGCGGCGTCCACGTCCTCGCACAGGTCGACCATCCGGCGGGTCATCGCGCCGTACCCCTCGGTGGAGACGCGCATCCGGGAGATGGGGTCGTGCTCGTGGGCGTCGAAGCCCGCGCTGACGATGATGAGGTCGGGACCGTACCGCTCCAGCGCGGGGCGGAGCGCCTCGTCGATGGCGGCGCAGTACTCGGCGTCGCCACAGCCACCGCGGTAGGGCACGTTCAGGGTGCTGCCCTCGCCCTCGCCCCGGCCGGGCTCGTCGACGAAGCCGGTTCCCGGGAAGAGGCCGCGCTCGTGGATGGAGGCGTAGAAGACGTCGCCGCGCTCGTAGAACATCTTCTGGGTGCCGTTGCCGTGGTGGACGTCCCAGTCGAAGACGGCGACGCGGTCGCAGCCGTCGCGCTGGAGGGCGTCGGCGGCCGCGACGCCGGCGTTGCCGAGGAAACAGAAGCCCATAGCCTCGTCCGGCTCGGCGTGGTGGCCGGGCGGGCGGCCGATGGCGAATGGGGTGTCGTGGCCCTGCTGGCCGTCGAGCGCGGCGTTGGCGGCCCACACCGAGAGGCCGGCGCTCGCGCGGGCGGCCTCCCAGGTGGCGCCGACGGCGACGGTGTCGGCGTCCCAGGTGCCCCCGCCGTCCGCGCAGAACTGCTCGACCTCGTCGAGGTAGGCGGTGTCGTGGACGCGCTCGAGCGCCTCGCGGGTCGCCAGGTCACCCTCCTCGTACTCGACGCCGTGGAGTCGCGAGAGGCGCCGGCGGATGGCCCGCAGCCGGTCCGACGACTCCGGGTGTCGGGCGCCCGTCTCGTGCCGCAGGCAGGCCTCCCGGTAGCCAAAGCGCATCAGAAGTACTCGGCCAGTCGGAAGTAGACCGCCACGTCCTCACCCTTGATGGTGCGGCGGTCGGCGTGTTCGGCGAGCACGGCCGCGGCGGCCGCCACGCGGTCGGCGTACCGCTCGAGGACGGTGGCGAGCGCGACCCGCGCGTCCATCGCGACCCGGTAGGAGTCGTCGATGTCGAGCCGGGCGATGCGGTCGACCGGCGCGATGGGGAGTTCCAGCCCCTCGGGGTCGCCGTCCGTGGGCACCGGCCCGTCGACGGTGTCGGCGAAGTCCTCGGCCATCAGGGTCTTGCGCCCGTCCGCGGTGGCACGTTCGGCGGCGTGAACCGCCAGCGCGGCCCCGCGGTCCTGGATCCGGCGCGCGAGCTCCTCGGCGGCCTCGGCGCTCACGCGGAGGTCGCCCGCGTTCCGCCGGATGACGCTGTCGACGGGGGCGAACGGTAGCTCCACACTCATACCGCGTATCCGGGCCGTTCGCCACTTCAACCCGTCGGTCGGCGGGGTGTCGACGAACCGCTCCGGTTCGAACGCTGCGCCGCCGCCGGTACGGGGGTCACGACCCGCGGTCGCCGTCGTACGCGTCCAGCCAGTCGGAGACCGCCGTCCGGAGCGCGCCCGTCGTGCTCCCGAGGTTGAGCAGATCGTAGCCGTTCGCCGCCTTCCGGTTCACGTCATCCATCCCGAAGCCGAGGCCGCCGACGGGCACCCCGGCGTCGACGGCTGCCGCGCGGACGGTCTCGACCGCGGCCTGCACGTCCGGGTGGTCGAGTTCGCCGGGGTGTCCCAGCGATACCGACAGGTCCAGCGGGCCGACGAAGACGAAGCCCAGCTCCGGCACGTCGAGGATGTCGTCGATCGCGTCGATGGCGGCCCGGGTCTCGACGGTCGCCCCGACGAGCGTCTCGCGGTCCTCCGCGGCGACGTAGTCGTCGGCCAGGCCCCAGCGCCGGGCCCGTGGCGCCGCCAGCCCCCGATCGCCGGGACCGTCCTCGTAGCGGAACCGGGCTGCCCGCACCGCCGCGCGGACGGGTTCGGGACCGTCGACCCGCGGCAGGAACACGTTCCGGACGCCCGCATCCAGTGCCTTCCGTATCTCGGCGGGCGACCCGGTCGGCAGGCGTACCAGCAGTTCCGTCCCGGTCCGTTCGGCCGCCCGGAGTAGCCCATCCAGGGCGGGTCCGTCGGCGGGCGAGGGGCCGCCGTGTTCCAGGTCGATCCACACGAAGTCGAGGCCGAGGTCGCCGTAGAACTCCACCAGGGTCGGGCTGTACGTGTTGTCGAGGACACCGAGCGACACCTCGCCGTCGGCGATGCGTGCGCGGAGTCCGTTCGTTCGTGTCTGCATACTGCCCCATCGCGGCCGCGGCGTATAGCTGCCGGGCCCGGCTGCGGGTCGTCGGATGCGGCCGGGCTATCGCGCCCGGCCTCCCGGGTCGATGCCGGGACTGTTATCGGCTCCCCCCTCCTCGAAACCACCGTGTTCCCCGTACTCCAGTCCGAACTCCCGTTCGCACTGGTCGCCGGCGGCGGCGTCCTCGTGCTCGTCCTGCTGTTGCTCGGCCGGGCCGTGCTCGGCGGCGACGACAAGTACGACGACCCCGAGGCCCAGGCCGCCCACGAGGCCGCACAGGCCCGCGACGAGGGCGAGGCCGCGCCGGTCGGCTCCGAGCAGACGGCGGTCGTCACCGAGACCAACGAGACCAGCCAGGGCCGCGAGGCCGTCGTGAAGGTGAACGGGCTGGTCGTCTTCGTCGACCAGAACGTCCCCGACACGGTCGAGACCGGCGACACCATCCGGCTGAAGGTCACCTCCCACAGCGAGAACGCGGCCCACGCGATGTTCGTCACGAAGGTGGACTGACGAGCGGGGAGCGCCGCGTCCCGTCGGGCTACGCGTCCGTTCCGCCGGTGAACCGGAGCCGGTAGTCGAAGTACGTCCCGTCGTACAGCACCATCCGGCGCCCGCGCTCGATGCCGGCGTCCTTCTCGATGTTCCCGTCGAGGTAGGCCCGCTCGTGGAGCGCGACGAGCACCTCGCGGAACCCGTCGGAGTAGGGATGTGGCTCGCTGTACCCATCGGTCTCGGCCTCGCGGAGCACGTCGCGGGCCGCCTGCGAGCGGTCCTCGCGCGAGAACCGCGCGTCGACGAACTTCGCGCGGAGGATGGCCTCCAGCCGCTCGGGCGACTCGGCGACCGGCTCGGCGGTCGCCCGGTAGACCGGTTCGTGGAACCGCTCGCGGGTCACCTCGACGGCGTACACCGTCTCGCGGTGGGTGACGTGGTCCGGGCCGTCCGACCCGAGCAGCTCGCTCGCCGCGATGGCGTCCGTGTCGCGGTAGACGTAGCCGCCGCGCTGGACCAGCCCCTGCGGGGCACCCCCCTCGTTCCCCCGGGCGCGGGCGGCGAAGTAGGCGACGCGAACGGCCCGCCGGTCGGCATCCGGGAGTGCCTCCATCGCGATGCCGTCGGGGGCGTCCTCGGCGTCTGCGTCCGCGACCGTCGAGAGGCGGAGCACCGGCCGCGTCACGGCCACCTCGTCGACGACGACGGCGCCGAGGCGGTAGTAGGTCCCCTCGTGTTCGACGTACTTCGGGTCCTCCGCGGTGGAGTAGAAGGGGCGGCGGTACTGGGTGGTGTAGGCCTCGCCGTTCACGGCCGCCGCGAAGGCGTCCTCGTCGTCGGGCGACCGGGTCTCCGCGAGGTCGACGACGAACGACTCGTGGAGGGGGCCGTCCTCCCGGGAGAGGTGGAGTTCCAGTTCGCGCTCGGTGCCCTCGCTACCGAGGGCGTCGGTACAGCCGGCCGTGACGGCGGCCCCCGCGGCGAGCGTCGCCGTCAGGAACCGCCGTCGGGAGGGCGTGGCGTCCATGCTGTCGCTCTACGCGCCGCCACAAAGGGCGTTTCCGTGACTCAAACAGCGATTTGGCCGAGTCCCCGTGACACACGCCCCGGGCCAGGGCGGCGGTGGTCGCCGGGGCATGGGGTCGGTCCCGGCTCGGCGGTCCCTGGGTCGGCCGTTCTCGCCCCGGCACGTGACCCGGAGGCCTTTCGACACCACCGTCCCAAGCCCGGGTATGTTCACCGGCATCGTCGCGGAGACCGGCGAGATTCTCGACCGGACGGAGACCGACGAGGGGCTGCGCCTGCGCGTCGCGGCGTCGTTCGCGGCCGACCTCGAACACGGCGAATCCATCGCCGTCTCCGGGGCCTGCCTCACCGTCGAGGCCCACGACGACGAGTCGTTCGAGCTGTTCTGCTCGGAGGAGACCATCGAGCGGACCTACCTCGGGTCGCTCGAGGCGGGCGACGTCGTCAACCTCGAGCGGGCGCTCCCTGCCGACGGTCGCTTCGACGGCCACTTCGTCCAGGGTCACGTCGACGGGACCGGCCGGGTGACGGGCATCGAACAACTGGGGGATGACTGGACGTTCTCGTTCTCGCTGCCGCGCCCGCTCGCGAGGTACGTCGTCGAGAAGGGTTCCATCGCCGTCGACGGCATCTCGCTGACGGTCGCCCGCCTCGAGAAACCCGACACGGGCTACGAGGGCGGCGCCGAGGGTGAGTTCGACGTGGCGGTCATCCCCGCGACCTACGACCTGACGAACCTGCGCGAGAAGTCCGTCGGGGACCCGGTCCACCTGGAGGTCGACGTGGTCGCGAAGTACGTCGAGTCGCTGACCGAGGGATACCTGGAATAGGGGTTGAATAATTTCTGAAATGTTCTATCTATCGCCGAGAAGCGAATGTAGTCGGAATATCGGACTCTTGCGGCAATAACTCTCCTCCCCGTGGCCCCGGCGAGTGGTGTGGGCCGGTTCCTACACCGACTTCTCGCTGATGCCGATGGAGAGGACGCCGATGACGACGGTGATGACGCCGACGGTTCCGAGGACGATCTGGAGTGCCCGGGACCCGACGCCGGCGAAGGTGAGCAGGGCGAGGATGAGGACGCCCGCCACGAGCAGCACCGCGCCGCCGCCGACTTTCTCCTTCTCGCCCAGTGCGTCGAACCGCTCGGTCATGCTCATGCGAGTTCGTTCGGTCCGCTCCCTATTTGACGCCCGCGCTTCGGAACGGACCGAACCTGCCGAGGGCGCCCCGCTCTCGACCCCTCCGACCACCCACCGCTCGCTGGCGAACCACATCGATCTCCTCGTGTTGTGCATCTTTGTCAATCTATGGCGGGGAGAGGATGACGTTTGTCTTGCAGAATCGAATCTGTATGTTCGAATATGGTCTTATACTCCGAAGAAGTTATCACTGTGGGCGTATTCGCCCGAGTCGTAACAGATGCGCGCAGATGCACTTCGGACGGCTGTGACGCTGTACGAGACCGGAACGGTGGACATCGCGGGGGCGGCTCGCTCGGTGGGCGTCTCGCCCGCGCGGATGCGCCGCTGTCTGCGCGCCAACGGCGTGTCGGTGGGGACGGGGGATGAGTCACACCCGGCGAGCGAGCCGGCCGCCCGGGCCAGGTAGGGCACCATCACGGTCGGCCGACGCGTCGGCATCGTCTCGTGGCCCCGTCGTGGGGCCGGCGTCTCACTCTCGACGGACGGCCAGGTTCATCAACTGGCCACCGCAGCCGGTACAGCGCCCGGGGTAGCCCCGGGCCATCGCCCGCGCGCCGCACTGGATGCACTCGTACACTCGAACGGACATATGTATGTGAATGACTCACAAGGACATAACCGTTGCGCGCGCGGTGTCCTCCCCCTGTGACACGGGGTCATGGTGACGTGGGTTTACCATCTCGGCCGACGGAACGGGCGGTATGTACCAGTTCGAGGACATGGCGGTCGGCTGGGGTGAGACGTACGGGAGTCACGAGATGACCGAGGCGGGGATCGTCGCGTTCGCCGAGCAGTTCGACCCGCAGCCGATGCACACGGACCCCGAGGCGGCCGCCGACAGCCAGTACGGCGGGCTCATCGCGAGCGGCCTCCACACCATCGGCGTCGCCACCCGACTGATGGTCGAGAACTTCCTCAACGACTCCTCGAACCGCGGCGGCCTCGGCCTCACGGACCTGACCTGGCACCGGCCCGTCCGGCCGGGTGATGTCCTCCGGGTGCGACACGAGGTGGTCGAGCGCCGGGACTCCGACAGTCACCCAGACGCCGGCGTCGTCGTCCGCGACGTCGAGGTGCTGGCGAGCGACGGCGACGGGGACGACGAGACGGTGGTCTGCTCGTGGACGGTGGCCATCCTGATGGGGAAGCGCGAGTCGTGAGCGACGACGCCGACGCCCTCGACCGCGAGGCGCTCGAATCGCTCCACGAACACCTCGCGGCCACGGCCGAGCGGCCCGTCGAGCGCACCGCGAGCCGCTGGCTCGGGGAGGCCGAGGCCGTCGCCGCGGACGCCCGCCACATCGAGGACCCGGCGGTCGCGCGCGAGCGGCTCGGCGAGGTGGTCGACCTCCTCTCCAACGTCGAGGGAACGGGTGACGAGACCGCCGACGAGCACGTCCGGGCGGCGAAGCAGTTGGCGGCCGAACTCACCGAGTGACGCCGGTCAGGGGCGTGTCGTCGCCCACACCGCGAGCGCCCCGAGGACGAGCGCCGGCAGCAGCGGCAGGACGAGGAAGGCGTCCCGCAGCGAGAGGCCGAGCGAGGCGACGAATCCCTGCGCGCGCGGGAGGAAATAGAGCATGGCCGGGATGACGACGAACGCGAACAGGATGGCGACGACCAGCGTCCACCCGCGCCAGTCGAACTCGCGGGCGTCGCCGCGCGGGATGTCGCCGGGAGCCGTATCGCCCGTCGCGTCGGCCTCGGGGTCCGCCCCGTCGCCCGCGTCGGCGTCCTCGTGGAAGGCGGTCGGGTCGTGGACGTACCCGTCGTCGTCGCTCATGACTGGAGATTCGACGCCAGCCACCTGAACCTGCCGTGTCGCGGCGGCCGGCGGCCGCCCGATCCATCCTCACAGGTAGCCCTGCTCGTTGAAGTACAGCGCCAGCACGGCCGCGACGGCCGCCATCCCGAACAGCGCGGCGTGGTAGGCGTACGGCCACCCGAGTTCCGGCATCGTCTCGAAGTTCATCCCGAACAGTCCCGCGAAGAAGGTGAGCGGGAGGAAGATGACCGCGACGACCGTGAGCCGCTTCATCACCTCGTTGGTGGATTGGGAGAGCGTGTTGAGGTAGATGTCCCGCGAGCCCCGGACCAGTTCGCGGTAGGTCTCGACGAGGTCGACCACCTGCACGAGGTGGTCGGCGACGTCGCGGAAGTACTTCTCCGTCTCCGGGGCGACCTGGTCGGGGTCGCCCCGGGCCAGGACCCCGACGGCGTCGCGGGCGGGCCACGCCAGTTTCCGGAACGCCAGCAGCTCACGCCGGAGCCCGTTCACCCGCTCGAGCACCTCGATGTCCGTCGTGACGAGGACGAGTTCCTCCAGGTCCTCGATGCTGGCCTCGATGTCGTCCAGCACGTCGAAGTAGCCGTCGACGACCACGTCGAGGACGCGGTACGCGGTGAAGTCCGGGCCGCGCTGGAGCAGGCGCTCGTCCTCGCGGGCGACGGCCTGCCGGACCCGGTCGACGGAGGGCAGTCGCGCGGTCGACATCGTCACGACCCAGTCGTCGCCGAAGAAGACGCCGACGGGGTCGTCCCGGACGACCTCGTCGAACGCGGGCGTCTCCGCGTCGTCGCGCAGGAGTGCGGTCGCTTTCACCAGGCAGAACGTGTAGTTCTGGAACTCCTCGGCCTTCGGCTGGACGTTGTTCACGACGTCCTCGACGGCCAGGGCGTGGATGCCGAAGACCTCGGCGACGCGGTCGAACGTCTCGCGGTCGGTCTCGTGGGCCCGGACCCACGTCGTCCCGTCGGCGTCGCGGGCCGCGTCGAGCGAGGCGGCGGCGTCGAACTCCCGGACGCCGTGGTCCCGGTCGTAGACGACGGCATCCAGCATCAGCGGGCCTCCGCGCCGTCGTTCCCCTCGCTCGGCTCCGATGCCGTCTCGGCGGCTGCCGCCGCCTCCGATGCTGTCTCGGCGGCTGCCGCCGCCTCCGATGCTGTCGCGGTGATGTCGTGGTCGGCCGCGAGCCCGACGGCCAGCAGCGTCAACCCGACCATCATCCCCGGGAGCGTGATGGCCCGTCCGGGGTACGGTGCTACGGTCGCCACCGCGTACCCGGCCGTCGAAAGGAGGGTCAGCCCCCCGCCGGCCAGCGTGACGGTGTCGGCCATACCCCTCACGCAGGCGGCGGGAAGAAAAGCGTTGCCGCGCAGCCCTCGAGCGGCCGGGCCTCAGACGACGCCGTCGTCCGTGGAGGTGGCGGTCGGCGTCGCGCCGCCGTCGCTGCCACTGTCACCGCTCGTCGGGGTGGCGTCACCGCCGTCCGAGCCGCTATCGCTGCTGCCGGGGTGCTGGACGCCGTTCAGGAGCGTGTCGACGTTCTCCTGCTCGCCGTCGAGCTGCGTCGGGTAGACGGCGATGGCGATGACGAAGTCGTCGCCGCTCCGCGTCTGTGCGATGTGCATGAACACCTCGGTGTCGGTCCCCTGGGAGGTCCGGGCGTCGGCGCTGAACTTGCCGACGGTCACCTCGTCGCCGAGCATCGTCTCCGTCCGGTTCTCCTCGAACTGGACGTTGTCGATGGTGCCGTACTGGGCCTGGAGCCGGAGCGCCAGCTCCGTGTTGTTCAGGTTGGAGACCGGGTTGAACGGCCCCTGGCCGGCGACCTCGACGGCCGGCGTCGTGAAGACGCTGAACCGGGCGACCTCCTGGTCGCCGAACACCGGCAGGCTGGTCGAGCGCGAGTACTCGGTGAGCTGGTTGTTCACCTCGACCTCCTGTCCGGCGAAGCTCCGGGTGACGGTCGTCGTGTTCTCGTTCGTCAGCGAGTAGTCCGTCTCGGACTGGGCCGACTCGGAGACGGTCCCCCGCTCGGCGGTGAAGGTGGTCGCCCCCGAGAGGAACGAACAGCCGGCCGTGATGGTCAGTAGCACGAGCAACGCGGCGACAGCACGTCGTGTCATCGGCCGTCGATTCTCGATTGTCGGGGATAAGTCCGGTGGCATGGCCCCGTCAGCGTGCCGAACGGACGGTCAGCCTCTCCCTCGGTGTGGACGATCAGGGCAGGCGGAACTCGGGGCCGTTGTCGGTGTCCTGCACCTCGACGCCGAGCGCCTGCAGGTCGTCGCGGAGCTGGTCGGCGCGCTCGTAGTCGCCGGCCTCGCGGGCGTCCTCGCGGGCCGCGAGGACGAGTTCGACGAGGTCCTCGGCGAGTTGCACGTCGCCACCGCCGCCCGCATCGCCGAGTTCGAAACCCAGCACCTCCCCGCCGAGGGCCTCGAACGCCTCGACGGCGCGCCGGAGGCCGCGGTAGTCGTGTGGCTCCTCGGCGACGTGGCGGTTGACGGCGCCCACGAGGTCCAGCAGCGCGGTCAGCGCCTCGCGCGTGTTGAAGTCGTCGTCCATCGCGGCCGCGAAGTCGCCGCGCGTGTCGGCGACGGCCTCGCGGAGGGCCTCGTCCGTGACGCTCGCGCGGGCGGCCGTCGAGTCACAGCCGCCGACGGCGGCCTCGTAGCCCCGTTCGAGGCGCTCCCAGCGTTCGGCGGCCTCGTCCAGCGTCTCCGGGGAGAAGACGGCCTCCGTGTTGTACGCCGCCGAGAGCGCCCACATCCGCGCGACGTTCGGCCCACGCTCGCGGACGAGCCCCGACACCGTCGAGAAGTTCCCCAGCGACGAGGACATCTTCTCGCTCTCGTCCTCGCCCGACTCGACCTGGACGAGGGCGGTGTGGAGCCAGTAGCGCGCGAACGTCTGTCCCGTCGCGGCCTCGCTCTGGGCGATCTCGTTCTCGTGGTGCGGGAAGACGAGGTCGCGCCCGCCGACGTGGATGTCGATGGTGTCGTCGAGGTGGGTCGTCGACATCGCCGAGCACTCGATGTGCCAGCCGGGGCGACCCTCGCCCCACGGTGAGTCCCAGGTCTGGGCGCACTCGGCGGCCTCCTCGGCGGGCGCGGCCTCGTCGTGGCGGTGTTCGGCGATGTCGTCGGGCCCGACGCCGCCGGCCTTCCAGAGTGCGAAGTCCGCCGGGTTGCGCTTCTCTGAGCGCTCGTCGGGGTCGCCCTGCGACTCCAGTTCCTCGAGCGTCTGGTTCGAGAGGGCGCCGTACTCCTCGAAGGTGGTCACGTCGAAGTAGACCGACCCGTTCGACTCGTAGGCGTGGCCCGACTCGACCAGCCGCTCGACCATCGCGACGATCTGCTCGATGTGCTCGGAGACGCGCGGGTACACCTTCGCCCGCTTCAGGTTGAGCGAGCGCATGTCCGCGATGAGGTCGGCGATGTAGTGGTCCGCGACATCGGCCTCGTCGTCGCCGGCCTCGCCGACGCGGGCGACGATCTTCTCGTTCACGTCGGTGAAGTTCTCCACGTGGCGCACGTCGTAGCCCCGGTGTTCGAGCCACCGGTGCATCACGTCGACGTGGAGCCACGAGCGCGCGTGACCCATGTGCGCGGGGTCGGAGGTCGTCAGGCCGCAGTAGTAGAGCAGGACCTCGTCCTCGTCGCGCGGCTCGAAGACCTCCGTCTCCCCCGATAGCGTGTTCGTCACGCGGAGCGTCATGGGCGGGCGTAGCCGGGGTCGGGATTTCAACGATGCGGTCGCCGTGGACCGTCGGCGTCGCTCGCGCGCCGGGTTACAGCGTCTCTTCGACCACGCGCAGCGCCGTCGGGCCGTCGCGCCGCGGAACCACGACGACCACCGTCTCGTCGGTCGCGCCGGCCGCGTGCACGTCGATGTCGTCGATGCGGAGGCGGTCGAGGACGGCCGCCAGCTGCGTCGGGTCGTGGTCGCCGGTCGCGACGATGGCCGTGTCGTCGCCGCCCGTCGGCGCGAGGATGGTCCCGCCGACCGCGAGGACGGCGTCGCCCCGGTCGTCCGTGGGGCCGACGCCCGAGCGCATCTCCACGCGGGCGCTCGTCCCGGCGGTGGTGGGCTCGTACTCCCCGAGTTCGTCCGCGTAGCGCCGGAGCGCGGCGGCGACGGCCTCGTGGTCCTCGTCGCTCCCGTCGCCCACGTCGAGGTAGCGCGCCGCCGCGGTGTAGTTGACCACGCCCGCCTGGAGCGCGGCGTGGAGGAACGGCCGCGCGTCGACGGCCTCGCGCGTGTCGGCTGCCAGCGTCATACTACGGGTGGCTCGCGGGAGTCTCGTCAACGTGTTGGTGGGGGCAGAACACTCTTGATGACGAACGTGGGGACGAATGAGACGGTGGAGTCGGATGAGACTCTCTCGACGGCTCGGATGTGTGACACGACGGTGATGGGGCTGGATAGAAAGCCCCCGGCCGCTCGACTGTCCGGGGCTCGCTGCGGTCCTCGGCCTCGCTTCGCTCGGCCTGCGGTCCTTACGTCGCCCGGGACAGGTCGAGCGGCCGGCCCCTTTCAGTCCCGCCCTGTTGCCCGTTCCACCGAGCGTTCGCGCGTGGTGGTTCCGGCCGAGCAGGGTGCCCCCACACCTCCCCGCGCGGGCGCCGGGAGCGGTTCACCCCCTCGGCCGAAGGCCTCGGGGTTCACCGCGGGTGGCGCCCGCGCGCTTCCTGGTCCCGGAACCGGCCGGCCGACCAACCGCCACCCGGCCGGGAGCGCGTGCCGAGGGCCGGACGGCCCGAGTGCCGCGCGACGCGGGGAAGGGCAGGGGCACCGCGAGCTTCGGCAACCGATACGGGTGGGAATGGAAGGGGCCGCGGGCTCGACCGTTCCCGGGCGAAGCAAGGACCGCAGGGTGAGCGAAGCGAACCCGAGGACCGCAGCGAGCCCCGGAACGTCGAGCCCGCGGGGGCTTCCTGGTTGTCCTCTGCCGTGTCAGTTGGGGTATAAGAAATCAATGCGGGAAATTATCTAATAACATCAAAATTATACGGGATATATTCAATATTACGCGATAACGAGCCACGCACCGAAGACGGCCAGCGCGCCCAGCGCCGTGCTCCCGACGGCGTGCAGTCGGAGTCGGTCCAGCAGGTGGTGGGCCTCGCCGTCCATGTCCCCCAGTTCCGCGACCTGCCCGACCTCCCCGCCGAGTTCGCACTCGGGCAGGAAGTCCATCGCGAGGTGGAGGAAGATGCCGGCGGCGAAGCCGAACACCGCCGCACTCACGTTCGCCGACAGCGGCGGCTGGATGGCGGCGACCGGAATCGCGGCGAGGGCGACGCCCGCCGCCGGGAGGAGCAGCAGCGAGATGCGCTGCCCCTCGTGGCGCAGGCGGCGGGCCGCGGCGTAGCCCGCCGGCCCCTTGTGCGAGACGATGGCCAGTCCCAGCAGGAGGCCGGGGTCCGGAAGCGCGGCGTAGATGACGCCGATGATGAGGCCCGCGGCCAGCGAGTGTGCGGTGAGCTCGACGGCCGAGGAGTTCACGCCGTCGATGTGCGCGAGGCGGTGGCTGGCGGTGTGGGAGGCGTAGCCCGCCAGCAGCCCCGCGGCGACGCCGAAGCCGCCGATCTGCCCGCCGAGGCCGAACGCCTGCGGCAGGAGGAAGACGGCGGCGGAGGTGACCATCGCACCCGCGGCGAGACCGTAGCCCCACACCAGGCCGAACGCGTCGCGGGTCCGGGCGGCCCGATTACCGAGGAGCGCGGCGCCGGCCATCGCGACGAACGCGACCCAGCCGATGATGAGGAGCTTCCACAGTTCCGCGGTGACCGCCAGCGCGGAGACCGCGAGCAGCCCCACGACCGCCGCGGCGCCGACCGCCGACACCCCGCCGAGGCCGCCCACCGCCGTCGATTCGTCACCGTCCGTCCGGGTCTCCGCGCTCATGTTGATAACAACTCTTGGCGCTCCGTTAATAGAACTATCGGAACGAGGCCTCTTGAGTTAATAATACGGGCGAGCGCTGCTGCTAGCGGCTGTGGACGAGGGGAGGGTGGGACTCTGCGCGGCGTGCTACGGGGGCGCCTCAGCGCGTCGGCCTCACCGCGTCGCCTGCTTCCACGCCCGCAGGTCCAGGACGCCGCCGTTCAGATCCTCGGCCGGCGCCTCGGTCGCGGCCCAGTGGAACAGGTCGGCCACCTCCGCCGGGTCGCGGCCGGGTCCCTCGCCCGTGAGCTCCGTCGAGACCTGTCCGGGGTCGACGACGCCGACGGGGGTGTCGAGGTCGGTGGCGAACTGGCGGGCGATGGCCTCCGCCAGCGCCTTCGAGACCGCGTAGCTCCCGAAGCCGGGTTTGGCGTCCCGGGCGATGCTCCCCGAGGGGACCAGCACCCGCGCGTCGTCGGCGAGGTGGGGGACGGACTCCCGGACCGTGGCGAAGACGCCCCGGCCGTTCGTCCGGATGTGCTCGTCGAACGCGGCGTACGACTCGTCGGCGAGCGGCGTCTCCCCGGGGTCGCCGTGGTAGACGCCGGCGTTCGCGACCACGAGGTCGATGGGGCCCCCCTCGCGGGCGGCGGTCTCGGTGAAGCGCTCGATGTCGAACTCGTCGCGCACGTCGGCGCGCTGGGTCGTCGCCTCGCCGCCAGCCTCCACGACGTCGGCGGCCACCGCGTGGAGCGGCTCCTCGTCGCGGGCACACAGCGCGACGTGAGCCCCGTCCTCGCCGAACCGACGGGCGACGGCGGCGCCGATGCCACGGCTGGCTCCCGTGATGAGTACGTTCATATCGTGCGGCACGGGCGGATGGGGGATGGTCGTTGTCCCCGCGGCAGTCCGGACCGCGGGTCGGCTCCACGCGCACGTGCAGTCGGTCGAACGCGCCGACACCCCCACGCGAACCCTTTTGCGCGTCCGACCCCTAGGCGTGACAATCGAATGCGCCGCCCGCCCGCGATTTCGCTCCCCCGTGCGGGGCTCGTCCTGCTGGTCGCCCTCCTGATACTGGCACCCGTGGCGCCCCTGCTGGGCACGGCCGCCGCCGTCCCCGATGCCCGATTGCAGTTCTCGGACGTGGCGGTCTCGCCGGACGCCCCGACGACGGGCGAGCCCGTCACCGTCTCCGCGACCGTCCAGCTCTCGGCCGGCAGCGCCGCCACCGCCGAGGTCGAGCGCGTCCTCCTGCGCGACGACTCGACCACGCTCGCCCGCGCGGTGGGCCCGGGGTCGCTCTCGCAGGGCGACAGCCTCACGGTCGACCTCGTCACCTCGTTCGCCGAGCGCGGGCAGAAGGACCTCACCCTCGTCGCCGTCACGAACTCCTCGACCGCCAACGAGACCGTCCGCGTCGAGCGCCCGGTGACGCTGGTGGTCCGAGAGGCGCCGCCGGAGCTGGACGTGACCGTTCCCGATCCGGTGGCGGGCGTCGAGAGCCGCGTCACCGTCGCGGTGTCGAACCCCAGTGCGAACGCTGTCAGCGACATCGAGGTGACCATCGAGGGCCCGCGTGCGGTCCGTAAGCGCGCCGTCGTCCCGACGCTGGCGGCGGGTGCGACGACCGACGTCAACCTCTCGATGCGGCCCGAGCGGGGCGAGGGGGCCCTCGTCGTCGCGGCGGCCTACACCACGTCGACCGGCGAGCGCGACGTGACCCGCCGCCGCGTCACGGTGAACGCGCCGCCGCTCCGCGAGGACGTGGGCGTCGCCGTCTCACGGGTCCCGCCGCCGGAGGAGGGCGGTGGGAACGCCGACATCGCGTCGCTACTCGGCGGCGCGGCCGGCCTCGGCGGTGGTGGCGGTGGTGGCGGCGCGCTGCAGGACGAGGGCGCCGGCGAGGACTCCTCCGAGCGCGTGCAGGTCGCGGTGACGAACTTCGGCAACGTGCCGGTGGAGAACGTCGTCGTCCGGCCGCGTGCGGGCGACCAGCGGCTGCCCCGCGGGTTCGTCGGGCGCCTCGCCCCCGGCGAGACCGGGTCCGTCGAGGTCGACCTCTCGGGTGTCGAGGGCTCGGCGACGGTCGTCGCGGTGGCGAACTACACCGTCGCGGGGACGGGTCCCGCGGGCTCCCGCGACGCCGACGTGCGCGACGCCGACGCCCGTGCCCGCCAGGGTCGCGCCCGCGGGACCTTCGAGTTCCGCCGGCCGGCCGGCGACATCCGCGTGACGGACGTCTCGCTCGCCTTCGACGACGACGGGACCCTCCGCATCAGCGGCAACGCCGGCAACATCGGCACCGCCCCGGTCGACGGCGTGGTCGTGCGGATGGGGCGCAACGAGTTCGTCGAGC
Source organism: Haloglomus litoreum (assembly GCF_029338515.1). GTDB lineage: Archaea > Halobacteriota > Halobacteria > Halobacteriales > Haloarculaceae > Haloglomus > Haloglomus litoreum. Next base: position 4,040,610 of record NZ_CP119988.1, on the reverse strand, counting down.
CCGCGTACCCTGGCCGGACCTACTTCGTGGGGACCGTCGACGGGAGCGAGTTCGCGCCCTTCGAACTCACGGCGGACGTGGACGCCGAGAACGCCACCGAACTCCCCGTCCAGGTGACGTACGTCGTCGACGGCGAGGAGCGCACCCGGGCGGCGACGCTCCCGTTCGACGAGGACCTCGACCCGCCCGCCCGCAACCGCGGCGGCCTGCTCTCGCTCGGCGTCGCGCCGCTGGCCGGCCTCGGCGTCGCCGTGGCGCTGCTGGTCGTCGGGGCACCCCTCGTCTACCTCCGCCGGCGATGACGGGGGACCGGCTGAGCGGGACGGAACCGCCCGATTCCGCCGGGGGGAGCGATGTTGACACCACGGGCGGCGCGGACGCCACGCTCGCGGGCGACACCGACACGCCGCTCGAACTCCGGGACGTCGTGAAGGCGTACGACTCCGGCGCCGAGACCGTCCGGGCGCTGAAGGGCGTCGACTTCGCCGTCGAGCGCGGCGAGTTCGTCTCCGTCATCGGGCCTTCCGGGTCCGGCAAGTCGACGATGCTGAACATGCTGGGGCTGCTCGACACGCCCACCTCGGGCGAGGTCCTGCTCGACGGGGTCGACGCCGCGACCTACGACGACGCCGAGCGCACGGACGCCCGCCGCGAGTACATCGGCTTCGTCTTCCAGCAGTTCTACCTCATCGACGCGCTCACCGCGGTCGAGAACGTCACGCTGCCGACCGTCTACCAGCGCGACCCCGCGGCCGAGGGCCGGGCGGTCGACCTGCTGCAGCGGGTCGGGCTGGGTGACCGGCTCGACCACCGGCCCACGCAGCTCTCGGGCGGGCAGAAACAGCGCGTCGCCATCGCCCGCTCGCTCATCAACGAACCCGCGGTCGTCCTCGCGGACGAGCCGACGGGGAACCTCGACCAGGAGACGGGCACCACCATCCTCGAGGAGTTCGCGCAGGTGTGCGAGGAGGGGGTCGCCGTCGTCACCGTCACCCACGACCCGCTGGTCAACGAGTTCGCCGACCGCGTCGTCGAGCTCGTCGACGGGGTGATACGGGATGTCCGGTAGCGACCCGTCGCCCGGCGGGGACGAGGCCACCGCGAGCGGACTCGGCCTCCTCGAGCGCTTCCCCTCGGTGCTGATGGCCCGGCGGAACCTCTCGCGCAACCGCCTCCGCTCCGGGCTGGCCGCGCTGGGTATCGTCATCGGCGTGCTGGCCATCGCGACCCTGGGTATCTTCGGCAACGTCCTCCAGCTGTCGGCGACGAACGAGCTGGGCGGCATCGGCAACCAGGTCATCGTCAGCCCCAACGAGGACGCCGGCCGCGAGGCCCTCTCGCCGCGGGACGTGGCGGCGATCGAGCGCATCGCGGAGGGCCGGGGGACGTCGGTCCCGCTGGTGACCAACGGCGCCGTCATCAACGGTCCGGGCGGGCAGACGTTCGCCCAGCTGTACGGGCTCGACCGCCCACGGGCGCTGTTCGAGGCCCGGTCGGGGCGGCTGCCGGAGTTCCACCGCCAGGGCGCGCTGGTCGGCTCGTCGGTCGCCGGCCGGCTCGGCCTCCAGCCCGGGAGCGCCGTCGAGATCGAGGGCCAGCGCTTCCGCGTCATCGCCGTCCTCGCCGAGACCGACGACATCACGCCCATCCAGCCGTCGAACGCCGTCGTCCTGCCCCGCGACGCGTTCGCCCAGGACGCCCCCAGCCAGGTCGTCGTCCAGGCCGACTCCGGCGAGGACGCCTCCTACGTCGCCCGCGAGGTCCGCGAGCGGCTCAACGCCCGGGAGCGCCGGGTCAGCGTCTTCGAACTCTCCAGCATCCTCGACCGCATCAACGAGTTCTTCGGCCTCCTCAACGGCTTCCTCATCGCCCTGGGCGCCGTCTCACTGGTCGTCGCCGGCGTCGCCATCTTCAACGTGATGCTGATGTCCACGACGGAGCGACGCGGCGAGATCGGCGTCCTCCGCGCGGTCGGGGTCCAGAAGGGCGACGTGCTCCGGACGCTCGTGGTCGAGGCGACGCTGCTCGGCGTCCTCGGCGGGATCGGCGGCGTCCTCCTCACCTGCGTCGCCGTCGGCGCGCTCTACGCGTTCAGCTCCATCGGCCTGGACGTCGTTCTCGCCCCGAGCAACGGCGTCTACCTCGCCGTCGCGTTCGCGTTCGGCGTCTTCATCAGCCTCGTGTCGGGACTCTACCCGGCCTACCGGGCGGCCAACGAGGAGCCCGTCGACGCGCTCCGGGACTGACAGCGTCGTTCCCGGACTTCGGCGTCGGGTGCCCCGGGGGCCACCGTTATGCGGCTGCCGCCCGTGGGTTCGGTGTGGACGGCCTCGACGTCAGCGCGGTGCTCTACGCTCCGCCCGAGGAACTGTACGACTTCGTCACCGGGATGCGCGGCTACGCGAAGTACTCGCCCCATCTCGACGCGGTCCGTCAGTACGGCGACGGCGGGCCCGGGACCGACTACGAGATCGTCGTCTCGTGGTGGCGGCTCTCCTACACCTCCCACACGACCGTCACGGACACGGACCCGCCCGAACGGGTCGACTGGCGGACGACGCAGGGCCTGAAGGCGCGTGGCTTCTGGCGTATCGAGCCGCTCCCCGAGGCCGAGACGCCACCCGACCGCGAACACGCGACCCGGGTCCGGCTCCGCATCCAGTTCGATCCGGACACGCTCGGGTCGGTCCCGCTCGCGGGCTGGACCCTGGACCGCCTGTTCGACCGCATCAAGCCGCTCGTGGTGCGCGAGGCCGAGGACATCGTGGCGGGAATCGCCCGGGACATCGAGGGGGAACCGCGGGACGTCGACCTGGATATCCATCGGAGCCCCGAGAGCGTCTGAGCCGCGGCTACGCGACCTGTCGAAAGGGAGAGAGAGGCGCCGGCGTCGAAGCGCGATGTGGTGGTGGTGGGATGGTGGGGACGTATGTCCGGACCGGGAACCGGTCCGGACGTACATGGCAGCGGGTGTGCCTCCACGCCGGCAGCGCGTCTTAATAGACCTATTAGGATATTCATTTCGCCGTGCATGCCGGGGGCGTATAAGTCGTGTCAGATGCTCCGGGAAGGGACCGTAGCGGGACGGTATCCCGAAGACGGCGCTCGACCGTCCGGAACGCCTCCTCGCTGGCCGGTACCGTCGGGCGGGGGCACGGTGACGGCCGGCCGGTGCGCTCAGTCCGTGGCGTCGCGCATCCGCTCGGTGAAGTCCCAGGTGTAGAGCCGGGTCGGGTCGATGCGGATGCGGACCTCGTCCCGGTCGTCGGCCAGCAGCCGGTCGGCGAGGCTGTTGTCCGTGCCGCCGAGATAGCGGTCGAACAGCGCCCGGAGCAGGGACTTGTCCGTATCCGGCTCGACGGTCGCCGTGCCGGCACCGCGGACGCCGCGGTAGGGCGGCTCGTTGGTCGACACCTCGAAGGCGACGCCGTCGTCGTGGTCGAGGTACCGCACCACGTCGGCATCGGCACCGGTGGCACACCAGAGCGCGCCGTCCCACGGGAGGAACCACAGCGAGAGCATCCAGAGTCCCCCCCTCGGCGTTCGACAGGCGACGCGGACCGGGACCGCCGTGTCGGCCAGGAACGACGCCGTCTCCGCCTCCGTCCAGCTGCCGGTGACGTTCACACCTGCGGTACGGCCACCGGCCGGAACTAGCTTCCGGCGGCTGTCCGGGTCACGTGCCCACCGGGCCCCACCTGCCGCAGCCCCACCCGTCGGGGTCCGCCCGGCCTGCCGGTCACGAGGGATATAGAGCGGCCCGTACCCCACATAGCAACGGTTCTCTTCCGGGTGGTTCCAGGCCGAGTATGGTCTCCGAACAGGACCTCCGGCGCATCGCGACGTTCGTCGACGGTGACGGGCGGCGGGACTCGGCCGTGCCGACCGTGGACTCCGGCCCCGTACGGGGGGTCGCGGATGACTGACGTGCCCACGCGGGCGGCCGAACCGCTCGCGGCGCTCGCGGGTGCCGACTGTGGCTGGTGTGGTTCGACGGCGCTCCGGCGCGGGACGTACAAGGGCGACCGGGCGATGGTGTGTGGCGACTGTGGGACGCCGGCGTTGCGGCTGTTCTGAGCTACCGGACGTCGCGCCGCCCGTCCTGGGACCAGGGGACGTAGTCGTAGAGCCAGTAGCCGAGCACCAGCAGGAGGAACAGCGCGACCGACGCCATGGCGCCAACGTCCCCGGCGAAGTCGGGCGTCCGCCCCGCCCACAGGAGCCCGACCCGGATGGCTCCGCCCCCGAGCCACGCCACCGCCGCCAGCACGACCACCATCAGCAGGGTGACGACCCAGCTCCGGTCCTCGCGTCGCATACCGGGGGTGGCGGGCCCGTGGGTTAAAACCTGCCGCCGTCGGCGCTCCTCGCGACAGCCGGCCTCACTCGCCACCCCTGGTATCGTCGAGTAGCGGGCCGACGGACGGCACCGCCGACAGGTCGAGCCACTCGCGGACGAGCCCGGCAGCAGCGTCCAGTGGGGTCCGGTCGGTCGCTGCCGGTGGCCTCTCGGCGTCGAACAGTGGTGCCACCAGCCCCCGCCGCGCCGCCGGCGTCTCGAACAGCCCGTGGCAGTAGGTCCCCAGCACGGTCCCGCGGACGGCACTCGCCGGCCCCACGGGCCGCGCGATGGCCCCGGTAGCGACCGTCTCCCCGGCGTGGATCTCGTACCCCGCGACGGTCGCGCCCGCCGCGTCGGCCAGCGGCCCGTCGTCGCCGAGCGTGTGCTCGACCCGTGCGACGCGCTTCTCGGGGGCGAACCGGGTGACGACCGGGAGGAGTCCGAACCCCTCGATGTGGCCCGTGGCGCGTGTGCTCTCGTGCTCGACGCGCTCGAGCCGCTCGCCGAGCAGCTGGTAGCCGCCACAGATACCGACAATGGGCCCGTCGAACGCCCGCAGCTCGGCACCGAGGCCCGCCTCGCGGCAGGCCAGCAGGTCGTCGACGGCGTTCTTCGTCCCCGGGAGGAGGATGGCGTCGGCGTCGGCGAACGAGGCGTCCGGCGGCCGGAACCCGACCCTGACGCCCGGGAGCCGGGCGAGGGGGTCGACGTCGGTCGCGTTCGAGAGCCGGGGCAGGCGGACCACCGCGACGGTCACCGCCGCGGTGTCGGGGACGCCGTCGTCGCCCCCCCGGACCGCCTGCTCGCCCCGTGCGGGCAGCGAGAGGCTGTCCTCGTCGGGCAGCCCGGGGTCCTCGTGTGGGAGGACGCCCAGCACGGGGACGCCCGTGCGCGCCTCGAACTCGTCGAGGCCGGGGGCCAGCAGCGAGCGGTCGCCCCGGAACTTGTTGACGACGGCGCCGACGACCTGCTCGCGGATGTCGTCCGGGAGCAACTCGAGCGTCCCGACGAGCGAGGCGAAGACGCCGCCGCGCTCGATATCCGCCACGAGGAGCACGTCGGCGTCGGTCGCGCGGGCGGTCTCGACGTTCGCCAGGTCGCGGTCGTGGAGGTTGATCTCCGCGATGCTCCCGGCACCCTCGGCGACGACCACGTCGTGCGCGGCCGCGAGGCGGCGGTGGGCCGCGACCGCCGCCTCGCGGGCACGCTCCCAGTGGTCGTCGTAGTAGTCCCCCGCGCCGTAGTGCCCGACGGCGACCCCGTTCACGACGACCTGGCTCTCGCCGTCGCCACGGGGCTTCAGCAGGACGGGGTTCAGGTCCGTGGTCGGCGCGACGCGCGCGGCCCGGGCCTGCGTGTGCTGCGAGACGCCGATCTCGCCCCACGCGCCGCCCCCGCGTTCGGTCCCCTCGCCAGCGCCGTCGGCCCCTCCAGACTCCCGCGCGGCCCCACCCTGGACCGCCTCGGGGCGGAGCGCGACGTGGGCGTTGTTGCTCATGTTCTGGGCCTTGAACGGCGCGACGTCGACGCCGGCGTCGGCGAGCACCCGACAGAGCCCGGCGACCACCGTGGACTTCCCGACGTGGCTGGCCGTCCCCGCGACGAGGAGCGTCGGCGCTCGCGGGTCGCCGCCGTCGGATCGGTCAGCCATCCAGCACCTCCACGAACCGGTCGAACGCGCCGCTCGCCGCGTGGACGTGGGCGTACGTCCCGAGCGTGCGGTACTCGGTCAGGCCGTCGTGGTCGCCGTCGATGCCGTCACCCCGGCGGACGTCGAACGCGAAGCGGGCGTCCCGGGCGGGGGTCGCCTCGGAGTAGTGGAACTCGTGGCCGCGCAGCGTCCCCCCGGCGTCGGCGGTGAGCGTCCGGTCGCGGGCCGCGAGTTCGACGTGGTCGAGGGCCCGGTACCGGTCGCGCATCCCGATCTCCGCGGGGAGGACGCCGGCCATCGCGTGCGTGCCGTCGTCGGTCGTCAGCGACTCGGCCAGCGCCATCAGGCCGCCGCACTCGCCCAGCACGGGCAGGCCGTCGGCCGCGCGGGCGCCGAGGGCATCGAGGGTGCCCCCGTCGGCGAGCGCGGCCGCGTGCAGTTCGGGGTAGCCGCCGGGGAGGTAGACGCCATCGCAGTCGGGTACGGGGTCGCCGGCGACCGGCGAGAACGTCGTCACGGTCGCCCGCTCGCGCAGGCGCTCACGGGTCGCGGGATAGCAGAACCGGAACGCCGCGTCCCGTGCGACCGCCACGCGCGCGCCGGTCCGTTCGCGTTCCCGGCCCGGGTCCTCGGGTCGGCCGGCCTCCCGCGCGGCGTCGAGCAGGCGGTCCGCCCGGACGCCCTCGGCGGCCGTGGCGAGCGCCTCGTCGGGGAGCGGTGCCTCGTCGCCGAGGTGGAGGCCGAGGTGGCGCTCGGGGATCTCCAGGGCCGGGTCCGGTGGGATCCGGCCGAACCACGCCAGTCCGTCGGGGAGCGCCTCGCGGATGCCGTCCGCGTGGCGGCCGCCGTGGGCCTGCTGGGCGAGGACGCCGACCACGTCGATGTCCTGGCCCGCGTGGGTCGCGTACTCGCGGAAGCCCAGGGCCGTCGCCGCGACGCTCTCCATCCCGGCCGCCGCGTCCACCACGAGGACGACCGGCAGGTCGAGCGCCGCGGCCACGTCGGCCGTCGAGGAGACGCTCCCGTCGTACAGTCCCATCACGCCCTCCACGACGCGGAGGTCGCCGCCGTCGCGGTCGAAGTTCCGGCGGATACCCGCGGTCCCCTCGAGCCACGGGTCCAGCGTCCGGGACGGGTGGCCGGTGACGGCGCGGTGGTGGCTCGGGTCGATGAAGTCCGGGCCGGCCTTGCCCGCGCGCACGTCGACGCCCGCGTCCGCGAGGGCGCGGCAGACCGCGAGCGTGGCGACCGTCTTGCCGACGCCCGAGGCGGTGCCGCCGAGGACGAGGCCGCGCATCAGTCCCTCACCGTGTCCGTCCCCGACCCCGTCGCAGGCGGGCGGTCGGTGTCGGCCAGCAGCCGGTCGTAGACCGCCCGGACCTGGTCGCGGACGGCGCCCATCCCGACGCCCGCGTCGGCCGCGAGCGCCAGCGCGCCACCCATCCCGACCCCCTCCTTCGCCTCGCCGGCGGCGTACGCCCGCATAGCCGGGTGGTCGTGCCCGTCGAACGAGGGGTCGGTGACGCGCACGTCGGCGTCGGCGGCGGCGGCCAGCGCCCGGAAGGCGGCGCTCCCGTCGCGCGCGACGAACGCCGTGGTGGCGACGGTCAGCGGCGCGTCGACACCGGCCCGCCGGGCGAGCAGGGCGGCGGTCGCCTGCTGGGTCCCGCCCGCGAGCGTCACGTCGGCGCCTGCCTCGGTCGCGCCCTGCACGAGCCCGAGCGTCGCGGCCAGCGTCGGGTCGCCCATCGCCCGCACCGCGGCGACGGGGTCGTCGGCGTGCGTGCCGCGCTCGATGCCGCTGGCCGCCAGCCCCGCCTCGACCACCCGCCGTTTCAACTCGAGCGGGTTCGACGCCAGCGAGGAGGAGACGGGGGCCGCCTCGCCCAGCGCGGCGAGGGTTCCGAACGCCGTCGTCGTACCGCCGGGGACGGTCTCGGCGAGCCACAGGCGAGAGGGCTCGGCCGCCGAGTCCGCGAGCGCCCGCCCGTGCTCGCGGGCTCGTGCGACGACTGCGGCCGCGTCGGGGACGGCCACGGGCTCCCGGATGTCGGCGCCGGGGTCGTCGGCGACGGTCGTCGTCTCGGCGTCCGTCGGGGCGGCCAGCCCGGCGTCGACGACGGCGGTGTCGAACGGGCGGCATTCCCGGACCGCCCGCGTGACGACCGCGGGCGTCGGGCAGCCCGACGGACTCACGGGGACGACGGGGGCGCCGGTCGGTTCGCCGTGGACGAGTATCTCGGCGTCAGCGCTGGGCGTGTGGGCCATCAGCGCCGGGTCGGCGCCGGCGGCGCTGATGCCGTCGATGCGTGCGGTGGCGGTACCGCCGGCGACGAGGACGAACCGCGTCATCGGCCACCCGTGGCTCCGGTCGGCTCTCGACTCACTGTCCCTCCCTTCGGACAATCGGACTTGAACCCGTCGCCCGCCGGTGGTGGGTGGGGCCCGCCAGTACAACCGGACCCGTCACGTCGACAGCGGGAGTTGCACTACGGCAACCCTGGCTGTACTCCTCGTCGACGAACGCCCGACTCCGGCGTTCCGCTCCAAAGCTACTTGCGTTGGGCGGGCGGACTGGCTGGCATGAGTGGTGACGAGGGCGGCGACGAGGCCGCAGCCGGGAACGGTGAGGGGGCCCCCGGCGAGGACTTGGGCGCCGGCGACCGGACCGGCGTGTTGCGGAGCAAGCGCGACGCGACCCGCTACCAGATCCTCGTGGAGATCGCCCAGCGCCAGCCGGCGGTCAGCCAGCAGGAGGTCGCCGACGAGATCGGCGTCACGGCCCAGGCCGTCAGCGACTACCTCCAGGGGCTCGTCGCGGAGGGGTACGTCCAGAAGCACGGCCGCGGACGCTACGAGGTGACCAACGAGGGCGTCGACTGGCTGATGAGCCGGACCGAGGCGCTGCGCGACTACGTCAGCCACGTCTCCGAGGACGTCCTGGGGCGGGTGGACGTGGACACGGCCATCGCGACAGCCGATATCGCGGAGGGCCAGCCCGTCTCGCTGTCGATGCGCGACGGCGTCCTCCGGGCGACACCCGGGGGCGCCGGCGGCGCCACCGGCGTCGCGGTCACGAGCGCCGAAGCGGACGAGGACGTCGGCGTCACGGATTTCGAGGGACTGGTGGACTACGAGTGGGGCGAGGTCCGTGTCGTGAGCGTCCCGCGCGTCCACGAGGGTGGGAGCCGGGCGGTCGACGCCGACGCGCTCGCCGAGCGGGCCGGCGAGACCGACCTGCTCGCGGTCGCCGGCGGCGAGGCGCTCGCGGCCGTCTCGCGGGTCGATCTCGACCCGGACATCCGCTTTGGCGTCCCCGCCGCGGTCACGGAGGCCGCCCACCGCGGGCTGGACGTGCTGGTCGTCGCCAGCGTGACGGAGCTGTCGGCGCTCACCGACGCGCTGCGCGAGGGCGACCTCGGCTACGACGTCGTCGACGGCGAGACGCTGTAACTCGACTGCTCACCCCAGGTCCGACCGGAGCGCGGCCAGCACCGTCCGGGCCTGGTCGAGCCCGTTCTGGACGAGCGCCGTCGTGAAGTTCTCCTCGGCGCTGTCGATGGCTGCCTCGAGGGCTTCCGCCGCGTTCTCGTCGAGGCCAGGCCCGTGGCCCGACAGGACCCGCTCGGGTTCGAGGCCCCGGAGCGCCGTCGGTGGGTGGCGTCGCCGCATCGTCATCACGCCCAGCGGCTCGTCACCGACCCGCATGTACTCGGCCGTGCCGACGCACTCGCTCACCCGGAGCGTCTCGCCGTTCCAGAGCGCGTACTCGTACCAGGGCGCGCCCAGTGCCGTCCCGGTCGCGACCTCGACGAACTCGTAGTCGCCCAGTCGCTCCCCGACGGCGATGCGCTCGATGGGCACGGCCAGGTCGGGCGTCGCGTCCTCGGGCACGTCCGCGCCCACGTACACCGGCACCTCGTGGCGCCGCGCGAACAGGCCAGCGTCCCGGGTGTGGTGGTTCGACAGCAGGACGACGCCCGCGACCTCACCGAACTCGGCGATCAGGTCGTCGACTCCCGGGGCGTCCAGGGGGTCCACGAGGTAGACGCCCTCGTCGGTCGCGAGCGCCGTGCTGGCGCGCTCCATCGTCTCGTCCGGGTGGACGAGCCACTCCACGCCCCCGTCCCACCGGAGCCCCTCCTCGTACCCCGCCGGCGGGTCCGTCACCTTGGCTGGCATGAGAGGGGGCTGGGGACCGCCCCACCTAACGGTACGGGTCGATCCGGTGGGACTGTGTCTGTAGCGATTCGTTCGACGATGATGGGGGGGACGACAGCGACAGTGATGAGCTATTGAAAGCCCCCGCGGGCTCGGGATGGTTCGAAAATCGGAGATCTTCGTCATCACGAGAGAGCGGAGCTCTCTCGAACGACCCCGCGGCTCGCTGCGCTCCTCGCGGTCCGGTCATGCGGCGGCCTCCCTTCGGTCGGCCGCCGTTCCGGGCGTCCGCTGCGGTGCTTGCATCGCCGGGGGGCCGCCGAGCCCGCGGCCCCTTTCAGTCCCACCCGATTCGGCGGTCCAGGATCGCTTCGCACCGTGCTGGCTCGGTGCGGACGCTCCGTGGAACAGCCAATCCCGGACGGTCGAGCGGCCAGGAGCTTCCAACCCGTTCGTTCCAGTCACAGAGCCCCTCGAACCAATCGATACAGCCAGCCCCGGCCCCTATCGACTACCCTGGTCCGCGATCCGGCACCGGACCGGCGGAAGGTACCGGGACAGATATCTCTCTAGGTTGGATTATTTCAGAATAATGCGGAATTTAATCGTTCTCGTCGTCGGATTCCTGCTGGAACGGGTTCAGAAAGGGCTGAACGTCCTCGTGACGAGGCTGGCCTGTCGCTCGGCGAGGCGGCCGAGGATGACCGGCTGGCGGACGGCCTCGTCGAGCACGAGTTCGCCCGGGCTGGCGGCGTCACCGGGGAAGAGGTGGGTCGTCTCCACGTCGGCCGCGACATCCCCCACCAGCTGGAGGACCGAACCGTACCGGACCAGCCGGACCTTGTTCCCCTCGATGGCGAGGTCGCCGTTCAGCCAGGCCGAGGCGACCGGCCGGCCGTCGACGATGCGCCGCCAGGTCTGGTAGGGGCCCTTCACCACGTACCCCACGTCGCGCGAGCCCGGGTCCGCGAGGACCTCCGTCCCGGTGCACTCGCCGCCCTCGAGTCCCACGTACGCGTAGATGGTGCCGTCGTGGACCTTCGTCTCGATCTGGTAGAGCAGGTCCTGCACGTTCGCCGGCAGCGACGGCCGCAGCGTCTCCCCGAACCGCTCGGGGGCCTCGGCCAGCGTCACGTCGCTGATCCCCTCCTGGATGTCGGCGGGGAGGTCCGCCAGCACCTCGTCCGGGAGGTCACCCAGCGTGGTGTCCGCCAGCGGCACGTCGTCGATGACGAGCAGCACGTCACCGTTGAATCCGACACCCCACCCCGACGCGATGTCGTCGAGGGCCCGGCTCTCGTCGAGCGCGCGCCCGTAGGCCTCCAACCACTGCTCCGTGGGATACAGACTCATGCCAACTACTCACAGCGATGCCACTGAAACATATAAACGGACCGGTCCAGTCCGGCGTTTCATCCGTCGGGACCGGCCACGGTGGCGGTTACCGAGAGAAGCAGGTTTTACCGGCGTGACTCCCTACGTGCCGGTGTGGCATCTCCGTTCGATGTGCTCGGGGTCGACCCGGACGCCGACGAGGAGACCATCGAGCAGGCCTACCGCGAGCGCGTCTTCGAGGCGCACCCGGACCACGGCGGCTCCGCCCGGGAGTTCCAGCGGGTCCGCCGGGCCTACGAGCGCATCGAGAACGGCTACGACCCCGCGACGAACGGTGCCGACCTCACCCCGGCCGACGAGCCCGACGCCGACCCGGAGCCCGAACCCGAGGAGGTCGGCGTCACCGTCGAGTACCTCGATTACCAGGCGCTGGCCGACCAGGGCTGGGAGCTGACCGACGCCGACCTCTTCGAGAAGGCCGCCGCCGCGGACCTCGAGGCCCCCGACTACGGCGAGTTCGTCGCCGAGCCCGGGACCCCGCTGCTGGAGGCGGCCGAGGCAGCCGGCCACGCCTGGCCCTTCGCCTGCCGCGGCGGCGCCTGCACCAACTGCGCCGTCGCCATCATCGACGGCGAGATGCCGATGCACTCCAGCCACATCCTCCCGAAGGAGTGGATCGAGCGGGGCGTCCGCCTCTCCTGTGTCTCCGCGCCCGTCTCCGACGAGATGCAGGTCGTCTTCAACGTCAAGCACCTGCCGGGACTGGAGGAACTGCTGCTGCCGGCGAGCCGGTTCGACCAGGCGCGCTCCAGTAGCGATTGAGGTCCGGTCCGTTCCCGACGGCCGGGCCGGCGGGGACCGGCCCGCGCTCAGCGGTCGATGGACCGCGTGAGGGTGATGACGAAGAGCGCGATGACGAACGCCCCGAGGAACCCCTCCACCGCGGTGAAGAACCGGACCAGGATGGAGCCGGTCGTCTGGATGCCGACCACCAGCTGGATGAACCCCTGGAAGCTGTAGGTGACGTAGTCGAACGAGTTCGACCCCGGCGGGAGCGCGTCGATGGCGCGGTAGACGAACGCGAACGCGAGGACGATGAGCAGCGACGTGGCGACGACGTTGCCCGGCCGCTCCCCGTAGCCGACGGTGAGCCCGAGGGTCGTGTTCGCGAGCCAGTCCCAGCCGATCCGCACCTGTGACCGGAACGACTCGTAGGTCGTCCGACCCTTCCCCCGGTCCCGGTCCCAGAACCGGTGCCCGTGAGCCCGCCGCCGGAAGCGCAGTTCCTTCTGGAAGAACTGCGAGACGGCGTCCGGATCGCCCTGCTGGTCCGCGCCGAGCTTCGCCCGCATGTACGTCGTCTCGAGCTCGTTCGGGTCGATTCCGTCCTCGTCGGGTCCCTCGGTGACGAGCCGGTAGTAGCGCCGCACCAGGTCGCGCAGCCGCCGCGGGGAGGCCGTCTCGTCACCGTGGGTGGTGTGGATCTGCCACCCGGTGTTGTTCAGCTCCTGCTTGATGTTGTCCCGGCTGAAGTCGAAGCCGTCGAAGTCGGTGTTCTTGAACACGAAGTGCTCGAGCAGTGCCCCCTCCCCCTCTCCCAGGGCGATCTCGATGTCGCCGATGGTCGCCCCCTCGAAGCCGTAGACGGTGTCCTGTGGGCCGATCTCGAACACGCCGTCGGTGACGGTGGCGTTGCTCAGATCGACCAGCGTCTCGCCCGATTCAACCTTGCGGAACTCCACGACGACCCCCTCGGCCCGGAGCCGACGCAGGTCGACCGCCTCGGTCCACAGTTCGGCGCCGTTGAACACGGTCTTCCCGCCCAGCCGGGCGTGGGACATGTCGAACGTCTCGCCCGCGACGGTCAGCTCCGAGAGGTCGGCCTCCGTCGTCTCGAACTCCGCGTGGTGGAACGTCGCGTCGCCGTCGACGGTCATCCCCGCGAAGCTGACCTGGTCGCCGCCGAACGTCGTGAGCTCCCAGTCCGTGCTCCCGCCGAACTCGCTCCCGCCGAAGTCGACCTCGCCACCCCGCCAGACGCTCCCCGTGCAGTCGGCCACCGTCGTCGCCGACGGAAGGGTCTCGCCGACCGTCGCCCGGCTGAAGTCGATCCCGTTGCCGGTGAACGTCGCCTGCCGGAGGTTGAGCTCGTCCTCGACGGTCAGGTCCGCGAAATCGATGTCGCCGCCGGAGACGTCGAACACCGAGCCCTCGAGGTCGAGCGCTCCCCGCACGGTGAGGCCGCCGAAGCTGGCCTCGCCGCCGGCGAACGACAGCCGCTTGAACGCCGCCTCGCCGTCGATGGTCGCGCCCGCGAAGCTCAGCTTGTTGCCCCCGAACGACACCTCCTCGCAGTCCATCCGCCGCCCGTCGACCTGGATCCCCGCGAACGTGACCGCCCCCTGCGAGAACTCGGCGCTGTTCAGGTAGAACGCGCCCGTGACGGTCAGCCCGTCGAAGCTGCTCCCGTCGCCCCGGAACTCGGCGTTGGTCAGGACGAAGTCCCCCTCGATGGTCGTCTCGTCGAAGTCACTCCCGTCGCCCCGGAACTCCGCCCCACGCATCCGGAGGTCACCGGCGATGCCCGCGTCGATCGCCCGGAAGCCGCCCTGGAACTCGGCGTCCTTGAACTGCACCTTCCAGGTCACGTCGTCGCCGGAGTCGCCGTCGCCGTCGCCGGACAGGAGCGCCTCCAGCGAGCCGCCGCCGTCGTTGCTCACCGTACCGAACTCGCAGTCGTCGAACGAGGCCTGCCCGCCGAACCGGCAGCCCCGGAACTTGACCGCGGCCTGGCGTCGCATATCGCTGGCGTTCCGCAGCGAGAACGTCGCGTCGCTGCAGGTCACGCCGCCGTCGAACTCGGTGCCGTTGAACCGCACGGGGTCCACGTCCGGGTCCGTGTTCCCCAGCGCGAGCTCGAACTCGGCGTCCTCGAAGCTGCAGCCCCGCTCGAACGAGCAGTCCTGGAACCGGAGCCTGGTCGCGGTGACCGTCGCCGCCCGGAACGAGGCCTGCTCCTCGAACACGGAGCCGTCGAACGAGAGGCTGTCGCAGTCCAGCGTCGCCCGGTCGAACGAGACCGTCCGGCGGAACCGCGCGTCCTCCGCCGAGCAGGACTCGATCGTCCCCCCGTCGAGCAGCAGCCGCTCGTCGATGACCGCGTCGTCGAGGCTCAGGTCCTCGATGTGGGCGTACTGCAGCTGTATCGGCCGGTTCGACGTCGACTCCAGCGTCCGGTAGGAGAACGACAGCTCCCGGAAGCGACCGCCGGCGAAGCACTTCCCCCGGCCGGCCCCGTCCTCGGTCTCGTCGCCGATGCGCTCCAGGAGCGCGCGCCGGATCTCCGCCGGCTCGATACCGAGCTCGGCACACCGCTCCGGTGCGAGGTGGAACTCGCAGTACGGCTCGTCCTCGTGGGACTCGTGGGGGCAGGTCTCGGGGAGGCCGGCGGCCTGCCGGGCCTCGTCCGCCTTGATGAGCCGGTTGGCCGTCCGGTCGGACACGGCCTCCCTGTCGGCCCCCTCGCGCTCGAACAGCGACGCCGCGTCGTAGGTCCCGAGGTCGAGCCGGCGCTTGATGACGTCGCTCTCGGCGACGAGCGTCTCGAAGTCGGCCGCCAGCGTCTCCGCCCACTCGGTGAGCGCCCCCGCCTCGGCGTCGTACAGCGCGAGGTAGCGACAGCCGCTCGTCGATTCTCCCCCGGCGTCCCCGCTCGCCCCGTCAGTGGTCCGTGACATCGTACAGGATGTTGTTCAGCCCGCCGCCGAGCTGGTAGGACACCTCGATGGTGACCTCGTCGCCGGGCTCGACGTGGATGTCCTCGTCGAACGGGAGGTTCAGCGGCGCGTCCAGCCACGGGCTCGCCCCCGTGTAGTCGAGCCCCTCGCCGAACTGGACGTCCGTGTTGAGCTGCACCCCGTTGACCAGCCCCGCCTCGGTGGCCGTCATGGTGACCTTCTGCTCGACCAGCTCCGCGTTCTTCTCGTCGAAGCGGACCTCGTGGTACACCGTCTCCTCGGAGCGACGCTCGCTCTCCCTGGCACCGTACTCCTCGAAGTGCGGCAGCCGGAACTCGCCGCCGTGGAACTCGTAGTCGGAGTTCACCAGCCGGGCCGAGGTCTTCGCCGCCGTCGGGATGACCGTCCCGCCGTCAGCGAGGAGCTGCTCGACGGCGTAGTTCATCACCGGCACCTGCAGCTCGGCGGCGAGGGCGGTGTCGAGCATCTCGCACATGACGACGTCGACCTCCTCCGGGAGGTCGACCTCCCGGGCGTCCCCGCGGACGTACGTCACGTTCTCGATGCCCTGCTCGGCCATGATCTCGCGGCCCTTCTCGTACACCTCGCGGTCCATCTCGACCGCGTAGACGGTCTCGGCCCGCTCGGCGGCCAGGTAGGAGAGCACTCCCACCCCGGCCCCGAGGTCGGCCACCACGTCGCCGGCGGCGACGTGCTCGTCGATGGCCTCCTTGATCGCCGAGAGCCGCTGCTCGTCGCTCAGCAGGTTGTACTGGTAGACCAGCGGGATGACCGGCCCCGAGGGGAACTCCTCGGTCTGCCACCGGCTCTTGACGTAGTAGTACTTCTCCCCGGCCTCGTACTCGATGCCGAGGTACCCCTGGAGCCGGAGCTCGCCGAGGTGGCGCTTCACCTTCGGCTTCGGGAGGTCCGTCTCGGCGGCGACCTCCGACAGCGTGATCTCCCCCCGCTTGTACACCGTCACCAGCACCCTGTCGAGCGGCGCGTCCAGGACGGTGGACTCGTCGAGCACCTTCAGCGGTGTCGGGCCGGCCGTCCCCTCGCCGGTATCGACCTCCTTGGTGTAGTACTCCGACAGTGAGTCGTAGTCGTTGTCTGCCATGCTAGCTGGGTGGACTGCGGTCGGTCGCCGTTCGCCCGAGACGCTTCGACGCCCGGCGCATCATATCCGTTCGAGCCGTGAGGCCAGCCTCCGGTACTGCTCCGCGATGAGTTCGTCCGGGTGGGTCAGCGTCACGATCTCCTCGCCACCCCGCAGGATCTGGGACGTGTTGATGATGTGGTACTCGGAGACGCCGTACAGCTCCGTCTGGACCCACTCCCTGATGTCGTCCTCTGGAACCGCCGTGGGGACGTTGCTGGCGACGCTCATCACGTGGTCGAGCGAGACGCCGATGTCCTTGATCCAGTCGGCCAGCCGGTCGGTCCCGGTCTTGTGCTGGTGGGTCCAGCGGTGGAAGGCGAGGAACAGGTCCGCCTTGTCGAACACCGGGATCATGTGGTTGCTGAGGCCCGAGCGGGAGTCGAGCAGCAGGTAGTCCAGGTCACGCCGGCGCTGGAAGTCGTCCCGGAGCTCCAGGGCCCGCTTCATCATCTCCAGCGGGTTGTCGTCGCCCGGCGACTCGACGGCCCCGGAGATGAGCAACAGCTCCCCCTCCGGGGGCTCGTCCAGCTGCGATCCCACGTCGATGATGTACTCCTCGATGTCGCTGTCGTCCCCGTTGAGGTGGTCGTGAACGGTCTTCGCGTTCAGGTGGGCCACCCCGATGTTCGGGAAGATCATGTGGAGCCCGGGAGCCGCCAGGTCCAGGTCGATACAGCCGACCGTCGCCCCCCGTTCGGCCAGTGCGTGCGCCACGTTCGCCAGCGACGTGCTGCGCCCCGTACCCCCCTTGAAGGAGTAGAATGAGACGATGTCCGTCGACGTCGACATGGACGCTGGTTGCGATGGGTGTGACTAAAGCGTATGGGTCGCTGAACCACGCTACGGCGCGACGTCTGGCCCGGGCTGCGTGACGGGGTCGGTTCGTGCGCACCGACGCCGCGGTCGGGGTGGCAGGACAGGGAGCTCCCGGGATCGGGCTGCCCCCGAGAGGCCGGTCGCTACCTCAGCTCGTCTCCTCCTCGAACCGCTTCTTGAACTGGTAGACGGCGTCGCTGATGTCCTCGCCGCCCCAGGGCTCCTCGGCCAGCTCCTCGACGCGCTCCTCGACGTAGCCGCGTCGGGCGTCCGTGTCCCGGAACGTCTCGTCGTCCCAGTCGCCGATCTCGTCGACGATGGCCCGCTGCGGGGGCAACAGGAGCGTCGTCCGGTCCCCGAAGGCGACCCGTGCCTCGTAGGTCTCGCGGTCGGGACAGAAGTAGACCTCGCGGAGGTACTCCGTGAACTGGCCGGTGTTGATGCGCTTGAACTTCTCCTCCCAGTTCTCCTGCAGGCTCGAGGCGATCGGCTGCTTCGCCGACCCGAGGTCGTCGGTCACGTCCACCCAGTGCTCGTCGTACTCGTCGTCGAGCGTGGACTCGCAGTCGTTGAGTTCGCTCAGGAACGCGAGGCTCCGCGTCTCGAGCTCCTTGACGGCCACGTCGTCGCCCCCGTCCCCGAGTTCCGCCGAGAGGTCCTTGATCTCCGACTGGATGTCCCGGAGCTGCTCGTCCACCGCCTCGGGGACGCCGCCCTCCTCGCCGCCCTCGTTGAGGATGATGTTGTTGACCGTCTTGCGCTCGACCTGCTGTGGCGTGCCAGTCGGCGTCTCGACGGCCTCCGTCGTCCCTGTCGCGGTGTCGGACTCCTCTTCGAACTCGTCGCCGAAGTTGAACTGCTTGCCCTCCTCGAGGAAGTTGAGCAGGAACGTCTCGATGGCGACACCCGTCGAGTAGATGGCCGTCATGTTGTACTCGGGGGCACCGTCGCGGGATTTGATGAGCCGGTCCGCGTTCCCGATGTGGCGGAACCCCTTCTGCTCGAACCGCGGGTCGCCGGCCCAGCACTTGTCCAGGATGACCGGCGCCAGTTTCCCGCGCACCTTCTCGCGGATGGTGTCGGCGGCGAAGTCATCGACCTGCTCGACCAGCTCCGGCCGGCGGTTGATGAGTTCGACCAGGGAGTCCAGCAGCACGTACGGGGCCGACCCGTCCGTGAACTGGTGGTCGGGCCCGCAGTCGTAGTCCACGGTCAGGGCCCAGAGGTTGGGCTGGTCCTCGTAGTAGCCCAGCGCCCAGTTCATCGCCGTCGCCATCCGGTCGCTCCGCTCGTCCGTGATGTCGATCCCCTCGAGACTGGCCGCGGCGTACGAGAGGCCGACGAACGCGTAGCAGGTCGACAGGAGCTTCTCCTTGTTGCTCACCTCGCCCATCACCCCGGTCGGCACCGACCAGTACTCTCCCTCCCAGTACTCGTTCTGGAGGAACCGGCTCGCCCCCTCGAGGGTCTCCTTCAGCTCCGTCTCGTACTTCGTGACGACGTCGTCGACCAGGTCGATCCCCCGGTAGTTGAGGAGGTCACAGAGGACGATGGTAGCCGAGTAGGTGAAGTAGTTGACCGGGCTGGGGTCCATCTCCTCGAACTGGCTCGACTCGCTCCCGAGCCAGGCCCAGCCGACCGCGTCGTCGGCCGCGACACGCTCGCCCTCGACGGCGTTCGAGAGCAGCCACTCCACGTTGGTCTCCAGCGCCGCCTCGAGCTCGCTCCGGTCGATATCGTCGCCGAGGTCGATGCCGGCCTGCAGCGACTCCAGGATCGCCGAGGTCGAGAACGTCGCCGCGACGGTGAAGTTGTCCGTCTCCAGTCGCTCGCCCTGTCCGTCACCCCCGGTCAGGTACGGGTTCGGCCTGAAGTTCGGGCCGTCCTCGGCCGTGATGTGGTCCAGGACAACCTCCAGATCGTTCTGATAGTAGCGTCGGCGGAGGGTGCTCCAGTCCGAGCGGTCCACCGGCGCGAACTGCTCGGTGAGTGCCAGCGCGGTGAGCGCCTCCGCGTAGGTCATGATCCCGTTCTCCCCCTTGGTGAACTCGTCGCTCCACGGGTCGATTCCCTCGTCGGTGGCGTTGCGGATCGTGACGAGCCAGTTGTTGGCCCCCCTGACCGCCGCCGTCGCCCACTCGTCGACATCCTCGTAGCCGGACGGGATGTCAACGTTCAGGTCCGGGTCGGCTCGTGACATCGGTGCCTTACCCTCGTCGGGGACCCCTGCTAAATGTTTCTCACGCCGGAATCCCCTGCCCGAATCTGGGCCCCCTCACGTCCATCCTACCCCACGTGGCCGACTACACCGGCCGGTAGATCGCCGAGACGATCGCGGCCCCGTTCTGGTCGACGGTGTGCTGGGCGATCTCGGTCTCGATCCCCGGCTCCCAGTTCCAGTCCGGCCGGTTCGTCTTGGCGGTCTCGATCCCCCGCGTGACCAGCGATTCGACGTTCGTCCGGCTCTCGGCCGTCGCCTCGAAGAAGACCCCGCCCTCGTCGGCCTGCGCCCAGCCGAGCCCGGCCGCGATGGTCTCGCCCGAGACCGTGGATTCGTTCTCCGAGAGGACGACGCTCACCAGCTCCCCGACGTCCCACTCGCGGTCGTGCGTCCCCTCGACGGAGACGACCGCCCCCTCGGGGATGACCGACGAGAGGGTCACGAGGTTGTAGTTGTGGATCCCGGCGTCCGCGAGCGCGGCATCGAACGCGCTCAGGGAGGTCGCTCCTTCGCCGGTCCCCGTGACCACTTCTATCTCCATACTCGCCCCTCGGCCGCTCGTGTCAAATGTGCTGTGATACCGCTGTTCCGTCCAGTCTGCCGACAGCGACGACCACCCACCCCGCCCGCCCGCTCGCTGTGGCCGTCCGGGTCGTTCGCGAGACGGTGGGGCTCCCGCCAGCCACGGGCCGGGGCTGTCGGAGCCGGGAGGCGCCTACGCGATGTCCAGCCCGAAGGCCTCGGCGGCATTGCGGTAGCAGAACCGCTCGCGTGCCTCCTCGCCGAGGTCGAGGTCGGCGATGCCCTCCAGACACTCGCCGGGCTGTATCATCGGGTAGTTCGTCCCGAACAGGACCTTCTCCGAGCCGTGGCCCCGCATGAACTCCACCAGTTCGTCCGGGTACCGCTTGGGCTTGTACGCCGAGGTGTCGATGTAGACGTCCTCGTACTTCGTCGCGAGCGCCATCATCTCCTCGGTCCACGGGTGGCCGATGTGCCCGGCGACGACCGTGAGGTCCGGGAACTCCCGGAGCACGTCGTCCAGGTACGGGATGGGCCGTCCCGGCTCGGAGGGTTTCAGCGGGCCCGTGTGGCCGACCTGCAGGCAGAAGGGCACGTCCTGCTCGACGCACTCGGCGTAGACCGGGTAGTACCGCCGGTCGTTCGGCGGCAGCTCCCACAGCCACGGCACCACGCGGATGCCGGCGAAGCCCAGCTCCTCGACGCACCGCCGGACCTCCCGCACCGCCGCCATCGGCCGGTCGATGGGCACCGACCCCACGCCGACGAACTGGTCCGGATGTGCGTCCACGATGTCGGCCACGTCGTCGTTGCCGATGAGCGGGCCATCCGGGCCCCACCAGGCGCTCAGGAGGCCGATGTCGACGCCGGCGCCCTCGTAGGCCTGGACGGTCCACTCCGGGGGGACGTCCTCGAAATCGCCGTCGTTCCACCGCTTCAGCGACTCGAGCCACGGCTGGTCCAGGAACTCGCCGACCGGATGCTGCATCCACGCATCCACGACCGGGGTGTCATCGAGCGCCATCAGTACTCACCCATCCCCTCCGGAGCCGCCGGTTCCGCCAGGCGCTCCGGGTCGAGGCTGTCGTACCGGACGACCGCATCGAACACGTCCGGCGACAGCTCGTCCGGGGTGGTGATGCCCCGCTCGTCGGGCCGACGCAGCTGGTCGTCGATGAACCGTCGCGCCACGGCCGCCTTCCGCGCGTCGCCCTCGTCGTCGAGCTGTAGCTGCGCCTGTTCGAGCAGGACGGCGGCGGTCGTCACGTCGAAGACGTAGTCCGCGAGCTCCTTCGCCTGCCGCTGTGCGTAGGCCACGCTCTCGGTGCCGACCGTCGCCATGGCGCGCGCGAGCCCGTCGCGTTCGTCGGCGACCGCGGCCGCGAGCGGTTCGAGGACGGGGTGGGAGACGGATCCGAGTCGGTCGGTCACGAGTTCGAGGAGCGGCTCGTGGGCCCCCTCGCGCTCCATCGCCCGGAGGACGTCGAGGGCGACGACGTTCGACGCACCCTCCCAGATCGGAAGCACCTGCGCGTTCCGGAGGAGCCGGGGGTGGACGAACTCCTCCACGTACCCGTTCCCGCCCTTGATCTCCATCGCGTACGAGGCGGTGTCGACGGCCATCCGTGCGGTCCGGTACTTCGCGATGGGGACGAGGATGCGCATGAGCCCATGGGCGGTCCCGTCGTCGGTGCGCTCACGGCGATGGAACGCGTCGACGGCCTCGAAGGTGAACACCAGCGCGGCCTCGTGGTCGGTCGCCATCTCCAGCAGGTCCCGTCGCATCAGGGGATGCTCGTCGAGCCGCTCGCCGAACACCTCGCGGTTGGCGGCGTGGACCTTCGACTCCAGCAGCGCCCGACCCATCACGCCACAGGAGCCGATGGCGTTGTAGAGTCGCTCCATGTTCAGCATCTCCGACATCTGCTCGAACCCGTCCTCCGGCGCACCGACGAGGGAGGCTTCGGCCCCCTCGAAGACGACCTCCCCCGTCGGGACGCTCTTGGTCCCGAGCTTGTCCTTCAGACGACGGATGCGGTAGTCCGCCGGCGCCCCGGCACGCTCGGGCCCGGGGGCCAGGAACAGCGAGAGCCCCTCCGTGCCGTCGGGGGCATCGGGCGTTCGAGCCAGCACCAGCGCGGCCCCCGAATCGACGTTCGAACAGAACCACTTCTCGCCGTAGAGCTCGTACGTCCCGTCCCCCTGGGGCTCGGCGGTCACCTCGTTCGCCCCGACATCGGTCCCGCCCTGCTTCTCGGTCAGGAACATCGCGCCGGTCACCAGGTCCTCGTACGTCCTGGCGGTCAACCCCTCGTAGAACTCGTCCAGCGACCCGTCGTCGAACTTGTCCAGGACGAGCGCGGCCCCCCCGGTCATCGCCCCCGGGCAGCTGAGGCCGACGCTCGAGGCGTACTCCATCAGGTAGAACTGACCGAAGTGGAACGGGAACGAGACGGGCTCGTCACGACCGGGCGGCGCCTCGAACGCGTCGGCGATCAGCCCGGACTCGTAGACGAGCCGCTCGTTCTCGAGGTGGGCGGGGTGGTACTCGACCTCGTTGACGCGATCGCCGTCCTTGTCGTACGCCGTCAGTTCCGGCGGATGTGCCTCGACGGTGTCGGCGTTGTCGACGACGGTGTGTCCGACCAGTTCCCCGAAGTCCCGCAGTCTCGGGGCTCCCCAGTCCAGCTCCGCGTCGGCACAGCGATACGCCAGTTCGAACTGCAACGTTCGGTCGTAGCGGTAGTAGTTGCAGTGGCGTCCCTCGTCCAGCGACTCGTACGCTAACGGTCCACTCATGGTATCGTATCACATCTACTAACGTTAAATAACTTTGCCAACATTTCTAATTCTGTTAATTAAAACCGGCTATATATGTGCTATCAGTGGTATAGGGTAGATATAGGTGGGTCTTGGCTGCTTGCACTGCCTTTCGGTGTTAGAAATCAGAACTATTGGAATCTGTCGCCCGTCCGTTCCGTTCGAACGACCGTCCGTCCGTTCCATCATACGAACCCCTCGTTTCGGGTCGGCACCGTCCGGGGAGCGTGCGATCGTCTCGGGACCACAACCGTGGAAGCGCCTCATCGACCCGAGGACGGTCCCGGGGGGTGCGTTCGAGCCAGCGGAACTTTATCTATCTCGGTGTCGAACCGATTCGCACGCCAATGAGCAGCGGGAACGAGGGGCGGAAGCCGGTCCAGACGACGAAAACGACGTTCGAGATCATCGAAGCCATTCGGACCAGCGGAGGCGCCCGGGTGACCGAGTTAGCGACGGAACTGGACGTGGCGAAGAGCACGATCCATCGCCACGTTACGACACTGCACGACCTGGGTTACCTTGTGAAGGACGGTGATACGCACGAAGTCGGACTCCGGTTCCTCTCGCTCGGCGAGTACGCCAGGACCCGGGACCCGGCGTACACGAAACTCCAGCCCAAGGTCGCGACACTGGCCGAGCAGACGGGGGAGTCGGTCCAGTTCCTCGTCCCGGAGCACGGCCGGGCCGTGTACGTCCACCGTGCGGAGGGTGACAACGCGGTCAACACGCCGAACTCGCGGATCGGTGAGCGGATCCCGCTACACTCGACTGCCGCCGGCAAGTCGATCCTCGCCTGCTATCCCCCAGAGACCGTCGAGGAGATACTCGAGACGGTGGGGCTCGACCCGGTGACGGACAACACCATCACCGACCCCGAGGCGTTCCGCAACGACCTGGATACGATCCGGGAACGGGGGTACAGCGTGAACGAGGAGGAGAACGTCGAGGGGGTCTACGCGGTCGGCGTGCCGATCAAACGGACCGACGGGCGACCGATCGGCGCGCTCAGCATCTCGGGGCCGGCGCACAGGTTGCAGAACGAGGCCTCGGAGCGCGAGCTCTCGACCCGGCTCCTCGAGACGGCGAACGAGCTGGAACTGAACATCGCCTACTCGTAGCTCCCGCCGCCCGGAGCGGATACGGCGCGCCCGCCTCGGCTCCTGCAGCCTCCACTGGACGACCCGAACGCGCCCCCGGACCTCAGTCGCGGGACTGGAGCAATGCTGTTGCAGCGCGATATCCCGACGCCATGGCGCCGGTGAAGCCCCCGCCGGGGAACCCCCAGGCCGAAGCGAACCGGAGGTTCGGAACGGGCGTCTCGATACGTCGGTTCAGCAACGACTGCCCGGGCGTCTGTGCGAAGCCGTAGGCCGATCCGCCGGGGTTGAGCGTGTACCGATGGATCGTCTTCGGCGTCGCCAACTCGGCGTGTTCGACCACGTCGGGCAACCGGGGGTACTGGTCGCCGAGCCGACGCAGCAGGACGTCTCGAACGTGGACCTTCTTCCGTCGGTACTCGGCATCCGTAAGGCCCGTCCAGCTGTCGAGGTAGTCGACCGTCGAGACCGCACCGACGGCCTTGCCATCGTCGGTGAGTCCGGTGTCCACCTGACTGTAGTCGACGAAGTTCAGCGTCCGTCGACCGTACGACGAGTCGCGTCCCTCGGCCGCGTCGGCCAGCGTCTCCGTCTCGGGGTGCTGGAGGACGGTCGAGTACTGCTCACAGCCGAGATCGCACGGCGGCGTCTCGAAGCCCAGATACAGCGTCGTGAGCGAGGGAGCCACCTCCCAGTCCTCGATGCGATCGGCCAGTTGCCGGCCGTACCGTTCGGGGAGCAACTCGTCGGCGACCAGCGGGATCGCCGCGTTCGCGACGACGGCCTCGGTGGGGGTGGTCTGCCTCTCACGTCCGGTCGTCTCTGTCGTTCCGGGCCGGGATCTCTCGTGCCGGACGGCCGCTATCTCCCCGTCCTCGACGACGAGGTCGGTCACGAGCCGCCCCATCCGAACCGTCCCGCCGTGCGCCTCGATCTCGGCTGCGAGATGGTCCGAGAGGGTCTGTGACCCGCCCGTGACGTAGTACCCGCCGCCAGCGAAGTAGCCGCCCTGCGCGGCGGCGAAGAACGGCAGCGACATCGAATACGGGTCGTCGTGGTAGTAGCCGAGGTTCGCGGTCAGTACGAGCTTCAGCTCCTCGTCCTCGATGATGTCGTCGAGGAACGCTCCCAACGTGGTGGTACGATACCGGAGGAAGGTCCAGTTGCCGAGCGGGAACGTCAGCAGCCGTCGAAGCGGGAGCGACCCGGACAGCGGGAACCGCGACATCGACTCGCGGATCGACATGATGACCTCGAAGAACCGGCGGATGCCGGCCTCCTCGTGGGGGAACTCGCTGGTCAGTCGTTCGATGGCCGCTTCCCTTCCGTGTGGGACGACCAGCTCCTGGTCGCCGCGGCTGTAGCGATAGAACTCGGGGACGGGCTCGAAGTTCAGCTCCTCCAGCAGCCCCAGCGAATCGAACAGCTCCCGCTTGATGTCGTGCTCATCGAGGCCCTCGATCTCGTGGAGGCTGACCTCGAACTCGAAGTCCATCCGCTGGAACGTGGTGGCGCACCCGCCGGGCACCGAGTGCCGTTCGAGGACGAGTACATCACGCCCGGCACGGGCGAGCGTCGCCCCGGCGGTCAGTCCCCCGAGACCCGCTCCGACGACCACTGTGTCGTACCGATCTCCGTCGTTCGCGCTGCTCCGGGACATCGATGAGCGGGAGGACGGAGCGCCGGGCCGAAACGGTTCCACCAACAGCTTGGGCATCGCACGTGCTCCGGTCCGCGGAGCGCCCCGTTCTATCGGGAGACGGCACGACTCGGCCGTCGATGGCGTCGATCCCGGACGGCTGGCGGGCCGTTCCGGCCTGGGTCACTCTCCGGTCGCAGCCAGCCCCCGTGCGAACGTCTCGATGACGAAATCCCGGACCTCCGGGTAGTGGTCCGCACCGATGTCGTCCTCGTGGAGCGTGAGGTACGGGATCGCGCCGACCGCCCGGGCGACGAGTTCGGGATCCTCCCCGTGAACCTCGCCGGCCTCGACGAAGGGGTCGGTGAACGCCCGGATGGCCTCGATGTCCTCGGCTCGGTCGGCCTCGCGTTCCTCGGGCGTGCGGTACTCGCGCAACCGGCCGAGTTCGTCCGAGACGACGAGCTGGCGGACCAGCGGATTGGTCTCGATCTCGTCGAACAGGAAGCGCAGGAACGACCGGACGACCGTCTCCGGATCGTCGCCCTCGACGATCCCCTCGTCGGAGAGGCGGCGGCTGATGGCCTCTCCCTCCTCCTCCAGAACCGCGAGGTAGAGTCCCTCCTTCGAGTCGAAGAACTGGTAGAACGTGCTCGTCCCGATCCCGACCTCGCCGGTGAGGTCGGCGATGGTCGTCTTCCCGAGGCCGTACTGCGCGAACAGCTCTCGCCCGGCCTCCAGCAGGTCCGCCCGGATGCGGTCGCGCTGGTCGTCGGAGAACCCCTTCATGGCCACCCGCACGAATCAGGAACGGATATGTCCTGAGTTTCCAGCCGATCCCGGCTGTGGCTGGCAGGTCCGTCCGGCGCCCCCGGGCCGAGGTCGGACGCGTGGTGTGCCACGACTGCCGTGGCTCTGGTCGGCCGAGCACGGCGGGGGACGCTGGACTCGTGGAACGCGAGACCGATTCACTCGGTCCAGGCCCGGATGTCCTCCAGATGACGCATGTCCTCGAACAGCCACACCATCCTGTCGAAGAACCACGTCTTCGCGAGGAACGCCACGGACATCCCGGCCATGGTCATCCAGAGGTCGAGGGTGTACATCCCCCAGATGAACGGAACGAGGCCGACGACCTGGACCAGGTTCAGTGTGTGCGTCTGAAGAGCGAACACCCGCGGGATGTCGTACGTCTCCCGCTGTTGCCAGATGCGCTCGCCGAGAACCCCCTTCGACGCCCAGTTCTCCAGCGACGCCGGCCTGCTGAAGAGTCGTGGGTTGAAGAACGTCCACAGTAGCGTCAGCGCCAGCGGAACGAGGAAGTACTCACCGATCCAGACGCGGGACCACGCCGCGGCGACGATGAGCGGTAGGACGGTGAACCGCGAGTAGACGCTGCGTGGGTTCGCGTGCCGGAGCCATTCGTCCCCCTCGAGTCCGAACAGCCGCGCGAGTGTGCTTTCGACGTTCATGTGTCCGTGTCGGGAGAGCATTTGTGAACTCAAAAATATTTGGTTCTCAAATTTTTGAAAGGGTGGTAGCTCCGAGACCCCCCGCATAGCGGTTGCTGCAGCGGGTGGTCGCCGATGAGGAACGGGACGGTGGGTGCCGACGGGCCTTCGTGCCGGATCGGTCAAACACCCGTTTGAGGCTACAGGAAGGCTACCTCGCCACGGCTCGCATCGCCATCGTGTCCCGAACCACGCTGACGCTGGCCCTCCTCGTCCTCGCCCTCCTGGCCGGATGCTCGACAGCGATGGGTCCGTCGTCCCCGACCGACAGCCCGGACCCGGCGAGTACACCGACGAACGCCAGCACCCCTGCCACCGGGACGAGTCCGGACGAGCCGCCACTTGACTTCGACGGCGCGGACGACACACTCGACCCGAACGAGCCGCCGCACATGGTCCGGCTCGTCAACGACGGGAACGCGACGCGGAACGTGACCCTCACCGTCGCCCGCGACGGCGAGACGGTGTACGTCGGGACGTTCCGGTCGTTCCCGAACACGACCGTCCTCGGGGAGATCGACCACGTGGGGAACTACACGATGACGCTCTCGGTCACCGGCGGGAGCAACGTCACCGAAACACTCGACGCGGGGTCCTTCGACTGCAACCACTCGACGACGACGTTCGACCTGGGTGGCCAGCCCCCGACCGTCGAGACGGTGTCGACCGAGATGGCGTGTGGAACGCCCGGGTCGTGAGCCCACTCGGTCCGGGTACGGTCTTCCTCGACGACCCCAATCTGTTGGGTGCATGCTGATGCCCGTGTCCCCTCACACGATGTCCATGGACGGGACCGACAGGCCCGGTGACTCCCGATGAGCGGCGTCGAGCCACCGGTCGGCGGCCGTGTCGCTTCCGGGTTCGAGCCCGTGGAATCGGTGTTCGCCGAATCGCTCCGTGACGGCGACGAACTCGGTGCCGCGTGTGCCGTCGTTCACCGGGGCGAACTCGTCGTCGACCTCTGGGGTGGCTATCGTGACGCCGACCGCACCGATCCCTGGACCGGGGAGACGCTCGTTCTCGTCTTCTCGACGACGAAGGGTGTCGCCGCGGCGGCGATGGCGCACGCCCGCTCACAGGGTCGCTTCGAGTACGGGGACCGGGTGGCGGACCACTGGCCCGCCTTCGCACAGCACGGGAAGGGCGACGTCACCGTTCGGCAGTTGCTCGGGCATCAGGCCGGTGTCGCCGCCGTCGGCCGGAACCTGACTCCCGCGGACGTGGCCGCCCGCGACTCGCTCGTCGCCCGCCTCGCCGCGAAGGCGCCCGACTGGGAGCCCGGAACCCGCCACGGCTACCACGCGTGGTCGCTCGGCTGGTACGAGAGCGAGCTGCTCCGCCGAACCGACCCGGCGGGCCGGACGCTCGGCACGTACGTCGCCGAGGAACTGTTCGACCCGCTGGGCGAGACGTTCCACATCGGCCTCCCCGAGTCGGCGGACGACCGGGTCGCCCATGTGGAGCCGTTCGGCCCGTTCGACGCCCTCCGGAACCTCGGGGCGTTCCCGCCCCGGATGCTCCTCGGCCTCGCCAACCCGTTCTCGACCACGTCGCGGGCGATGAACCCGTTCGACGTCTCGACGCCGGCCGAGTTGAACGCTCCCGAGTGGCGCCGGCTCGAGATCCCCGCGGGCAACGGTGTCGGGACCGCCCGGGCGCTCGCGCGACTCTACGGGGCGCTCGCGACGGACGGCGACCCGCTGGGCATCGGTCGGGAGACGCTCGACGCCCTCGCGGCACCGGGGACGCTCCCGACACGCGGCCGCCGGGACGTGGTCCTCGGCACGGAAACCTCGTACTCGCTGGGGTTCTGGAAGCCGTTCGACGGCTTCGCGTTCGGGAGCGAGGCCGCGTTCGGGGCGCCGGGTGCCGGTGGCTCGTTCGCGTTCGCGGACCCCGACCGGGACCTGGGGTTCGCCTACACGCCGAACCGGATGGGCACACACGTCTGGGACGACCCACGGGAGCTGCGGCTCCGGCGTGCCGTCGAGGCGTGTCTGGCGTCGCGATGACCCGTCCCGCTGTGGCCGACAGCCGTGGCGGCCCGCCCGGGGGCTCGCCGGCAGTCCACCCGTACCGGGGTGTCGGTCACGGGACCACCTGACCCGCCGGGAGGGCTCGACGGGGGCAGTTGACACCCGGCGGTGCCCACCCGGCAACCAAGCTGTTCCCTGCAACGCGGTGCAGGACTCCAGTCACGGCTGGAGGTGGATGTAGTAGTTGAACACGTCCGGGGCCGTCGGTACCTCGATGGCGCGGACGCCCGGCCGTTCGGCGACGGCCTCGGGGTCGGCCTGGGCCGCGAGGAACCCGCGACGGCCGGCATCGGTGTCGAACAGTCGGCCCTCGCGGAGGACCGGTCGGAGGTCGTCGGTCGTCCCCCCCTCGACGACGACCACCGGGGGCGTGGCCTCGCGGAGCGCGTCCGGCTCGCCGTCGGCGACGATGCCGTCCGAGCCGAAGAAGACCAGTCGGTCGGCCGCCCGGATGTCCCGCGGGGAGTGACTGGTGGCGACGACGGTCCGGCCGGCGTCGGCCAGGTCGTCCAGCATCGCGTGGAACCGCTCGACGGTCGTCGGGTCGAGCGCGGCGGTCGGCTCGTCCAGCAGGTAGAGCGGCACGTCGACCGAGAGCGTCAGCGCGAGTTCGAGCTTCCGGCGCATGCCGCCGGAGTAGTCCGCCACGCGGCGGTCGAGCGCGTCGAGTTCGAGGCTGTCGGCCACCTCCTGCCACCGGTCGGTCGCGCCCGGGTGGAGCGCGGTGTAGAACGCCGCGTTCTCGCGACCGGAGAGCTCGTCGACCGCGAGCCCGTCCTGGAGCATGAACACGAGCTCGGTCCGGCCGTCGGCCGGCGGGTCGCCGAACACCGAGATCGACCCCCTGGAGGGTCGCAGTCCACCCGCCAGACAGGACAGCAGGACGGTCTTCCCCGACCCGTTCGGCCCCATCAGGAGGGTGGTCTCGCCGCGGCGGAACGACAGGTCGACCCCCTCGAACACCGGGGACCCGTCACCGAACGACTTGGTGAGGCCACGGGCCCGGACCGCCACGTCCGTCCCGGTCGACACGTCACTCACCCCCCTCGCCGTCGTAGATGCGACGACGCATCACGACCGACCCGAGCACGACGCCAGCGACGGCGTAGCCACCCAGCAGGAGCGCCGACTCCACGCCGGTCGGGAGCGCGGGTGGGACCAGCGGGGTGCCCGCGCCCGAACCGACCGGGACGAGGTGGTACACCGCCAGCCGCGTGGCGAGCGAGTTCGGGAGGACGTTCACCAGTTCGCCCAGCGGCCCCGGCGCCATCGACGGGAGCAGGCCGTTGTAGCCGGTGAGGAAGAACAGCGCCAGCGTGAGCATGTTCGTGACGCCGACGACGTACTCGCCGTCGTCGAGGACGGAGGCGACGAGAACGGCCGCCCCCATCGCGAGCAGGCAGAACAGTACCAGCGCCCCGAGCACGACGGGCACCGAGACGGCCGAACGGAGCGCGAGCGTTCCGTCGGTCGCGACGCCGACCGCCAGTACGAGTACGAACGAGACGAGGGCGAGCGCCAGCCCGCCCGCGAATCGGCCCAGCAGGTCCGCCGTGGGCGAGACCGGGAGCGACCGGAGCTTCCGGTAGCGTTTGGCCTTCAGGTCCGCGCTCAGCGCGGTCGCGAAGATGACCAGCGAGACGCTGAACGCACCGAACACGCCGAAGACGACCGCGTTCGCCCCTCGCTGGACGCCCGGGTCACCGAGCAACACGCCGAAGACGAGGAAGAAGAAGGCCGGCGCGGCAAGCCCCCACACCAGCGCCGCCCGGTTGCGGAACAGTTCTCGGAGCGTCCGGACGGCGAACGCGCGGCTCTGGCGGTGCCACGCGACACCCCCGTTTCCGGTGGTGGGCGTCTCGCTGACCGGCCGGAACGACACCGCCCCGTGCTCGCCCTCGATCATGCTCGCTTCGCCGTCACTCATCGGCGACTCCTCCGGGTGTCCGCTGTCGGTTCGGTCTCACCGCACGGGGGCTGGGGTCCGCTCGTCGACCGGGCTGGTCCACGGGCCGCCTGTCAGGTCGGGTTGGGGGTCCTGTCATAGTTCGGGTGGGGTGTAAAGCGTACTTTCCGTAAAGTTCGTTTTACGTAAAGTTGGCTTTACACCATGAATCTTTCGGGAGTCGCCGTCCCGCCGCAGCTATCACCGGGCCATCGCCAGCGGCGACTCCGGCTCCAGTTCCGGCGGTATCGGTGGGTGGCACCCGGCATCCACCGGGCGGGTCCCGGTCTGGGTCCCGTAGCGCTGGGGGTGGCCCATCGACACCTGCCAGCGGTCGTAGGTGAGGTGGACCCAGCGGGTGGCGTCGAGGGCAGCCGATTCGTTCGCCGCGAGGGCGAGCCGGTGGGCCGTCTCGAAGTGCGCCGGGCAGGTCCCGTGATGCAGGACGACGGCCGCGTCGAGCCACTCGTCGGGGGCGTCCGCCCGGCCCGCCGCGAGCAACGAGAGGACTCGCTCGGCGCGCTGGTAGTCGCGGCTCCGGTCGGCCACCGCACCGGTCTCCCGGTCCCGCTGGTCGGTCCGCTCGAGGTACGCCAGCTGCCGTTCGGCCGGCCAGTCGTCCGGCGGGACCGGCGCCGGCGCGGCCGCCACCGCGAGCACCGATCCACCGACCGTCGCAACCAGGACCACGGCAGCCACGAACAGCCCGCGCCGCGTGCGCGGGTGCGCCGGGAGCCCGCGAAGTCGATCCCCCCCGAACCGCCCCGCGACCAGCCGGACGACGATGCCACCGGCAACGAGGTACGGGAGGAAGACCAGCGCGAACAGCGCCACGATGGTCAGGACGCCCGCGGCGGTCCCGGTCAGGTATCGGGCGGCGACGAGTGCGACCACGAGTGTGCCGCCCGCGGCCCACCACCATCGGCCGAGTGATGGGGCGGTGACCGCCAGGACGACTGCGCCGAAGCCGGTGATCAGCAGGTAGTACGCGGTGGAGGGGGCCCCGGCCGCGACCAGCGAGCCAGCGTCGCCGCGCGCGTACACCGCCGAGCCGAGGACGAGCGCAACGTGCAGACAGACGTAGCCCACTGCCGCGGCGAGGACCGGGTGGCGGGCGAGTGTCGTTCGGTTCACGACCGGAATCGGCGGCCACCCGGCAAAGACCCGGAAGCTGGCTTGCAGCGCCGCCAATCCGTCGGAACGGTTATATCCCTCCTCACCGCTCGACCGGCGCCCCGTGTGGCGGCGAGCGATCGCTCGTACGGACGAGTGCGTGTCTGCCGATACGGGTATGCTGTTGGCCAGCCTACCATCCACATGGATCGAACTGGACTGTATCGCGGAGCCGGCATCGTACTCGCCGTTCTCGGCACCATGATCGCCGTCGGTGCGTTCCTGACGAGCCTGGGGGTTCCGACGGGGATCGACGGCGACAGCGTGCTGATCGGGGCCGGAATCGCGGTCGCCGGCGCCGGCGCTGCGTTCCAGTTCCGACCGCCGGCTGTCGAGTCGCGTGGTGACGACGAACCCGTTCGTCAGTAGGCCTCGACGGATCTCGGCTGATCACGAGGCGGTTGCCGGCGACCGGGTCGGACCCGGCTCCCCGGTACGGCTCCCGAGCGTCGTTCGTCAACAGAGCATCCCCGCGGAATCACGCCCCGTATGAAGGTATCGCTCAGTTCCGCCGGGCGTGACCGTGAGCCGGGGGTCATCCCTCCTGGGGCCCTCTGGAGCCCATGACGCTCGCATCGACCGTCCACGCATCGTCCGTTCCCCTCCAGTCGTCGTTCCCGCCGACCACGGCCATCGGCTGGCTCGTCGTCCTCGCGCTCGTCCTGTTCGGGGGCGCGTACGTCGGCGTCTGCCTGCTGGTGGCCGTCTGGGTCCGTCGGGACGCCCGGTTGACCGGCCGCGCTCGGCCGACACTCTGGGCGAGTATCGTCGGCGTGTCGCTTCTCGGGGGTGGGCTCGTCGGTCTGTTCCTCCTCGCGGCGTACCTCTGGAGCCGTGACCCGTCCCCTCCCCCGGTGACCGCCGAGTGAACCGCCAACGCGAGGGGCTATGGGGCCTCCGTTCGAGGTGTCGCCCGGATGAGTCCGGCGGGTGACGCGGACGAGGCCGATGTCGGACAGGTGGCCGAGCTACTGGCCAACGCCTGTGCCCGCGAGATACTCGTCCGCACCGCCGGCGAGGCGCTCTCGGGTGACGAACTCGCCGACCGGTGTGACGCCTCCCGGACCACCGTCTACCGTCAGCTCGAGCGGCTCGAAGCCGCCGGCCTCGTCGTCGGCGCCGTCCAGCTCGACCCGGACGGGCATCACTTCGAGCGCTACCGCGCCAGCCTCGACCGCGTCACCATCGACCTCGACACCGACGGGGTACACATGACGATCGATCGCACCGAGCCAGCAACCGACGCCGTCGACCGGCTCGAGGGGCTCTTCGACCGACTCCGATGACACACGCCACGCCTCCCCCGTTGCTCGCCCCGCTCCAGAGCTTCGCCACCACCTCGCCGGTCGCAGTGGCGGCGACACTGGCCGTCGGGCTTGCGGTACTGCTCGGCCTCGCTATCGTCGGCCGTGTCGTCAGCCGCTACCGAGCCGCCCCCACCCCGTCGCTCCGCGCACTGGTCGTCGGCATCTCGCTCGTCGCCGCGGCCCCGCTCGGCTTCCTGTTCGTCGACGTCGGCGTCCTCCCGGACCGGCTCCGGTACGTGACCGGCAGCCTCGTACAGACGGTCGGTCTGCTGACCATCATCCGGGGGATGTACGGG
The DNA here is from genome assembly GCF_029338515.1 of Haloglomus litoreum. Taxonomy (GTDB): domain Archaea; phylum Halobacteriota; class Halobacteria; order Halobacteriales; family Haloarculaceae; genus Haloglomus; species Haloglomus litoreum. The sequence goes on along the minus strand of NZ_CP119988.1, from coordinate 4,006,833 downwards.
CCGACAGGTGCGGGCGGGAGCTGGGCGCCCCGGTCCATCGCGGATCTCGTGGTCGCCGCGCTCGGGGTCGGGACAGGAACGACCGTCGGGGCGGCGACGGTGTTTCTCGGTGGCTCGGGCCCGCTCGCGGCCGCCACCCTCGGTGTGGTCGTTCTGGGCGGCACCTTCGTCGCCGGGCAAGCCGCCCGCGCGTACCGACGGCGGGGGGACCGCCGGATGCTCGCGTTGTCGGCAGGGACGCTGTCGCTGGTCGTGGTCCCGACACCCGCCGCGCTCGCTCTCCTCAGCCGTGGGACAGCGGCCGCTGCCCTCGGCTATGCCGGGTTCTTCGTCCTCGGCCAGGTCCTCCTGCTGGCCACACTCTCCGACCGCGCTGATGACGGGGTATAAACGTGCCGCACGGTCCCGCGAGACGTGAGTGTGGACGGGCCGATAGGTCCGTTCCGGACCAAGCCGACCCGTGACTCCGCCAGACCCGACCCGGATCGACGCTCCCCCGGAAACGCTCGTCCGTTTCGTCGCCCTGACGTTCCTGCTCTCGTGGGGGCTGTTCCTCCCAGTCGTCCTCGGCCTCGTCCCCGTCGCGCAAGCCACACCGCTGGTGGTCGGTTCCATCTTCGGTCCGTCCGTTGCAGCGCTCGTGCTGACGTGGCGGGCCGACGGTCTCGCCGGCCTCCGACGACTGCTCGCCCGGCTCGTTCGAATCCGCGTTCCTCTCCGCTGGTACGCCGCCGCGCTCCTGCCGGTCGGCCTCGGCCTCCTCGGCTGGTGGTATCTCCACCTGACCGCCGGGGCCGGACCGCTCGGCCGGTTCGGCGGTGACCTCGGGACCCTCCCGCTCCCCGTCATCGTCGCCCTGTTCCTCGTCTCCAGCCTCGGAAGCGGGGCGCTCGCCGAGGAGCTGGGGTGGCGGGGCTACGCTCTCCCGCGACTGCAGGCACGGTTCGACGCGCTCGGCGCGAGCCTCCTCCTCGGGGCCGTCTGGGCCGTCTGGCACCTGCCGGTGTTCCTCCTGACCGACGCCGGGACGACGCTCCCGTTCGAGTGGTACCTGCCGCGACTCCTCGCGCTCTCGGTGTTGCTGACGTGGGTGTTCGACCACACCCGGGGGAGCGTGCTCCATGCCGTCCTCCTCCACGCAGCGGTCAACGGGACGGAGGCGTTCGTCTCGGGGACACTCACCACGCCGCTCCTCGAGCTCCGGTACGGGCAGGCGATGACGCTTCTGACCGTCGCGGCGGCGCTCGTCGTGATTGTCGTGTGGGGCCGGGAGTTGGGTGATCCACGGCGACCCACCACGGGAGACGCTCAGGCGCGGTAGACGACCCGGAACCGCTCGCAGACGACCGGCATCTCCGGGTCGAACGATCGCCCCTCGGGAAGCGTCCGCTGGTAGTACCGGACGTGCGCCAGGCGCCAGGACGCCAGCGAGCCGTCGCTCTCGCCCTCGGCGGCGGCATGGTCGGGAGTCACGTCGACGAACGGGACAACCTCGACGCGCTCGGTGCGGATCACACACCGTGGCTCCCCATCGCCGTCGAGGACGACCCAGTGGTCGCCCGGCTCCGGGAGCGGCTCTCCTGCCGCCTCAACCGTCCACTTCGCCTCGGCGGTAGCCGTCTTCTCCCCCACGCAGACGAGGTCGGCGAGCGTATCGGCCAGCGCGGGCGTGTCGCCGAACGAAAACGCGCCGGCGAGGTCCGGGCGCCCCTCTGGTGGCAGACTCCCGCGGTACGCTTCGAACAGGTGTCGAACGTCGGGCGGAGCAGCCTCAGTCGACAGGTCGTCCCCGCTCACCGACCCAGCCACCGCCGGAGACGGTGGCCCTTCCACAGCAACAGGCCGGAGAGCGCGAGCGCCGGGAACACGAGCACCTGCACCGCGAGTTCGAACGCCGCCACGCTCCCCAGCGGTGAGTAGAGGTACACCCCGAGCGCCGTCGCCAGGGCGACGTGTGCGAGCCGCTGTCGCGACCGCGACCAGACGCCACTCATGCCGATCGCTCCCCGCCCGTCGTGCCGTCGGCTCCGTCTTCCATATCGGTCGGTCGGCGGGTGGTGAGGTCCGTGTTCACCCAACAGCTTGGGGATGTGGGCGGAGCGGGCACCGACACGAGCGCGCCGGCTCCGCCATCGGCGGTACTCCACCCCGGACACGCGGCGAGGGAGCCACACCGGGCGCCGACCGGCTCACGACCGGCCGACCCCTGCACGGAATCACCCGTCGTCGCGGGTGCGGTGGCAGGGACGGGGCCCGTCGTCGCGTCCCGGACCGTGCTCATGCCCGCGTGAACGCGTAGAGCATCGACAGCAATCCGAGCGTCTGCGCGACGACGACCACATCGACGTACGCGGGGACGGCGAACGCCACCGACGCGCCCGACAGCAGGAGCGACGGGAGCGTCACCAGCCCGATACCGAGTCCGAGGAACAGGAGCGGTCGACTCCCGTTGCGGACGTACCCGCGGTAGCACTGTGCGACGACGAGGAGGGCCAGCGCCGCGACGAGGAGGCTCGCGGCGACGACGACGGGGTCGGCAGCCGTCATCCGGACTCACCCTCCGCACCGCTCGCATCCGCGCCGTAGATGGCGTAGAGGACGAGGAGGAGGCCGGTGCATTTGGCGGCGATGCGGAGCAGCGGCCCGCGCTGTGCGAGCAGCGTCGTCCCGCCGACGGTGACGGTGGCACCCAGCAGCGCGTCGACGGCCGTCAGCACGACGAGGCCGAGTGCGAGTGCCCGCGCCGTCCGTCGGCGTCCCCGTCGGAGGCCACGGAACGCGAAGTACCCGACCACCAGGCCCAGCGGGACCGTGGCGAACAGGAGGAGCGCGGTCACGAACGTCGGCAACAACAGCGTCTCCGCGGTGGTCTGTGCTATCATCGGATCTCCTCGAACAGGTCGGTCAGTCGGTCGGCCGGGTCGGTCGAGGGCTCGCGCTCGACCGCGACGTGGTACTCGCCGTCCTCGAGATCGACGGTCACCCGGCGGAGTCGAGTCCGGTAGACGCTGTAGTGGTGACCGTCCGACCGTGGTTTGACGGTGCTCCGGACGAGGTCGTGTTCCTCCAGCGCCTCCAGCCGCCGGTAGACCGTCGAGAGGTCGGCCTCCAACCGGTCGGCGAGCGTCGCCGCGTCGACGGGGGCCTCGCTCGCCGCCGCGAGGATCGACCTCGCGTACGGATCGGCCAGCAGTTCCGCGACCGACGCGAGCCTGTCGTCGCTCATCAGGCGGCGTCTCGGTCGGGGGTCGGTCGGAGCGTGTGGCGCACGTCCCCTCCCGGGGGGAGCGGGGACATGAATCCCGGGCCCGATTCGCTCGCTCGGCGAATCGTCCCGGGGCCGCTCACGCCTCCCGCTCGCCGCGGTGGTCGGCCCGCCCGTCCCTCGGCCGGGGTGTGGCCTGCAACGGTCGAGTCCAGCCCGCTGTAGCCGCTACAGCCGGGTGTGGTGGCTCAGTCTCGGCTCACACGCCGAGTGACCGGGCACGGCCGAGGACCCACGCGGTCACCACGCCGAGGCCGCGGGCGAGCGCGTTCAGGACGTGCAGCGAGACGACGAGGACGACCAGCCCGAACGCCGCGACGACGAGCGCCTCCCCGAGCGTGTCCACGTTCCACTGCGAGAGCGTGACGACGGGGGCGAACGTGACCGACCAGAGGTCCTGGACGAACCTGATCTCGGGGGCGAACGTCAGCGTCGTGTCGTAGAAGAAGCGGTACGATCCGGGGTGGTCGTAGAGGAACGGCGCGGCGAGGAGCGCCGCCGTCAGCGACGTGAAGAACGTCAGCAGGGTGAACGTCACGATGCCGACGAACAGTTTGGTCAGGAGGAACGCGAGCCCGACGTAGCTCCCCGGGTCGAGGACGAGTCCCCTCGCGTAGGCGACGACGCCGTCGTCGACGTCGACGGGGGCCGGCCGAGCGTGGACATCGACCGACAGGAGTCTGTCCGCGAGCACGGGCTCGACGCTGACGAGGCCGGTGACGAGGACGAGCGTCCCGAGAACGAGCGGGACGCCGACGAGGACGACCGAGAGGCCGACGCCGAGCGCCAGCAGGGTGATCAGCGTGGTGAAGTAGGCGACGCCGAGGGGGAACTGGAGCGCGAGGTAGGCGAGGTTCCCGTACGTCCGGGGCCGGAACGGGACGCCGACGACAGCGCGGAGGGCATCGATGAGACGCTCGGCCGGGGCGGCCCGCGTCTCGGAGGGGACGGACATGGATGGTCGGGTGGTGGTGTGTGGTGTGTGGAGCGGCTGTCGCGGTTACGCGTGGTCGGGCGCCGTCGCGGCCGGGCCGAGAACGCGTGCGTGCCGGCAGGCGAGTTCCGTCGCACGACCCAGTCCCCACGCGAGCGCGTTGAGCGCGTTCACCGTGACGAACAGGCCGAGAACGCCGACGGCGGCGAGTGCCAGCGCCTCCGGGAACGTGTCGACGACGTACGTCGCCCCGCCGAGCCACGACGGGAGCGGGAGCGTGTAGTTCGCCATCGGGTGCGCGTAGAGCAGGGGTGCCGTGACGGCGACGCCGACGAGTGCGCTCGCGACGGTCAGGGTGACGAACGTGGCGATCCCGACGACGAACTTCGCGAGGACGAACCCGAGGCTGAGGTACGTCCCGGGGTCCAGCAGGAGATCCGTTGCGTAGTCGACGACACCGTCGTCGAGCGACTTCGTGGCGGTATGACGCTCCAGCTCGACCGGGAGCAGTGCGCCCGTCACCGCCCGGTCGACGGTCATCGTGGCGACGCCGAGGAGCAGTGCGCCGACGGCCGGCAGGCCGAACAGGACGAGCAGTGGGAGCGTCCCCAGCCCGAAGGCGAGCGCCGGGACGAGCAACGTGAAGTAGGCGACGCCGAGGGGGAACTGGAGCGCGAGGTACGCGAGGTTCCTGTACGTCTGCGGGCGGACGGGGGCGGTCAGGAACGCCAGCGCGGCCGAGCGCGGCGTCGTGGTGGTCGTTCGCATCACGACACCCACTGGGTTGGGCGAGGACATAACCCGGAACGCCGAGTTTCCGGGTCAGAAAGAGTGCTGTATCGTATACCACCCCTCGGCTCGCTCATCCGCCGTGCGTGAGGACGTGGACCGGGCGGAGGTACTCCGCCTCCTCGACGACGAGTACGCCCGCTCGGTTCCCTCCGGGAGGTACGGGACCGACTGCTCGTGGAGCCACCCGGCCGGGAAGAACGGGTCCCGCTCGCCCCCGACCAGCAGCGTGGGGGCGTCGAACTCCGCCAGTGCCTCGGCACGGTCAGGCCCCGGGAAGCCGGTCTTCACGTCGGCGGTTCGGAGCGCGAGCGCCACCGTCTCCCGGACGACCGGCGGCAGGTCGGCGACGGGCGTCGTGAACAGCGGTGCCAGCGCGGCCTCCAGAAGGCGTTCGCGCGGGACGAGTCGGTACGCGAGCGAGAGGCCGACGACGCGGGCGAGCGCGGCCGACGGCGACACGCCGAACCCGGCAGGGACGACGAACCCCGCTGCGGAGACCCGCTCCGGGATGGTCGCGGCCGCCTCCAGCAGGACCCCGCCGCCGTGTGAGATGCCGACCGCGGGCACCCGCTCCAGGCCGAGCCCGTCGAGCAGCGAGGCGACCCACCGGCCGAAGTCAGCTGGCGCCTCCGTCTCCAGTTCGGCCGGCTCGCCCGGCGTGTCCGGCGCGACCAGGTAGTACTCGTCCGAGAGCGACTGGACCCACGAGAGCGTCACCGGGTTCGTCACGTTCGCCCCCTGGAGGAGGAGCAACGGTGAGGCGTCGGGGTCGCCGGCCGTCAGGAGGTGGGTCGACCCATCGGTCGTCTCGACCTCGCGGTCGGTCACGGGGACGGAGAGCAGGTCGGTACGGGCCCGCCGGTAGAGGGAGGCGAACGGGGATTCGGCGTGAACGTCCGTACCACGGCTCCGGAGCGTCATCCTCGACCATTCGACGGCTCCTGGATTGAGCCTTCCGCCACTACGTTGGGCTCTCCCTGCGCTCCGCCACTGCTCGCGCCGGCCCTCGTGGTGGCGGCCGGCACGCTTCCCCCGCCCCGGCTCTGGTGCCGTGGACCGGCGTGACGATCCGCGACCCGGGCCGTGGACAAACGCTATACGCCGCCGCTCCCCGGCAGGGAGTGTGACGCGCACGCACGCGACCAGGGGGGGCAACCGGTGATCCGCGCCCGGTTCCGCCTCTGGCTCCCCGACGGCCTCTGGGTGGCCGATGTCTCGCGGTCGTTCCCGGACGCGAGCCTCAGACTCCTGACCGGCGTCCCGATGGACGACCGGACGCTCGAACTCGGCGAGACACGGGGCGAGGATCCGCGTGCCGTGGTCGAGGCTATCCGAAAGCAGCCAGACGTGCGCTCGCTCGAACTGCTCTACTGCGACGAGGAGCGGTCGCTCTCGAGGTACGAGACCGAGGACCAGGCCCTGTTCGAGTTCCTCGGTGGCAGCTCGCTCCTCCCCGAGTTCCCCCTCGTCGTCGAGGACGGCGTGATGTCGTTCGCCATCACCGCGAGTCGCGCCGACTTCGAGGCCTTCGGCGACCGTCTGGATGCCAGCGGCCTCCGGTACGAACTCCAGTCGGTCGTCCACCGGGATGACTCGGACGGCGGTCCGCTCACGGACCGACAACTGGAGTGTCTGACCGTCGCGTGGCGGATGGGGTACTTCGAGGTCCCCCGCGACTGCTCGCTCGCCGAGGTGGCCGACGCACTGGACGTGGACACCTCGACCGTCAGTGAGACCATCCGTCGCGGCACTGCACGTGTGCTGGAACGGTTCCTGTTCGAACGGGAGCGGTCGTCGAACCGATGACCGCGACGAAGGGGTCTTCCGGGCACAGCGGTCGGACAGGGGCGTTCGCTACCCACCTGTCGACGGGACCAATCCCGTCACCAGTGACCGTCGCATCCTGGCTCCATCAGCCACGCACGTACCGAGGGGGGTGACCGAGGCGGTCGAGCGCTCCCCGGAGAGCGGCTCGGACACGGCCCTCCCCCCCGTCGCATTCAGGGCAGAAGTCGCGCGGGATGGCGCTGCCCGTGGGGGTGCCGTGACGGAGCTTCGAGCCGCACAGTCCCTCACGACCCACCACTCCACGTTCCATTCCGGAGACCGCAGGACGGCGTCGGGGTGGAAGAGGGCCCCTCTTTCCTTCGGTCATTCTCGGGAGTTCGCTTCGGCTGTCGCGCGGTGAGAAGTGGCGCGTAGCCGACGCTGTGCGACGTTAGGCCGACACTTCGAGAGGACGAACGAAGTGAGTGGACTCGCGGGGATTTGAACCCCGGGCCTCTTCCTTGCGAAGGAAGCGATCTGCCGCTGATCTACGAGCCCGCACGAGGAAGAAGCCGAGCGGTTCACTTGAGGATTCCGTTTCCCTGCCTAGCCACCGAGCAACTCGAAGGCGATACCGGGGATCGTCACCAGGACGATCCCGACGACGACGAGCAGTGCCGGCACCCAGAGCAGAGTCATCTCGGTGAACAGCCAGAGGCCGAGGCCGGCGAGGATCATGATGGCACCGATGACCCGGAAGAGCATCACCAGCGGCCCCTCCAGCTCGGTCCCCTCGACGGCTTCGGCCGCTTCGAGAGCTTCGTCCATGGCGGTCGTACCTATCACGCTCAGTCCCCTGAGACTGGGGCCGGATAGTTCGCCCTTTGAAGTCGGGGGAGAGGCGAACGAGGTCGGTGTGGTCGAGGAAGCCGACGGCTACTGGGTGGTACAACGGCCGGACGGTGGAGAGCGAAAGCCGCACCGTGGCCGAGACGGCCGCGGGCTCGGTCCGCGAGCGCTCAGTCCTCGAGGACGATCTCGATGGAGACGTCGTTCGGGACCTGGATGCGCATGAGCTGGCGGAGCGCGCGTTCGTCGGCGTCGATGTCGATCAGCCGCTTGTGGACGCGCATCTCCCAGTGCTCCCACGTGGCGGTCCCCTCGCCGTCCGGGGACTTGCGCGCGGGAATCTCCAGGTTCTTCGTCGGGAGCGGCACGGGGCCGCTCAGCTGGACGCCCGTGTTGTCGGCGATCTCGCGGACGTCGTCGCAGATGTCGTCGAGGTCCTCGGGGCTGGTCCCCGCCAGACGGACGCGTGCCTGCTGCATTCTATCGCTCGTTGACGCTCAGGACCTTCCCGGCGGCGATGGTCTGGCCCATGTCGCGGATGGCGAAGGAGCCGAGCTCCGGGATCTCGGAGGACGGCTCGATGCTCAGCGGCTTCTGCGGGCGGACGGTGACGACCGCCGCGTCGCCGGACTGGATGAAGTCCGGGTTCTCCTCGGCGACCTCGCCCGACGAGGGGTCGAGCTTCTTGTCGATGGACTCGATGGTACACGCGACCTGCGCCGTGTGGGCGTGGAAGACCGGCGTGTAGCCCGCGGTGATGACCGACGGGTGCTGCATCACGACGATCTGGGCCTGGAACGTCTCGGCGACGCTCGGCGGGTCGTCGGCGGGGCCACAGACGTCGCCACGGCGGATGTCGTCCTTGCCGACGCCGCGGACGTTGAACCCGACGTTGTCACCGGGACCGGCCTGGTCGACCTCCTCGTGGTGCATCTCGACGGTCTTGACCTCGCCGCCGACGTCGCTGGGCTGGAAGCTGACGTTGTCGCCCGGGCTCATCACACCGGTCTCGATGCGGCCGACCGGGACGGTCCCGATGCCGGAGATGGTGTAGACGTCCTGGATGGGCAGACGCAGCGGCGCGTCCGTCGGCGGCTGCGGCTCCGGCAGGTTGTTGAGGGCCTCGAGCAGCGTCGGGCCGTCGTACCAGGAGGTGTTGTCGGAGTGCTCGGAGACGTTGTCGCCCTCGAACGCCGAGGTCGGGATGAAGCTCGCGTCGTCCGTGTCGAAGCGGACCTGCTTGAGGAGCTTCTTGACCTCCTCGACGGTCTCCTTGTAGCGGCTCTCCTGGTAGTCGACGAGGTCCATCTTGTTGACCGCGATGATGAGCTCGTCGATGCCCAGGGTCTTCGCGAGGAAGACGTGCTCCTGGGTCTGGGGCTGGACGCCGTCGTCGGCGGCGACCACGAGCACGGCGTTGTCGGCCTGGCTCGCGCCCGTGATCATGTTCTTCACGAAGTCGCGGTGACCGGGACAGTCGACGATCGTGAAGTAGTAGGTGTCCGTGTCGAACTCCTGGTGGGCGATGTCGATGGTTACACCGCGCTCGCGCTCCTCGGCGAGGTTGTCCATCACGTAGGCGAACTCGAAGCCGCCCTTGCCCTTCTCCTCGGCCTCCTCTCGATACTGCTCGATGACGTGCTCGGGGACGCTCCCTGTCTCGAACAGGAGCCGCCCGACCATCGTACTCTTCCCGTGGTCGACGTGGCCGATGACGGCCAGGTTCTGGTGCGGTTTGTCGCTCATGGTTGATGTCGCGCCTCGCGTGGCGCTATGTGCGGAGAACGTTACCCCGACGCCCGTAAGAAGATTTCGATACCACGGGCCGGAATCGCTCGAATCCGCCCGTTTCGCGGGCCGTGCGTGCCGTTCACACGGGTACAACCGCTGGGTGGTGGGTGCCTGCGCCCCGCTTCGATGGCGACCCGCAAGAGACAGCGTGCGAGTCTGGCGGATACTTCGCTAAGAACGCTTCCGCTGACAGCGGGAACGGGTTGGAAGCCCCTGGCCGCTCGACCGGCCGGGCCTCGCTGCGCTCCTCGGCCTCGCTTCGCTCGGCCTGCGGTGCTTGCGTCGTCCGGGCCGGGTCGAGGCGGCCAGCCCCTTCCATTCCCACCCGAAGTTGTCCGGTCCACGGAGCGCACGCACCGAGCCAGCACGGTGCGTAGTAACCTTGGTACGCCGAGCCGGGCGGGACTGAAAGGGGCCGGGCGCTCGGTGGGTCCCCGGCGACGTAAGGACCGCAGGGCGCCTCTGGCGCCCGAGGACCGCAGCGAGCCGCGGGCCACCGAGCGCCCGGGGGCTTTCAACAGGGTTCCGTCGCTGTTTGCGGAATCATTAGTCGAGTACGAGACGATAGACTCGCACGCTCGGTCTCACGACCGACAGAACCAGCCGAGAACAGTCCGACGCGTTACTCCAGCGGTTCCAGCAGTCCCACGTCGGCCAGCACCGCGCTCGCGGTCTCCGGGCCGCCCGCGCCCGCCCCGGAGATGTTGAGGCGGCCGGCGTGGTCGGTCTCCAGCTGGACGATGTTCGTCGTCCCGGAGACGGCGAGGGTGCCGTGTTCGGGGACGAGGCGCGGCCCCACTCGGACCGCGCCGTCGGCCACCTCGCCGATGAGCCGCACCGTCCGGCCGTCCTCGGCGGCGAGTTCGAGTGCGCTCCCCGGAATCGAGCGGATGCCGGCCACCTCGGCGTCGTCGAGCGTGTAGCCGCCGTCGTAGAGGACGTTCGCGAGGATGACGCACTTCAGCGCGGCGTCGGTCCCCTCGACGTCGAAGGAGGGGTCGGCCTCCGCGACACCGAGGTCCTGGGCCTCCGCGAGGACGTGCTCGTAGTCCAGCCCCTCGGCGGCCATCCGCGAGAGGACGAAGTTCGCGGTGCCGTTGAGCACGCCACGAACGGCGTTCACGCGCTCGGGGCCCAGCGAGCGGACCGTCGAGAGCGTCGGGATGGCGCCCGCGACGGTCGCCTCGAACAGCACCCGTCCTTCGGAGTCGGCCTCCAGCGCCCGCACCTCGTCGTAGCGCTCGGCGACCGGACCCTTGTTCGCGAGGACGACGTGTCGGTCCCGCGCCAGCGCGGCCTCGACGTGGCCGAAGCCGGGCTGGGCGTCGTCGAGTGTCGTGGGCGTCGCCTCGACGAGCGCGTCGTACTCGGTATCGAGCGCGGCCTCGACGGACTCGTCGCCGACCGCGCCCGTCTCGTCCTTCCGGGCCAGCGTCGCGTCCACGTCGAGGCCGTCGGCGTCGACGGCGGCACCCGAGGAGTCCGCGAGCGCCGTCACTCGGTGCCCGTACTCGCCGGCCAGTTCCGCCACCGAACGGCCGACCGCGCCCGCACCGAGGATGGCGAGCTTCACGCGTCACCACCCCCGGCGAGCGGCTCGATGACGTCGAGCCCCTTCGCGTCGGCCACCTCTCGCACCGTCGCCAGCGCCTGCTGTGCGGCGCCCGCGTGCGTATCCATCCGGATGCGCGCCGACGACAGCTCGTCCGTGCCGTCCGGCGCCGACAGCGCCACGTCGTCGATAGAGGCGCCGCCGCAGTCCTCGATGCGCGACAGCGTGTCCGAGAGGTCCGTGTCGACGAGGTGGCCCACCAGCAGCACCACCAGCTCCTCGGCGTACTCCTCGGCGCCCGCGCGGACGACGTTGACGCCGGCCTCGCGGAGCGCGTCGACGATCTCCTCGAACCGCTCGGGTGTCGCCTCCAGGTCCACCTCGACGGGGATGTGCCCCCGGGGCGTGATGTTCCCGCGCTCGTGGAAGATCGACAGGAGGTTCCCGCCGTTGTCGGCGATGGGTTCGAGCGCCCGCAGCAGCTCGCCGGGCTCGTCCTGCAGCTCGAGGCGGACGGTGTACGCCCGGACCCGCTCGGACTCGCTCACGCTCCCACCTCCGGCGCGCAGCGACTCGGTTGCATGGCCGGATACCCGGCACGCCCGGGCATAAGCCCCCCGGAACCCGGCAGTCGGTGGGTCGGCCGCCCGTCGCGCTCGGCCGTGCCGGGTTCACGCCCAGCGCGGTGGTTCCAGGGGTAGGGCCACGCCGACGCCGACCACGGCCGCGGTTTCGGGTGCGGCGCCCCCCGACCCCGGCGTCGGTCCCGTGGTGCCCCTCGCGGTGGTCGTGCTGGCGGTGCCCCTCCGCCGCCGGGTCGCGTGAGTCAGACCACCGCCAGCGACCGGATGCACGCCGGCGCCCGCGTCAGCTCCGTCCAGCCGTCGGCCTCCCGGACGAGCACCCGCCCGCGGTCCGTGCCCGCCAGCACCCGTCCCCCGTCCGGGTCGCGTGCGAACGTCAGCACGAACTCGGCGGGGCCGCCCGGGTAGTCGGCGGCCGTCCACGTCTCACCGTCGTCGGCCGATTCGTACAGCGCCGCGTCGGCGCCGCGCTCGCCGACCCACGTGCCCGTCGGGCCGGTCGCCGCGGCGGTGTACAGTCGACCGTCGAGGCTCGTCGCCTCGCGGACGTACCGCCGCGGCCGCGTGTCACCGCCCACGCCGAACCGGTCGGGGTCGCCGCCCGTCTCCCCGAGGCCGAGGCCCGTATCGGCCGCGGGGTCGATGCGGCTCCACGACTCACCGGTGTCCGTGGTCCGGTACAGGCCGTAGCCGGTCGACGCGATGAACTCGTCCGGGCCGCGCAGGTGGAGGCCGTGGATGTCGTCGTGGACCTCCCCGGAACGGTCGCGCCAGGTCTCCCCGCGGTCGTCGCTCAGGTGGACGCCGCCGGCCTCGATGCCGGCCACGAGGCGGTCGGGCGCGTCGGGGTGGGTCCGGAGCGCCCGCACCCGCGCGGCGTCGTCGTGGCGCGGCGTCGACCACGTCTCGGCGGCGGGAACCTCCCGGATACCGCCGAGTTCGGTCCACGTCTCGCCCGCGTCCTCGCTCCGGTAGAGGTGGACCGGGAAGGTGCCCGCGTAGAGTCGCGCTCCGTCCGTCGATTCCGCCACGCTGTAGACGGGTTCGTGGGGGACACCCGTGTCCGTCCACGTCGCCCCGTCGTCCGTCGAGCGGTAGAGGCCACGCTCGGTGGCCGCGTAGCAGGCCGTCTCCAGCGCGCGCACTCGGGGGACGGTCAGCCCGCCGCCACCGGAGAGGGTCCGCTCGGTCACCCGTTCGCCGTCGCCCTCACGCCAGCGGAACACACCGTCGTTCGTCGCGAGTAGCAGCATGCCCACGGTTACCGATGCCGGGTACATACGTGCTTGCTGAACCGAGCTCCTGTAATCTCCGATATGATTCTCCTGGTTCGCAAACAACGCTATAGATTGCCACATTATCGGGTAATGGCGTAGATATTCGGAATATTCCGACTCTCCACGCCGTGCGGTGCCCGCCCGGAATCACAACCCCGTTGCCGGTTCGACCCGAACCCGTCCCCATGTCCACCGCCCACCAGATCGTCGACATCCTGCTTGCGGGGCTCATCGCGGGCCTCGTCGCGTTCCCGATGAGCCTCGTCGCGCCGCGGGCCGCCACCAGCGTCGGGGTCGCCGCCGCGGCTGCCTTCTACTTCTCCCGGCACCCGTGGGGCGTCGACGAGGCGTCCGGCCGCGAGTACAACGAGCAGCTGGACGAGCTGTACGAACGGTACCTCCCGTTCTGAGTGCCGGGGGAACCCGAATCGATTCCGGAAAAGGTCTAATGCAACATCGGGGCGTTACGTGGTATGGACCGACGCGACTACCTTCGGGTGCTCGGCCTCGGTGGAGCGGCGTCGCTCTCGGGGTGTGTCGCGGACGGTGGGGGCGGCAGTGACGGCGGCAGCTCGTCGCCGTCGCTCGCTGGCGGCCGACTGACGCTCGCGACGGCGACGACCGCCCACGACAGCGGGCTCCTCGGCGCCCTCAACCCGGGGTTCGGGGAGGCGTTCGGCGTCGAGGTGCGGACGCTCGTCGAGGGGACCGGCGCGGCGCTACGCACCGCCCGGGACGGTGACTGCGACGTCGTCCTCGTCCACGCCCGCTCGCTGGAGGACCGCTTCCTCCGCGAGGGCCACGGCGTCAACCGCCGCGCACTCATGCGCAACGACTTCCTCCTCGTCGGCCCACCCGACGACCCGGCCGACGCCGCCGGTGCCGACATCACGGACGCGTTCCGCGCGGTCGCCCGCGCCGGGGCCCCGTTCCTCTCGCGGGGTGACGACTCGGGCACCCACGTCCGCGAGCGCCGCATCTGGGACGCCGCGGGCGTCGACCCGGCCGGCGCGTGGTACCGTGAGACCGGTCGGAGCATGGGCGACACGCTGACCACCGCCAGTGAGGCCGGCGCCTACACCCTCACGGACCGCGGGACCTTCCTCACGCTCCGGCCCGACCTCGGGCTCGCGGCCCACGTCGACCGCGGCATCGCCGACCCCCCGCCACTCCTGCGCAACGACTACGGCGTCATCCCGGTCAACCCGGCCCGCCACGAGGTCGCCTACCCGCTGGCGATGGCCTACGTGGGCTACCTGACCGGGCCGGCGCAGGCGACCATCCGCGGGTTCCGCCGCGACGGGGAACGGGCGTTCCACCCGACGGCGCTCGCGCCGGAGCCACGGTTCGAGCAGTACGTGCCGACGGACTGGCCGGGGGAGTGACCCCGGACCGGGGCAAACGCTTTCTCCTCATCACACGCAGTGGGAACAGGGATTCTCGCCCGACGGGGGCAGGCGGCCCGATACACAACCATGGACGCATCTACGACGGCGGACACGACGGTCATCGAACGGCTCACCGAGGCCTGGAACGCCCACGACCGCGAGGCGATGGCGGAGCTGTACGCCGACGAACTCGCGGTCCCGAACGCCGAGCCCGGCACCCGCTCGCGCGAAGCCCAGCTCGACGCCGAGATGGCCTTCTTCGAGTCGTTCCCGGACGCCACGGCGACCATCGAGGACCTGTTCGCCGAACCGGACGGCGACCGGGTGTTCGTCCGCTGGCACGTCACCGCCACCCACGACGGCAACTACGCGGGCATCGAGCCGACGGGCAACAGCCTCTCCTACGAGGAGTGGGCGCTCTATGACATCGAAGACGGCCAGATCACTGGCGTCCGCGCTACCCGCGACTCGCTGGAGCTGCTCGAACAGCTCGATGCCCTCTCCTGGTCGCCCGAGGCGGGCGAGGGGAGCTGGTAGCGACGCTCGGCGTCACAGAATATTCGTCTTGCATACCGTGCGACCGCAGGGAGCGCGGTTTCACCGGCCCGAGCGGAGCGAGGGCCGGCTTTTTTCTGAACGTTTTTTGCCGTCATCAGAACGCTCCGCGTTCTGATTGCCCGTGGAATCGCTCCGCGATTCCACGACCGCGAGTGGTTCCGCAGGCGCTCGCCTCTGGCGAGCGCCGAGGAAACCCGAGCGGGAAAAAAAGCTCGACTTTAGAAGTAGTCGACGCCCTCGGGCAGCTCCGTCTTCATGCCCTTGCGCTCGCGGATCTCCTGGATGATCTCCGGCTGGAGGTTGTCCGCGAGGACGCGGAAGCCGGCGTTCTCCGTGTTCCAGGAGGCACGCCCCTCCGTCGCCGAGCGGATGTCCGAGGAGAAGCCGATCATCTCGTCGACCGGCGCGATGCCCTCGACGACCATGAGGTCACCCTCCTGGTACATGTCGTCGACGCGGCCACGGCGCCCCTGGATCTCGCCGGAGGCGGCACCCATGTGCTCGTTGGGCACGTCGATGCGGACGTTCTGGATGGGCTCGAGGAGCTTGACGCGGGCGTGGATGAGCGCGCGGTGGACTGCGTCCCGGACGGCCGGGATGACCTGCGCGGGGCCACGGTGGATGGCGTCCTCGTGGAGCCGGGCGTCGTGGAGGCGGATCATCGCGCCCTCGACGGGCTCGGCGGCCAGCGGGCCGTCCTCCAGCGCCTCCTCGAAGCCCTCGAGGACGAGCTCCATCGTCTCGTTCAGCTGCTGGACACCCTTCGTGTCGTCGATGAAGATGTTGGACTTGAAGATGTGCTCGACGTTCTGGGAGGTGTCCTTGTCCATGCCGGCCTCCTGGAGTGCCTCACGGCGCTCCAGCTCGGGCATGTCCATCGTCGCCTCGCCCTTCTTCAGCACGTCGATGATGTCCTGGTCGAGCGGCTCCAGCGTGACGTAGAAGCGGTTGTGGCGGTTCGGCGAGATGCCCTCGACCTGCTCGGTCGCGCCCGTCGGCGCCTCGCGGTAGACGACGATGGGCTCACCGGTCGTGACCGGGATCCCCTGGTTTCGCTCGATGCGCTGGGTGATGACCTCGAGGTGGAGCTCACCCTGCCCGGAGATGAGGTGCTCGCCGGTGTCCTCGTTGATCTCGATGCGGATGGTGGGGTCCTCCTTCGAGACCTGGCGGAGCGTCTCGATGAGCTTCGGCAGGTCGTCCATGTTCTTCGCCTCGACGGACTTCGTGATGACCGGCTCCGAGATGTGCTCGATGGACTCGAACGGGGTCATCTCGATGGAGGAGACGGTCGACCCGGCGATGGCGTCCTTCAGACCGGTGACGGCGGCGATGTTCCCGGCGGGGACGTGCTCGACCTCCTCGCGCTCGCCGCCCATGTAGATACCGACGCTCTGGACGCGGTTCTTGCCCGCGGTCCCGGAGACGTACAGCTCCTGACCCTTCTCGATGGTGCCCGAGAAGACACGGCCCGCGGCGATTTCGCCGGCGTGGGGGTCGATGCCGATGTCGGTCACCATCAGGACGACCTCGCCATCGTCGTCGACGAGGCGCATCTGCTCGGCGATCTCGGACTGGTCGTCGCCACGCCAGACCCGCGGGATACGGCGGGGCTGGGCCTCGATGGGGTCCGGGAAGTGCTCACAGACCATGTCGAGGACGACGTTCGAGAGCGGCGTCTGCTCGTGGAGCTCCTGGCGCTTGTCGGCGCGCTCCATGTCGATGATGTCGCCGAAGTCCATCCCCGTCCGCTGCATCGACGGCATCGAGATGCCCCACTTGTACAGGGCCGACCCCATGCCGACGGTGCCGTCCTGGATGGAGACCGTCCAGTCGTCGATGTCGTCCATCTCCTCGGTCATCCCGCGGATGAGCTCGTTCACGTCGCGGATGACCTTCTGGAGGCGCTGCTGCATCTCCTCCGGGCCCTCCTGGAGCTCGGAGATGAGACGGTCGACCTTGTTGATGAACAGCGCGGGCTTGACGCCCTCGCGGAGCGCCTGGCGCAGGACCGTCTCCGTCTGGGGCATCGCGCCCTCGACGGCGTCCACGACGACGAGCGCGCCGTCGACGGCACGCATCGCACGGGTCACGTCGCCGCCGAAGTCGACGTGGCCCGGCGTGTCGATGAGGTTGATGAGGTGGTTGGAGCCCTCGTACTCGTGGGTCATCGAGACGTTGGCCGCGTCGATGGTGATGCCGCGCTCCTGCTCGTCCTCCTCGGTGTCCATCGCGAGCTGCTGGCCGGCGCTCTCCTGGCCGATCATCCCGGCGCCCGCGAGAAGGTTGTCAGTCAGCGTTGTCTTGCCGTGATCGACGTGTGCGGCGATGGCGATGTTCCGGATCTGCTCCGGCTTGTCCATCAGTTTCTCGCACTCCTGTACGATCTTCTTGCGTCGGCCCATTATGGAGACTGGTACCGGCAGGACCGTGAAAAGGGTAGTGTTTCGCCGTGCGTCCGCGTCTCGCGGCGTGCGACGGCAGCACACGCCGACCAGCTCGGCGGACGGACCGGTGGCGGGCTACTCCTCGCTGAGGTACTCGTAGGCCCACTGTACCCGCTTGAACAGCTCCGGATCGCCGCCCCGGTCGGGGTGGACCTCCTTCACCCGGTCGCGGTAGGCTCGGCGGATGGTCTCTGCGTCGGCGTCGGCAGGGACATCGAGCAGTTCGCGGGCCCGCCTCGCTCGCTGGTCCCCCCGGCGCTCCCGGCGGGCGCGTCGCCGCTGGCTCGGTCCCGTGCGCCGGCTCCGGCGCCCCCGGTCCCGGTGTCGCTCCTCGCCTCGCTGCCCGCCCGTCCGGCTCCGCTGTCGGGTCCTGCCACGGCGATCAGCGCCCCGCCGCTGGCCCTGTTCGTCCCCGGTCGAGGAGGCCCCGCTCCGTCTCCGCCCCTCGGACTCGGTCCAGTCGGCGTCGCCGTACTCCCGCTGGAACGAGCGCCAGTGGCGGTCGGCCCACTCCCAGTCGGCGTCCCAGTCGTCCCAGCCGCCGACCCGGTCGCGCTCGCGCGCGTCCCAGATGCGCTCACCGTCCGGCCCGAGCCCGGTACGGGTGCCGGGGCCGGGGCTGGTGTCCGGGCCCCCTGGGCCGTCGAAGCAGTCGCTGGCGCTGCCTCCCGTCGCGGCGTCGGTGCCGCCGTCGGCGGCGGTGCCGCGCCAGTTGCCGTCCGGGTCGGCACGGTCCTCGGGTCGGCCGGTCCGGCTGTCGGCGGCCGCCTCCCGGCCGGGGTCGCCGACCTCCTCGTAGACGGTCGAGACGACCCGCGAGCTCCCGGCCGCCCACGCGAGGTAGGCGACGAGACCGAAGCAGAGGCCGACCGGGAGCAACAGCGGCGTCGTCGCGACGCCGGCCCCCACGAGCACCAGTGCGAGGCCGCCGGTGATGCCGGCTACCCCGACGAGGAGCCATCCGGTGTCCACGCGTATGGGAACGTCTCCCGCCGTTGTAAACCCCTCGTCCCGTCCGACGACGACCGTCTGACGGCGTCCGGGCCCCACGGCGGCCGTCCCGGACTCCGGTCACGCCCGCCGTGGGGACAAGCCTCAAGCGGTCCGGACCCGTTGTATGGCTGACATGGACCTACGCGTGCAGGGTCGTGGACCGGCCGACCCCTTCCTCTCGGCCCGCGACCTCTTCGAGACGGAACACGACCTCGACTGGCCGGTTGAGGTCGAGGTCCGACCCGACCCGGACGAGCGGACGCTCACCGGCCACTACGACGGCGAACGACACGTCCTCGTGATGAGCGAGCAGGCCGCCCGCGGGGCGATGGCCCGGGAGCTCGCCCTCCACGAGTTCTCCCATATGCTCCGCTACGAGCAACAGCACCCCTCGCACACGCAGCCGATGGAGGAGGCGCTGTTCCTCGCGCTGGCTGGGCGCTCCGTCGAACGGCGGAAGCTCACCCACTGCTACCAGATCGCGAACCACATGAAGGACATCTACGCCGACGACATCACACTGGACGTCGCGCCGGCCGATAAACTGGTGTCGTTCCTCGAATCCTCGCTCGCGACCGCCGTCGCCGACCGCCCGGCCGAGGCTGGCGACCGCGGCGGCTGGCGACCGGACGGTTCGGCGGCTGCGGCACCCGGGTCCGCGGGGACGACCCGCGACGGCGGCGGCTGGCAGCGGCTCACCCCAGCGGCCGACCCGGAGATCACGGCGGTCAACGCCGCGTTCGCGCTCGCGCTCTGCGAGCGCCACGACCTCCTCTCGACGGACCACCGGCTCTACGACCTCGCCGAGGCGGCCGCCGCCGACGCCCCGGAGGTGTCGCTCTCGGCGTTCAAGACCCACTTCCGCACGCTCGCCGCCGATACCGACGACTCCGAGTACCGGAAGGCGCTGGTCGACATCACCCGCGAGTACGCCGGCGGCTCGGGTCCGGCGGCCGACTGAGGCGTCGGTTCCCCTTGCTCTCCCCCCGACCGCGTGAGGAAAGACTGATGGCTCGCGTCCCGCGAGGGGGTGGCATGTCACGACTCGCCGTCGCCGTGCTCGCGGTCTGTCTCGTCCTCGGGCCGGTGGCGCCCGTCGCCGCCCAGGACGGGGCGGCCACGACGACGGCCAACGCGACCGCCGAGCCGACGCCCGAACTCGGCGCCTGCACCGGGACGATGGCGAACCCCGCCGACGGCGTCACGGTCGTCAGCGTCCAGGGGGCGCGCTTCCGCCCGGAGGTGAAGAAGACGACCGCCCGCCTCGTCGCCTTCGGCCCCCGCGGCAACGTCCGCTGGGTCCACGAACCCGACGGCGTCGTCTGGTCGTACGACGTCGACCCGCTGGAGAACGGTGACCTGTTCCTCACGGCCACCACCCGCGTCGAGGGCGAGGGGAAGACGAAGTTCATCAGGTTCGACCCCGAGACCCAGGAACCGGTCTGGTCGGTCACGGCAGACTTCCACGACACGCACGACGCGGACCTGCTGGACGAGCACCGCATCGCCGTCGCCAACATGCGCGACCCGGACCCCGCCAACGGCACGAACGGCGACAGCCTCCTCGTCTACAACCGCACCTCGGGCGAGACCGAGTGGGAGTGGTTCTTCGACGACCACTACCCGCCCGGCGTCGGCGGCAACTACAGCGACGACTGGACCCACGTCAACGACATCGACCCCATCCGCGGTGGCGAGGCGTTCCTCGCCTCACCCCGGAACCTCGACCAGGCCATCATCGTGAACCGCTCGACCGGCGAGATCGACGCCCGCCTCGGCCGCGACGACCGGCGGTCCGTGCTGTTCGAGCAGCACAACCCGATGTACCTGGAGAGCGATTCGGGCCGGCCGACGATGCTCGTCGCCGACTCCGAGAACGACCGCCTCGTCGAGTACCAGCTCCGCGAGGGCGCGAACGCGACGGCCGGCACGGCGGGCCCGCAGGGTGCCTGGGAGCGCACCTGGACGCTCGGGAGCGCCGACTCGTTCGAGTGGCCCCGCGACGCCGACCGCCTGGCGAACGGCAACACGCTCGTCGGTGACTCCCGGCACAACCGCGTGCTCGAGGTGACGCCCGAGGGCGAGGTCGTCTGGGAGGTGTACGCCCCCTGGCTGGTGTACGACGTGGCGCGGGTCACCAACGGCAACGAGGACGGCGGCCCCACCATCGCCGACCAGGGCGCGTCCGGTGAGTACAATCTGAGCGGTGATACGGCGTTCAGTCTCGCCGAGCAGGAGGAGTGTGCCGCGACGCTGGATGCGGCTGCCGGCCGGGGTTCGTTCCTCTCTTCTGGCGGGGCCGTTGGCGGTGTGGTTCAGCGCCTCGGCGGGGTGCCCGTTGTGGTCGGTATCGTCGGGCTGTTGGTGGCTGTGGGTGCCGCCCTCCGTTTCCGTGACCGGCTGGTGTAGGGTGGGGACGGTTGCTGGCGGTCGTGTTCGGGAGACTGTTTCGACGGGGGAACCACCACCTCCGAAGTCCTCGAACCTTGTGGCGACAGCGGCGATGGAGACGGGTACGAAGCCCTCGGCCGCTGCACAGGGTTATGACTACCAGAACATCCCCCGAAGCCCTCGGCCGCTGCACCGTCCGGGACCCGCTCCCTTCGCTCACTTTGTTCGCTCCGGTCGCGCCAGCGAGCTGGCGGCTGCGCTCCTCGGCCTCCGGCCTGCGGTGCTTGCCGGGTCCGGGACGGGTGCAGCGGCCTCGCCCTTCGGAAGTCCGCCAGGACCGCACGTTGGTCAATCGGCTCCGTAGGCCTCTCACCTCCCCAGCCGCCTGCAGTGCTCGCGTTGCTGCGCGCTTCGGCCCTCGCGCGCTTAGAGGTGGTCGGCACCCGCCGTTGGTGCTCGCGGCCTGAAGCCGCTCGCGGGTGGCGGGTGCCGACCACCAGCGCGCGCCGGTGCGACTGACAGGGCTAGCACGCACCGGCCGAGAGGGTGGGTCGCCCAGCTGGTTCCGGAATCAGGAAGCGCGCTCGCGTCTCACCGTGGAGGCCGCTCGCGCCAGCGAGCGTGCCGGAACACCACGGCGCGAGCGCGGGGAGGTGTGGGGACACTAGCACTCCCCTGGAACCACCAGGCGCCTCGCTCGACCCGAAACACAGCCCCCTGGCGGACTCGAAGGGCGAGCGCTCTCGAACCCTCCCAGACGACGTAAGCACCGCAGGCCGAACGCAGTGAGGCCGAGGAGCGCAGCGAGTCCCGGAGTGGTCGAGAGCGCGAGGGCTTCGTAGTCACTTACCTCGTCTCGAAGTGAAATGTGGCATTTGAATTATAATAGAGAAAATAAATATAAAATAATCGACTGAATTGAACTATTGCCGTTGATTAGTGGCGTGGTTCAGGCGTCCGGTCCGGTCCACTTACCGAGGGTTGCCGTGTCACCGCCGTTCGAGGACTCCCAGACGACACGGACAGTGTCGGCGGAGTTGACCTCCGTAGTGAACGTCGAGCCAGACGAGACATCCGATCCAGACCCGAATCCGCAGGAGGTGAGAACAGTCTTCGTGCCGCCGGCAGTCACCGAGAGCTGAGTGGCAGGGATAGTCTCTCCCCCGTCGTGTGTCACGGTTAGCTTTCCGTTGGCTCCGCTAGTCGCCGAGGCAATGCTACAGTCCGTCGTCGGACTAGACGCCTCTTCGAAATCAAACGTGAAGGTCGCCTGCGGAGAAGTGGCGGAGAGCTCGTCACCCAGCCCGAGCACGAAGGTCCCGATGACCGCGGCCAGAATCACGGTGATCGCGACCATCAGGATGACGCCGATGACCGGCGAGACCGCCTCGTCATCCCGCACCAGATGTGTGAACTCCATACCCCACCTGTGCCCCCGACCCACTAACAAACTACCAAATCACCAACAGGAAAACACCCCACCACCGAGGAAAGAGTTACACCCGTGAAACCAGTCACACCGTGACAAGCGCGGCAGGTTCAGGTGTTGCACGCGCGGAAGTGATTACATGAGTCGGGACTGGACGCTGGCGGTGCAGGAGACGGTCGGGGCGAACCGGTACGTCCCGCTCCCGCCCGCCGTCCGCGAGGCGGTGGCGTTCGAGCACCCGCTGGACGGCGAGAGCGTCCACTGGAACTACGAGCGCCATTCGGACTACGTGGTGCTCTCCCGTCGACCGCTGGAGGCGCCCGAGTACGTCGACGTGGGCCGGTACAAGGTGTACGACGGCGGCGAGAACCGGCAGCGCCGCGTCCGCCCGCCCGAGCGACTGGACGACGTCGTCCGGTCGAACTTCGAACCGGAGTCGCGCGTCGTCTACCTCGCCTACGCGGAGATGGTCGACGCCGAGAACCCCTCGGTCTACCTGCTCTCGACGGCCCAGTTGCTGGCGCTGCTCCCCGACGAGGCCAGCCGGCCCACCGCGGGCGAGGACGGCGGGGCGATGACCGAGGCGCTGCTGCGGATGCCCGGGTTCCTCCCGCCGCCTTGAGGCTTCGCCCGGCCCCCAGCCGTCGTTTCCCGCGTGCCGCCGCCTGCCCGCCGACCACCCATGGAGGCCTACCGTGAGACCCGCACGCTCGACCGGCCCGCCGCGCTCGTCCGAGCGGCGTTCGAGGACGACGCGCGCTTCCACGCCGAGGACGGAGGCGGGGACGAGGCCCCGGACACCCCCACCGCACCCGGGAGCCGCTGGGTCGCCCGGCGGGGGCCCTACCGGACGACTGCCGAACTCGACGCGACCACCGGCGACCTCCGGGTGAGCGTCGCGCTTCCGGGGGAGTACGGCCCGGGTGCCGTGCTGCTCCTCCTGGCCGTCGCCGTGGCGCTCGCGCTCGACGCGCCCCCGTGGACTTTCCTCCCGGCGCTCTGGGGCGGCGTCGCCCTGACGCTGCTCCCCGTCGGGCACCTGCTGGTCGGCCCGCTCCCCGAGACGCCGGGCGCCCGCACCGTCGACCGCGGGCTGACCGCGACGGCGCTGGCCCCGTACGCGGCGACCGCGCTGGCGCTGTTCGGGACCCTGCGCGGGACCGTCCCGCCGGCGGTCGCCGCCGCACCCGTCGCGGTGCTGACGGCGGTCGGGGCGGGCGCGTACCTCCTCGCGGGGACCGGCCGGCGCGTGACCGCGCTCGACGTGCCGCTCTCGGGGCTGCTCGCGCCGCTGGTCGCAGCGACGAACCTGCTGGTCGCGGGCGCACTCCTTCGCGACGCCCGGTCGCCCGCGCTCGCGGTTGGCCTCGTGGGCGCGCTCGCGCTGGCGCTCGGGGCACTGTTCCCGGCGTACTGCCGGCTCGCGCTCCGCCGGTTCCGGGCCGCACGGCTCACGCCCGTTGCGCGCCGGTACCGAGCCCTGGCTGCACTCGGGTACGGTGCGCTGACGCTCGCCCTCGCGGGGAGCGTTGTGCTCGCCCTCCGCGCCGTGGTCGCCGGCGGGAGCGTCCCGCTCGGCGGCGCCCCGCCCCTCGGAGAGACCGTCCCGTCCGTTCTCGGACGGGCCACCCTCCGGGGCGCGCTGGGCGACGACCTCGCTGTCGCGGGCTTCACGCTGCTGCTGCTGGCGCCGCTGGCGTGGCTCGCCGTCGGCTGGGCCGCACACCTCGGGGGAAGCGTCGGCGGCCGGCTGCTCGCACTGGCCCGCTCGGAGCCGGCAGGGGGCCGGTTCGACTCCAGCGAGGCGGCCAGCGACCCGCTCCCGGTCCCCGTCCGCGTGGTCCCGACCGACCGGCCGCTCGTCCGCCCGGTGGCCGTCGCCGGGCTGTGGCGCGGCGTCCTCGTCGGGCGGCCCGTCGCCGAGGCGCTCGCGGCGGACGAGCTCCGCGCGGTCGTCGCCCACGAGGCGTACCACCTCGGGAGCCGCGACCTGACCGCGGCCGCCGTCGCCACGCTCGCGGGGCTCGGCTTCGGCGGCCGGAACGCGCTGCTGGCGTTCTACGACTACGCGGCCGCCGAGCGGGCCGCCGACGAGCACGCCGCGGCCGCCGTCGGGACCGGCGCGGTGGTCCGGGCGCTCCGGCGGCTGGAGGGGCAACGGGCCCGGGGGGCCGGGGACGCGCTGGCCGACGGCGGTGGCCGGTTGTCGGGTGGTGGTTCCGCCCACGGCGCCGCACGGTCGACATGGCGGGTCATCCGTGCCCCGTACGACCTGTTCTTCGGGCGCGTCCTGCTCGACGCCGCCCACCGCTCGGTCGACGAACGGATCAGACACCTCCGCGACCAGGAGTGATGGCCGCCGGTCACCTTCCGCGGCGGGGCTGGCGGTGGCGGGCCACCGGTCGTTCCCCGGAGTCAGTCGGGCCGCAGCCGCGTCAGGACGGGCAGCAGCGCACCGGCGACGAGGCCCGAACCCGCCAGCGCGTAGCCACCGAGCTTCGCCACCCGGAGCGGGTCCGGCGCCGGCTCCACCGAGCGCGTGACGAACACGTACTCCCCGCCGGCCGCCACGAGCGTCGGTCGGTCGTCGATGGGTGCGGTCCGACCCCTGTCGACCACCGCCCGGTAGTCCGCGGCGCGGGCGGCGCGGGCGGCCGGTGCCGGAGCCTCGTCGGCCGGCACGGCCAGTTCCTCGGCGACCGTCCGGGCCGTGACGCGTTCGGCCGTGAGCCGGTAGGTCCCCTCGGTCAGCGTGGCGTCGATGGCGTAGTACTGCTCGCTGGTGCTGTCCCAGTGGAACTCGGCGTCGAGGAGCGCCCGGAGGTTGGCGGTCGCGTTCGCGGCCGGTCGCTCGAAGCTCCCGTTCGCGGCCATCCGGACCGTGCCGGTGATGACGAAGTCGCCGTTGACCGCGGGGTGGAGCGCCAGCTCCCCCTCGGCGGCCTCCGTCTCGAGGTCGACCGGATCGCCGCTGTAGACGGTCTGTGGGTCCGGCCCGGGCCCGTTGCCGACGACCGGCTGGGCGAGGAGGCAGAGCGAGCAGAGCACCAGCAGCGCTCCCCGGCGGCGGCTCCGACGGTGCGACGGTTCGGCCACGGCGGAGCGACCGGCGCGGGCGATATAGAAGTTCGTGGTTCCGGGGCCTGCACTTCTACTCCAGCATCGCCGCGGCCTCCTCCAGCGTGATGGCGCCCCCCTCGAACGCCAGCAGCACGTCCCGGACGCCGGTCCCGTCCTCGTCCTCATCCTCGTCCTCGCTGTCGGTGTAGTCGTCGAGGCCGGTCCGTTCGGAGTGGCCCGTCAGCTCGTCCATGTCCTCGCCGTCGGCGAGTGCGACCTCCTTCTTCACGCGGTAGTTCCCCCCGTCCGTGACGTAGAGGTCGGCGGGGTGGAAGAAGTACCAGTCCTCGCGGTCGAAGCGCACGCCCACCTTGGGGGCGGCGCCGAAGTTCTGCGCGAAGTAGACCAGGTTCTCGATCTCCTGGCCGTCGAGGTAGATGGGGTCGCCCGCGGAGGATTTGGCCTCGATGGCGTAGAAGGAATCGCCGTCGCCCGCTAGCACGTCCGGGAGTTCGCGCTCGGTCGCGCTGCCCGAGGCGGGGGCCCGCATCACCGCGAAGCCGCGCTCGTCGAGCCGGTTGACGAGTTCGCGCTCCCGGCGGTCTCCCTTCGCGTTCGAGTTCGCCATACCGGTCCTCGGTCGTGGGGGTACTTCAAGAGGCGGTGACCGGGGCGGAACTGCTACCCGCCGCGCTCGCTGTCGGCGTCGTCGCCACTCCCGTCGCCTCCGCTGGCCCCGTCGCCGCGCTCGCTCTCCGCCCCGGCGCGACTGGCCCCGTCCCCGTCGGCACCGCTCCCGGGGTCTTCGAGCAGGTCGCGCCGCCGCGCCCCGAGGAGGACGAGCAGCGCCGGCACCAGCGCGAACCCGGCCGCCCCGACGACCCGGCCGACGCCGCTGGGTTCCGGCGGCGGCGTCGACTCGCCGTCACCGTCGCCATCGTCGTCCCCGCCGGCGGTGGTCGCGTCGGGGTCGACGAACCGCGCGGAGAACCCATCGAGGTCCGTGTCGGCACCCCAGAACGCGACGTTGGCGCGGGCGATGGCGGGCGGGGGGCTCACCTGCTCGCGAACGTAGCCGTCCGGCCCTCGCACCACGAGCGTCGCGTTCGGGTCGAAGCTCGTCGAGAACGGCTCGTTGACGACCACCTGCGCGCCGTAGATCCCGGCGAGTGCGACCCAGCGCGCGCGGTACTCGACGACGCCGGTGCCGTTCACCTCGCGGCTCGCGACGGTGACGTTCTCGATGCGCATCTCGCGGGCGGTCCGCTGGCTCCCGTTGGCGGCCTCGGCGCGCAGCTGGGCGCCGAACGCCGCCCGCCGCTGCTCCAGCGCCGTCGTGTTGTTCGCGAGCGTCCGGAACCGGTCCCGCTCGGCCGCCACCGAGAGGTTGTACCGGCGCTCGAACGTGACCGTCGCGGTGCCGTTCTCGGCGAGGTCCACGGTGAACTGCCGGTCCGTGTCGTGGACCGCGCCGGCGGGCACGGCAGCCAGACTCGCGCTCAGGAGCATGCACGCGGCCAGGACCGCACGCCAGTCCCTCCTCATCGCCCGGAGGTTCGTCGCCTCCGGGTTAAGCCCGTCGGCGTTCCGCTCGGCCGCCACAGGGCATCACGCGCGGTCGGCCGGCCCAGCTGGGGGTCCGTCCGCCGCCGGGGGCCACCGGCCTTTTGCGGGCCGCTCCCGAACCGAGCCCATGGACGACAGGTCGCTGGGGTCGCGGCTGGCCGGGTTCGCCGTGGCCGTGGCGATGGTACTGGGGCTGCTGTGGCTCGGTGCGTGGGTGCTGGACGTCGCGCTCGGCCCCTTCACGCCGCTGGTCACCGCCGTCGTCGTCGCGAGCGTCGTCCTGTTGGTCCTCCGGCGCGACGGGTAGCCCGACTCGTCGGGTGGCCGTCAGCCCGGCTACACCGGCTCGTCCGGCTCGTCGGGTGTGGACGTTCCTCACACCAGTATATGTGGCCAGCACGCTTTTGCGGCGCCGGGGCACATCGACAGGCGTCATGCTCGATAGAGCCGCGCTCGACGTGGAGGATCTGCTGAAGATCATCCTCGTCCTGGTCATCGTCTACATCGTGATCAACCTCGCGTTCGACCTCATAGAGTTCGCGCTGGCCCCGCTTCTCGGGCCGCTGACCAACCTCATCGGCCTCATCATCATCGTCCTCATCATCCTCTACTTCCTCGATTACATCTGACGCCGCCCGGTCGGACGTATCGCCCGGCACGACACTCCTCCACGCTGCCTGCTCCCGACGATCACCGCCGGAGCCCGCTTCGGCCCCGGCCACCTCTCGACACGCTCTTTTCGCCCTGTCGCGTAGCAGTCGTCAGTGCCCGCGTACAGCCTCAACGTGCCCGTCCCCTCCGACGTCGCCCGGCTCGCCGCCGGCCTCGCGACCGAGTGCCTGACCGCCGAGCCCCGGGAGCACCACACGATGGTCCTGAAGCGCCTCGGCGAGGCCGAGGACTACCGCCGGCTCATCGGCGAGGTCCGGGACCTGCTGGAGGGGACGGGGCCGATTCCGGCCCGCGTCGAGGGCGTGGACACGTTCGAGGCCCCACCCAGCGGGCAGGCGCCGGTCGCCTACCTCGACGTCCACTCCCCCGGCCTGATGGCCGTCCACGAGGCCTGCTGTGACATCGTCGACCCGTTCGGCCAGGTGCTGGAGGGCGACGAGTACGAACCGCACGTGACCATCGCGCGTGGCGGCGACGCCGGCCAACTGCGCGGACGGGACGCGGGCCCCATCGACTGGGAGATCGAACGCATCGACGTCTGGGACGCCTACCACGAGAACGTCGTGGAGAGCATCTCGTTGACGTAGTTGATTGGATATATAGAAATTTCGTTATTTATTTGCGCATTTTCTACCAATACCTACATATAACACATAATTCGGCATCTTCGAGAATCGGGGCCCTAACACGCTATCTGACTGCGGCGACGCCTACGAAGCCCTCGCGCTCTCGGCCTTCGAGTCCGCCAGGGTTCGGCTGTTCCACGGGCGCTGTGGCCCTGCCCTTCCCCAGGTCGCGCGGGCCTCGCGGGCAAGCCGCTCGGCCACGCGGCTCGCGGTGGCTCCGCCACCGCTCGCTCGGGGCGCCTCCGGCGCCCCGCTCTCCCGGCCGGGTGGCGGTTGTTCGGCTGGCCGGTTCCGAAGGTAGGAAGCGCGCTCGCGCTCGTGCTGTGAAGGCCGCGAGCGATAGCGAGCGTGCCGGAACACCCCAGCGCGAGCGCGGGGAGGTGTGGGGCCACGAGCACTCCCCTGGAACCACCACGCACGAACGGCCAGTGCGACAGGCAACAGGGCGGGACTGAAAGGGGCCGCCCGCCTCGATCCGTCCCGGGCGACGTAAGCACCGCAGGGTGAGCGAAGCGAACCCGAGGAGCGCAACGAGCCCCGGACGGTCGAGCGTGCGGGGGCTTTCGACAGGGTTCCGTTGTTCCGGTTGTCGTCGCAGGGAGAGCGTGCGGGGGCTTTCGACACGGTTCCGTCGTGGCTGTCGCGGTCGCAGAGAGAGCAGGAGGGGACTTCCTACGCCCGTTCTCTCGCGGCAGCCCCCACGAATCCCACCCCAACACCCAGCGGCCCCAACCCGGGGCGCCTTTGTCCACCCGGCACCAAGGACAGCGCAGTGACGGAACCGAGCGTGCCGGACGCGCCCGACGAGCCCGCCGGGGCCGGGGAGCGACCGGTGTCGACGGACGAGCCGGAGGACACCGACGAGCCACTGCTCGACGGGCCGTACCGCGTCCTCGAGAGCACGCGCGACCGCGCGGAGTGGCTGTTCATCGACCCTGCGGGTGACCCGACGTACGTGCCCCACGAGGGCCACGGCGCCCTCGACGAGCGGGTCCGCGGGCTCCGGCCGGGCTACCGCGTCGACGCCGCGTTCGACTGGACCGGCGACGAGCCCCGCCTGGAATCGCTCGACGTGCTGGAGGGCTCGCTGTTCGCGTTCGTCCCGCACGCGGACCCCGTGTTCGAGGCCGCGCAGTCCTGCTGGGAGACCGCCCGCCGCGAGGGACAGGCGATGAACTCGCGGGTGACCTACACCACCGACGGCGACCCCGCCGGGGTCGTCTACACGTTCGCCGACCAGCCCGGGCAGCGCGACCTGTTCTCCGAGTTCCGCGACGGCGTGAAGCCGCTGGACCCGCTGGTCGACCGGCTCGCACAGGGCGAGGACCCGCCGTTCGAGGCGTTCGTCCTCGACCCCGACGGCCCCTACGTCGTCGTCTACCTCGTCGTCGAGAAGGACGGGATGGTGGCCGACACGGTCCGGGACACGTACGACCTGCCGCGCCCGGACGAGCCGCTGCTCGGGGCCCCCGGCGAGGGGGGCGACGAGGGAGTCGAGAGCGGGCCCACAACCCCGACGCCGGAGGCGCCCGACGCGCCACGGGCCGACAGTGAGGGAGACGACGACACGATGGACGACGACGGGTTCGACCTCGGCGACGCGGTCGACGACCTGCCGGACGGGGACGGCTGAGCGCCGGACGCGGTCGAGCGGGAAGGCCGGCCGGCATCTGATTTAAACCGGTCCGTATACCCGGCAGAACCAGCATGGCCGTGCCCTCACTCGGTCCGTGTATGGGGCGAGCACTCGACGCGTTCATCGTCGTCGTCACGATGGCGGTGGCGCTGTTCGGACTGGGGGCGGGGTCGTACATCTACACGACGCTGCCGGCGAACACGCTGGGGCCGTTGCTGGTCGGTCTCAGCCTGACCGGCGGCGTGTTCGGCATCGCGAAGTGGTTCCGGATGCGGCGCCGCACCGACGGCCGTTCCACCCGGAACGACGTCCGCGGCCCGCAGTTCTGAATCCGACCACGCCCCGCGCCCAGCAGGACCCGACGACGACCGATGCCGACCGTTCTGCCGACGCTCAGACGAGGACCAGCGGGACCATGACCACGACGCCGACGAGGATTCCCCCCACCAGCTCCCGGTAGCCGTCGCCCGGGAGGTCGGCACCCTCCTCCAGCGCCTCCGGGACGAACTCCGTCAGCACGAGGTAGATCATCGCGCCGGCGGCGAACCCGAAGCCGACCGGGAGGAACGCCCGGGCCAGGCGGACGAAGTAGAACGCCAGCACCGCGCCGATGGGCTGTGGGAGCGAGGAGAACACCGACCACCAGACCATCCGCCAGTTCGAGACGCCCATCGCCCGGAGCGGGATGGAGATGGCGACCCCCTCGGGGATGTTGTGGATCGAGATGGCGACGGTCATGAACACCGCGAGCAGCGGGACGGTGAACCCGAACAGGGCGACCCCCTCGATGTTGAGGTCCGCGAACGCGACGCCGATGGCGACGCCCTCCGGGAAGGAGTGGACCGTCAGGATGCCGAGAATGAGCACCAGCTTCCTGAAGTCGGCCTCCTCGTACTGCCGGGGGTTCACCTCGGAGCCCTCGACGATCTCGTGGGCGACGACCACGAGCAGGACGCCCGCGAGGAGTCCGAGTCCCACAGCCACCTCGCCGCTGTACTGGCCGAGCGGGAGCAACTGCGGCCCGCGCTCGGCCTCGGCCAGCCCCTCCCGGACGAGCCCGAACAGCGACGCCGCGAGCATGATACCGGACGCCAGTCCCCAGAGCGCCACGTTGAGCCGGTCGCTCACCTCCTCGAGGACGAAGAAGGGGAACGCCCCCAGCCCCGTCGCGAGTGCCGTGATGAGCCCGGCGACGAACACGAGCACCAGCGCCGCGAGGGTCACGTCGGCCATATCCGGGCTACTGTGCCGCTCGGCATAACTGTCACGGAACTGATGTTTTCGGCGGGCCTAAACAGGGGCGAGAGTCCGCGGGGAACGCTCACGAACGGCCGGGGCGGCGCGATCAGACGGTGAAGACACCGAACAACCCGAGGACGGCAACCGCCAGGCCGACGATGCCGAGGAGTCCGACGTAGCGGAGCCGGGGCCACCGGTAGCCGAAGAAGGAGAAGAACCCGGCGAACGCGAACCAGAACAGGAACAGCGGGTCGCCCCGCTGGAACCCCTGGAACCCCAGGAACGCGAGGAATCCCAGGAAGCCGAGCGGCCAGATTCGGGCGCTGGTCGGGACGGTCGTGGTGGAGGTTTCGGTCATCACGGGTGGAGGGATACGCCGTGACGAGTTGAACGCGAGCGGTGATTCCCTACGGACGAGAATCGCATCACAGCCCGAACGCCGCCACCGTCTCGTACACCGGGCCGTCGTCGGTCAGCGTGCTCTCGGTGAGCCGGACCTCCTCGACGTCGAGCCGGGCCACGTCGGGGTCGCGCTCGCGCACGACCTGCTGGACGTGCTCCTTCCGGCGGGCGTCGCGCATCCGCGCGATGGTCGCATGAGGGGTGAAGTCGTGGCCCTCCGGGTCGAACCCGAGGTCGGTCGTCCGGGCCTCGATGGCCTCGTGGAGCGCGGTCAGCGCCGCACCCCCCTCGCGGACGCCGAGCCAGACGACGCTGATGTAGTCGAGCGACGGGAAGACGCCGTAGCCGCCGAACGTCGCCTCGAAGGGCCCCACGTCGGCGTCCGCGACGGCCCCCGCGAGCGCCTCGTGTAGCTCGTCGAGCCGGTTCGGGTCGGTGTCGCCCAGGAACTTCAGCGTCACGTGGACCTGCTCGGGGTCGGTGGGGTCGACGCCCGGCTGGTCGCGGAACGGTGCCTGGGCCTCGCGGACGGCGTCGGCGAGGCCGTCGAGGTCGACGCTCACGAAGAGGCGCTTCGCGCTCACGGGGTCAGTCCTCGTCCTCGCCGGCCTCGCTATCCTCGGGCACGCCCTCCTCCTCCATCGCCTCCTTCCGTCCCTCGGCGGGAACCGCACAGACCGGGACCTCCGCGCGGCGGATGACCCGTTCGGCCGTGCTGCCGAGCAGGACCCGACCGAGGCCGGTCCGGCCGTGCGTCCCCATCACGACGATGTCGATCTCCTGCTCGCGAACGTAGCCGAGGATGCCGCTTCCGGGGAAGTCCTGCCGGACGTCGGTGGTGGCCTCGACACCGCGCTCGCCGGCCCGCTCGGCCACGTCGGCGACGGCCGCCTCGCCCCGGTCGGTCAGCGACTCGATGACGGTCTCCGACGGGACGATGTCGGAACTGGACGCGACGGCCCCCACGTCGACGACGTTGAGGGCGTGGAGTTCGCCGTCGAACGCCTCGGCGATGGCGAGCGCGTGCTCGACGGCCCGCTCGGCGGTGTCGCTCCCGTCGGTCGGCACGAGCACCCGCTCGTAGCGCGGGAGGTCACCGGTCGCGCCGGTCGACTCGTCGCCCTCGCCGACGTCGTCCGGTCGACGGACGGTGAAGACCGGGACCGGGGCCACCCGGATGACGTGCTCGGTGACGCTCCCGGCGATGAACCGGCGGATCCCCCGCCGCCCGTGGGTTCCCATGACGACGGCGTCGAGACCCGCCTCCTCGATGTAGTCGACGATGGCCTCGCCGGGGTCGCCGTCGACGACCACGGTCTCCAGCCGGTCGTCGTCGGCCGCCAGCGAGGCGGTCCGGTCGACGGCCTGCTGGGCGTCGCGCTCGACACGCTCGACGAACGCCTCGTCCACGCCGCCGGCGTTGAACAGCCCGGCCGCCCGGTCGACGTCGGCCACGCCGAGGACGTGCACGGTCGCGTCGAACGCGCGCGCCAGCGCCAGTGCGTGCTCGGC
Source organism: Haloglomus litoreum (assembly GCF_029338515.1). Taxonomy (GTDB): domain Archaea; phylum Halobacteriota; class Halobacteria; order Halobacteriales; family Haloarculaceae; genus Haloglomus; species Haloglomus litoreum. Next base: position 3,974,103 of record NZ_CP119988.1, on the reverse strand, counting down.
CGCGGCCGTCGCGTGGGCGCTCCCGTCCGTCGGGAGGAGGATCTCGTCGTACATACGCGGCGCTTCAGCGGGCCGGCACTTCAATCTGGACGCGAACGGCTCGGCCACCCCCCAGTCCGGCGACCGCTTCCCGGGGACGACGACTCCCGGGCCGACGAGGACACGGGCCCCGCACGGCCAGCCGCTACCCGTTGTGCATTTGTACCTCCGCATGAGAGGGTGGGGCATGGATACGTTCGAGGCGCCCGCCGACACGGGCGTCCCCCGTGGCCGGTTCGGGTTCGAGCACCGGCCGGTCACGGACCAGTCGTTCGAGAACGCGCTCGCGAAGGCCCGCTCGGGCGAGCGCCTCGACGTCGACGACGCCATCGAACTCCTCACCACGGGGACCGACGCGGACGGCATCGACGACGCGCGCAAGGAACTCGTCCTCGAGGCCGCCGACCGCCGGCGTGCCGAGGTCGTCGGTGAGGCGGTCACCTTCGTCGCGAACCTCAACAACAACGTCACGACGGCGTGCAACACGGGCTGTCTGTTCTGCAACTTCAAGGACACCGCGGCGAACTTCGAGCGCGACTCGGAGGTCGAACACGCCGGGTTCACCAAGACCCCCGCCGAATCCCGCGCCATCGTCCGGGACGCCCTCGACCGGGGTATCTACGAGGTCACCTCCGTCTCCGGGCTCCACCCGGCGTTCGCGCTGGACGAAGACCACCACGAGGCGCTCGCCTCGTACGACGATCCTGCGAGCGAGGTGAACTACAAGCCGCCCGAACGGTACGAGACCGACCCCGGCACGTACGTCGAGCAGATGCGCGCGATGTCCGTCGACGGCGCACACCTCCACTCGATGACGCCGGAGGAGGCCTACCACGCCAAACGCGGGACCGACCGCTCCTACCGGGAGACGTACCGGCGGCTGCAGGAGGCGGGCCTCGATTCGGTCCCCGGAACGGCGGCCGAGATACTGGTCGACGAGGTGCGTGATGTCATCTGCCCCGGCAAGATCGGCACCGACGACTGGCTCGACGCGATGGAGGCAGCCGCGGAGGCGGGCCTCCCGACGACCGCGACCATCATGTACGGCCACGTCGAGAACGAGGCCCACCGTGCCCTCCACCTCGACCGCGTGCGCGACCTGCAGGACCGCACGGGCGCCATCACGGAGTTCGTCCCGCTGTCGTTCGTCCACGAGACGACGCCGCTGTACGAGCGCGGCGTCGTCGACGGCGGCGCGACCGTCCACGAGGACGAACTGATGATCGCGGTGTCGCGCCTGTATCTCGACAACGTCGAGCACATCCAGTCCTCGTGGGTGAAGTACGGCGACGAGCAGGGACTGAAGATGCTCTCGTGTGGCGCGGACGACTTCATGGGGACCATCCTCTCCGAGGAGATCACGAAGCGCGCGGGCGGTGGCCACGGCGAGTTCCGCTCGTTCGACGAGTACGCGCGGATGATCCGCGCGGTCGGCCGGGTGCCCGTCGAGCGCTCGACGGACTACGAACAGCGCCGTGTCCTCGACGACGAGGGGCCCCACGGCCCCGAACTGGGCCCGCGGGCAGACGGCACGCCGCTCCTCCACCCGGCCGAGCGCGACCCCGCGGGCGAACCCGCCAGCGCCGACGACTGAGACGCTCTCGTGTCCTCACCCCGGCTCCTCAGGGGAACGCGACGACCGGGCAGTTGACCGTCGCCGCGCCGGAGGCGAGCACCTCGGCGGCCTGCGCGGAGTCCAGGTCCGACACCGCCTCGAAGTCGGCGTTGTCGTAGATGTTGACGAGCCAGAGCGGCGAGTAGCCCTCCTGCCCCGGAACCGTGGCGAGGACGTTGTGGGTCCGGTCGCTCCCCGCCTCGGTCCGGAATCCGGAGGGTGGGCCGCCGCCGTCCTCGCCCGGGTTCACGTTGAACGTGACCCAGATGGGCGAGAGCGGAACCGACTCGCCACTGCTCGTCAGCGGCGCCTCGGTGAACTGGAAGTAGGAGACGACCGTACCCCGGTACCAGCCCTCGACGAGGCCGGGGTCGCTGTCGCCACCGCGCATCGTCGCCGTCGAGCCGTCCGGGACGACCGGGCAGTTGACGAGCATGTCCGTCGCCGTCACCTCGTAGCCCGCGTCCGCGATGGCCTGTCGGCTCGTGACGGTGTTCGCCTCGTACGATTCGGGCACGGTCACGGCGTGGACGTGCCAGAAGTCGTTGTACCCCTCGTCGCCGGGGACGGCGTCGATGACGTTGAGCTGGCCCTCGACGGGCGTGTCCGCGCCCTCGCGGAACAGCACGAAGATGGGTGCCGGGGTGGTCGGCTGGACGTCGAAGTTGTAGTAGGTGACGTGACCGCCGTCGGGGCCGAGGCCCTTCGTCACGAACGGCGCCTGGTCGAAGTCGACGGGTTCGTCCGGGCCGGGGAGGCCGTTCTCCTCCGTGCGGACCATCAGCGTGCCCGCCGCCTCGCTGAAGCGGTCGACCGAGACGCGCTCGGCGCTGGCCGGGTCCGTCGGCTCCATCCCCATCCCGTCGTCCGTCGGCGTGGCCCCTCCGTCGCCGCCGTCACTGCCGCCGTTCCCGTCCCCGCCGCCACCGGACCCGGTACAGCCCGCGAGGAGGGTCGTGGCCGTCACTCCGGTCGCCGCCACGAACTGTCGCCGCGTGAACTCTGGTCGCATCACGGCAGAACGGATGCTGGAGGGCTATATCCCGATTTTTCGAGATTCGGGCGGTCTCCGGGTCGAGAGCGTCCCGGCTCCGTCTCAGGTTCGTCCAAACTCTCCCGCTCCGTGGCCCCGGGTCTCCCGACCCACGGGTACGGGACGCGGCCGGAGTCGTCGACCATCGGCCCGTCGGCACGGCGGCGTTCGTCGCGGGCCGCACGCGGTCGCCAGGCCGCGTTCTCAGTCGCCCGCCGCTCCCGACGCTGTTCCGTCCAGCACCGCCCGGTAGCGCGCGCCGGCGTCGTCCTCGGCCCGCAGCGCCCGGCGGACGGGCGGGGCGACCCACGCCCGCCCACCCTCGGCGAGGAACCGCTCGTAGACCGGGAGCCGTTCGCGCAGCGGGACTCCGGCCTCGTCGGCCAGGTCCTCGAGTTGCCGGAGTTCGGGCCACTCGTAGTCCGGGTTGACGTGGTCGACCGTGACGGGGGAGACGCCGCCGAGGTCGTCGATGCCGCAGTCGAGCAACTCGCGGACGGGCGCGAGGTTCGGCGGTGCCTGTACGCTCACCTCCGGCGGGAGGCAGGCACGCGCCATCGCGACCGCCTCGCGCAGCTCGTCGAGCGACGGCTCCCCGCCGCGCCAGCGCTCGTTCTCGCTGACCGGCTGGACGATGACCTCCTGGACGTGGTCGTACCGCTCGTGCAGCGCGCGGATGGCGAGCAGCGAGACCGCGCGGTCCCGGCGCGTCTCGCCGATGCCGACGAGGATGCCCGTGGTGAACGGCACGCCCAGTTCACCCGCGGTCCGGATGGTCCGCAGCCGCTGGCCGGGGCTCTTCGCCCGTGGACCGCCGTGGGCGCGCACGTCGGCGGTCGTCTCCAGCATCGTGCCCATCGAGGCGTTCACATCGGCGACGGCGGCCATCTGCTCGCGGGTCTGGTCGCCCGGGTTCGAGTGGGGCAACAGGCCCGCATCGAGGGCGATCTCGCACGCCTCGCGCAGGTAGGAGTGGATGGAGTCGTGGCCGTACTCGCGCAACTGGGCGTGGATGGCGTCGTAGCGGTCGTCCGGGTCGTCGCCGAAGGTGAACAGCGCCTCCGTGCAGCCGGCACGGGCCCCGCGCTCGACCGTCTCGCGGATCTCGGTCGGCGACATGAGCGAGGCCTCGCCCGGCGGGTCGTAGTACGTGCAGTACGTGCAGGTGTACCGGCAGGCCGTTGTCAGCGGCAGGAAGACGTTCCGGGCGAAGGAGAGTTCGGGCGCGGCGGCCACGTCGGCCGGCGTCGTCCCCAGCAAGTCGTCGACGGCGCCCTCGCTGATGGCCAGGTCGACGCCGTACTCCTCGGTCCCGGGTATCGATACCACGGCGCGCTCTGGGGGAGCGACCGACAAAACGGTTCGGTTCGCCCGGGCCGCACCGGTCGGGTCGTGGTCGATGGGTCGGTCGTGCGTGGTCGGTCCGATGCGGTGGTGGAGTCCCCGGCGGGAACACCGACGGAAGCGGTCCGAACCGGTTCGAGCCGCGTCTCCTCGTTCTGCATCTCCCTCCACCCGCATCCCGGTAGCAACCGGACGGGAACAGCGTCGCTATCCGGTATCGACCGGCCGTCGCAGAACGGGATGCCCGGGTGGCCCGGGGAGCAGGGTGCCCTCCTGTGAAACCGTCCCCGCGCCACTACCCGATGCACCGCGCGAACCACGCTCGCGCAAGGTCCTGTTGGATGGGAAGCGTCAAAATCGTTGTGTCCCGGTGCCGGGTGGTACTACGCCCGGTGCCACGACCGACTCAGGCACGCTCGTCGCTCCGTCGGGCGACGCGTACGCGTCCCTCCCCCGCCGCGAGTTCGAAGCCGGCGGCCCGGAGCCACGCCCGGGTCCCGGTCCCCTCGCCGTGGAGCAGTATCTCGACGAGGTCGGCCCGCTCGTCGACATCGACCGCCAGCCGGAACGAGTCGACGGTGGCGACCGAGAGCCCCCGGTCGCGGGCGCCCTCGCGGTGGTCGTGACAGGAGGCGCCGTGGTAGTCCACGCGGAAGGCGGGGTCCCGAACGCAGAGGGCGTTCGTCCCTCCGCCGAGCCCCGGCGCCATCGTCACGTCCGGGCGAGGGCCGTCGCCGTCGGCGGCCACCAGCCGCCCGAGCGCCCCGGGCGTCACCAGCGGCAGGTCCGCCATCACGACCGCGACGGGGCGCTCGTGGGCGGGGACGGGCGGTTCGGCCGCGCCGACGAGGTCGCCGGCGAGGCGGGCATTCACCGCCGTCGTCAGCGGCCGGTCGTCGACGATCACGGGCACGTCGCGGTCCGGGGCGTCGTCCAGCGGCGCGGTCGAGAGGACGGTCCGTTCGAGGCCGGCCCGGTCGAGGGCGGCGAGCACGTCCTCGAGCATGGTGGTCGCGAACGCGCGGCGCTCGGACTCGTCGAGGGTGTCGGCGAGCCGGCTCTTCGGCCGGTGCGCGTCGAACGGGACGAGGACGTGGGGATCGGCGTCGGGCACGTGGGCGACGTGAGGGGGCGGGCCCTCTTAGTCCTAGAACAGTGGCTCCAGCTCCTCGTCGTCGTCGTGGACGAGGCGGTCGAGGTTCTCGGCGGAGGCATCACGGAGGTCGTCGATGTTGTCCTGGGCCTCGACGGCGACCTGCTGGAGCTCCTTGATGCGCGGGACGTTCGTCACGCCCGACAGGAGGACGACCGAGCGGACCTTGTCGTCCTTCGAGCGGGGGTAGTCCCCGCCCCGGACCTCCATCGAGCCGGTCTCGTCTTCGAGCCACTTCCGCCCGCGCTCTATCCCCTTCCGATTGAGGTACTTCGGCGGGCCCGCCAGGACCAGCAGTGCCCGTTCGGTCCCACCCACCTCGCAGGGCAGCGTGAGCCGCCCGAGCGTCGCCTTCCGGACGAGCGAGGTGATGCGGTTCGTGGTCGAGGTGGAGTCGATCTCCTCCTCGTCGTTGCCGGTGAACTTCGAGAGCAGGCCGCCCTTGCGGTCGCGGTCCAGCGTCTCGCTGGCGTAGCCCACCGTGGAGACGCCGCCACAGGCGAGCGTGTTGATGATCTCGGAGGAGTCGACGACGGACTCGCCCACCTCGCCGCCCTCCTTGATCTCGCCGGCGCCGAACAGGATGCCGAACCGCTCGACGATCTCGCGGTTGATGTCCGAGTAGCCGGACTCCATGGACTCGCCCGACTGGCGCCAGTTGTCGTTGTCGAAGACGAGCAGGTTGTCCGTCTCGCGGACGAACGTCTGGAACGAGCGCGCCGCGTTCAGCGTGTAGATGCCACCCTCGTCCGAGCCGGGGAGGATACCCAGCGCGTACACCGGCTCGGTGTAGATGCGCTTGAGGTGCTTCGCCAGCACCGGGCCGCCGCCGGAGCCGGTGCCGCCCCCGAGCCCCGCGATGATGAGGAACGCGTCGACCTCGTGGACGGGGATGTTGTCGATGGCGGACTGGATCTCGTCGATGTCCTCCTCGGCGACCTCGGCGCCGAGCTCGTTGTCGGCCCCGACGCCGTGGCCCTTCACCCGCGCCTGCCCGATGAGGACGCGGTTCTCCTCGGGCACGTTGTCCAGGCCCATGAGGTCCGCCTTCGCGGTGTTGACGGCCACGGCGGCGCGGACGATTTCGCTTCCCTCTTCGCGGTCGTACTCGAGGAACCGGTCGAGTACCTTCCCGCCCGCCTGACCGAAGCCGATCATCGCGAGTTTCATCTGACGGTCACTATCACACAGCCGGGCGCCGCCGTAGGATAAGTTTTCGGCCGAAACGGGTCCGTTACGGGGGTCGGGGACCGCTCACACGGTCTCGCCGGAGGGTTCGGCCTCCAGCAGGTCGCTCTGGCTCCGGTTCCGGACGCCGGTCCGCTGGCGCGCGTCGACCGCCCGGACCTGGAGGCCGAACGTTCCGCCGTCGACGTCCAGGCCGCCGGGGATGCGGATCCGCTCGGGGCTCGCGCTGTAGACCTCGCCGGACTCGGTCTCGATGGTCTTGCGCACGATCTCCGCCCCGTCGCCGTCGGTGACGACGATCTCGACCGTCTCGAGGAGCCCGTCGGCCTCGACCCGCAGCTCGTCGATCCGGATCCAGCCGCCCTCGGGGTCCCACGTGGCGCCCGACAGCGCCGTGATCCGTGGGCCGCTCCGCGCCAGGGCCCGTGCGTAGCCGGCCAGGCCGCCGAACAGCCCCGGAAGCGACAGCCCGGACCGCACGAACACGAACGCCGCCGCGACCACGCCGACCGCCACGAGCCCGCCGAACGCCGGCACCGGAACGTCAAGCGGGGTGACGTACGGCAGGAACGACGGGCTCGGGCTCCCGCCCGGCCCGCTCCCGGTGACCATCGTCCGCTCGGCGCGCGCGCTGGCCCCGTACTCGTCGGTCACCTGCACCTCGACCACCTCGCCCGACGCGAACGACCGTGTGACCGACAGCCCGGTCGCCGTCGACCCGTCCCCGAACGTCCAGGTCACGGTCGTGTTGCCGAACTCGTTCGTGACGTTGGCCCGGAGTGTCGTCGGCTCACCGGCCGTCGAGTTCCCCGGGGCCTCGATCCGGACCGACGGCCGGTCGTTCACCAGCACCGACCGGCTGGTCCGGTCCCGGTTCCCCGCCGCGTCGGTGACCTCCAGCGACAGCTCGTACCGACCGGGCGTCTCGAACGTCGGCCGGACCCGGTCGCCCGCGACGGTCGTCCCGTCCGGGAGCGTCCACTCGTAGGTCACGCCCGACGACGCGAACGCGGCCACGGTACCGAACTCGTCGGTCCGGGCCGCCAGCACCACGGTCTCGTCGGTCCGGTCGGCCACCCGCGTCTCCAGGAAGGTCCAGCCGTCGTCGCCGAGCTGCGCGAGCCGGGCGTCGGCGGGGTCGCCCCCCTCGAACGCCGCCCGGTCGACGCCCATCCGGACCGTCGCCGACTCGCCCTCTCGTTCGGGGGGGACCGCCACGTCGACGATTCGGAGCGCCCGGTCGGTGCCGAGTCCAGCAGTGCTCCCGACGACCGAGCCCGCGGCCGAGAGGTTCACCCGCTCGCCCGGCCGAACCGTCGCGGCGGGCCCGTCGCCGCCCCCGCCGGAGATGACCGCCCGCGTCTCCCCGCCGCTCACCTCGGGGAGCCCGGACCGCTCGGTCACCCTCCCGCCGGTCGTCCCGTCACCGAAGACGACCTCGACGCCGCCCGGCTCGCTCACCGTCACGGTTCCGGCCGGGACGCCGCCGACGGCGACCTCGTACTCGCCGGGTGCGTCGAACGACCGCTCGAAGGCTACCTCGCGGGACGCCCCCGCCGGCACCCGGACCCGACGCTCGGCCACCTGCTCGCCGTCGACGGTCAGCGCGACCGTCGTCGTGCCCGCCTCGCCGCCCCTGTTCTCGACGGTCGCGGTCGCCCGGACCGGCGCCCCGACGACGCTGCGCGCGCTGTCGAGGTCCGCGTCGACGACGGTCAGGGCCGGCCCGGCCGGTGTCGCGGTCGTGTCGTCGTCCGAGTCGTCGGCTCCGTCGCCGCTGCCGCCACCACCGCTCCCGCCCCCGTCCTCGGTCGCCGTCTCGGTCTCGACGGGTTCGGCGTGGACCGTCACGGTCCCCGAGTCGGGATTCGCGCCGTAGGTGTCGATCTCGAAGCCGACGGGCAGCGACTCGCCGTCCGAGAGGGTGACGGCCGTGGACTCCCCACCGAGCGTCGCGCTCGGGTCGTCGCCACGGTACGCCGTGACCCCCGGCTCGGCCTCGACGGTCACCCACACCCGGACCGGTTCGCCGGCGCCGGCGGTGATCCGGAAGACGTCGTGGGTGGTGGTCGTGGCCCGGTCGTTCAGGTCCTCGAACGCGACCCGGAGCTCACCGTCCTCGACCGTGGCGTACGGGCTGGTGGATTCGAGGGTGACCGGGCCGACCTCCTCCTGCTCGCCCACCGCGACCGCCGCCGTCGGCACTGCGAGCGCAGCGACGAGGACGACGACGGCGAGGGCGCGGGTGCGCATCGTGCGTGGTCACTAATCGGGGTAGGGCGCTAGCCTCTTTGTATTGAGTAGCGTGAAGGGCTGAAAGGTGGGCTTGAGGGGACGAAATCGTGTGGATCCCTACGAGGGGATAGTTCCAGTCTTTACTGTTGAGGCGACCAATGACCCTCTCGAGTCGAGCTTTTGAGGATGTCCAGCAATAAGGCTCAGCGTTCTCGTTACGCAGCGTCTTCGGGTGAGGAGTCTTCCGCGACGATTGTGAGGTCCGCACTCGTGGTCCCGTCTCCGCTACCAGCGCCCGTGTCCACCGAGACATCCAACTCGGCCGTCGAACCATCGGCTATCGTTCCAGTCTGATCCCCGGACGTACTGGGGTCTGAATCGACAGTGAACGTGACTTCCGCACTGTCGAGTGTCACTGTGACGCTGTTACTCGTCGTAGAACCACCGTCGGTGCTGAGCGAGATGTCGACCGCCTCGCCTTCTTGATTATTATTGGTTATTGTCACTACCCCGTCGAGCTCCGTTACTGCGTTCGGATTAAACGCCTGGTCACCAGGTGCCCCCAGATCGATTGTCAGTTCTGAACTGGATGAATCAGCGTCGTTATTGACGTACTCGTTATCCCCCTCAATTCCGATAAACCCGTTAGCGTCGCCCGTCGTCGTGACATCCACTGTCCGCGCCGCTTCCACCTGACTGAACGCGCCGGAGCCGAACGCGGCCCCACCACCCACTGCCACCGCACCGAGTCCGATCAGGACGTTCCGCCGATTCATTGCCATCGTGACCCCACCTCTATGCCACATCCACTTTGTATTGTTGGGCTTGAAACCCCGTTCACAACCGGGAAAGCCCGGCTTGAACCAGCAAAGCGTGCCGCAATACTCTTCAACTGCCAACCGGTACGGCTGAACAGTACGTCATCGATGGCACAGGCCAGCCAGGACGCGACAGCCGACCAGGTGGTGGGTCAGGTGGACGAGGGGGAGATCTTCGACCTCCTGAGCAGCCACCGCCGTCGCTACGTCATCCACTACTGCAAGCACGAGGAGACGCCGGCGACGCTCTCGGACCTGGCCGAGCAGGTCGCGGCCTGGGAACTGGAGAAGGAGATCCCCGAACTCACGTCCGCCGAGCGCAAGCGCGTCTACACCTCGCTCCAGCAGACCCATCTGCCGACGCTGCACGACGCCGGGATGGTGATCTACGAGGACGGCGAGGTGGAGCTGACCGAGCGCGCCGACCAGCTCGACGTCTACCTGGACGTGGTCCCCGGCGACTCCGTCCCCTGGGGCGTCTACTACCTCGGGCTGACGACCTTCGGCTTCGCCGTCCTCGCGGGGCTCTGGACGGACGTCGTCCCGACCGACCCCGTGCCGACGCTGGGGTGGGCCGCGCTGGTGCTGGCCCTGTTCGCGGTCTCAGCGGTCGTCCACACGTACCAGAACCGCAAGTACCGGCTCGGCGGGATGGAGGAGCCACCCTGACCATGCCCGGGAAGAAGCAGGTCACGCGCCGAGCGGCGCTGGGGCTCATGGCCGGCGGCGGCCTGCTGGCGACCTCGGAGACGCTGGGCTTCTCGAACGTGACGGCAGGGCGGGGGGTGAGCATCGAGACGGCGAGCGACGCGAACGCGCTGGTCGGAATCGAACTCCGCGGCCCCGTGCAGAAGAACAAGCAGGACCCGATGGTCGACATCACGAACACTCTCGATGACGACGCGACCGTCACCGTCTCGCTGAACACCTGCTCGGACGGGACGCTGTACGACCCGCAGAACGACTCGGGCTGCAGCGTCACGTTCCCTGTCCTGCAGGGCAATACCGCGACCGTCGACATCGAGGCCGCCGTCGGCAACACGACGGTTCCGTTCACTATCCAGGTCAGCGCGCCGCGGAGCACCACGCCGACCGAGTTCTCGTTCACGGCGACTCGCGAGGTGACCGCGGAGGCGGGCAACGTCAAGTCCGCCGTGGAGGTCAAACAGGTAAAGAAGTTCAGCGCCAACGCGAACGGCAACAGCAACGACTGGGGCATCGGGAAGGTTCAGGTCCAAGACAAGGACGGCGACAAGGACCTGGACCGCGTGGAGTACGAGATCACCGACAGCAGCGGGACGACGCGGGCCACCAGGACGGACAGCGCCTCCGGGAAGAAGTACGACGTCAAGAAGATCACCATCCAGCCGGACGACCCCGACTACCAGCTCCAGTCCGGCGAGACGTACACGCTGGATGTCGTCGGCTACGACGCCGACGGGAATACCGACAGCGAGACGAAGACCGCGACTGCGTAAGGCGGCGGACGGTGGGAGCGCCGCAACGGGGGCTACCGCCGGAACTGCCGCCACCTTCGCCGAGCCCGCACCGACAGCGGCACGTTCGGCGTCGCGCGCATCCGGAAGTAGCCCGTTCCGAATATCGCCACGCCGCCCGTGACGACGAAGCCGGCCACGACGGTATCGACCGCGAGCAGCGCGAGCAGCGGGTCAACCCGGTGGAGCGCGGCCAGCAGCCCGGGTGGCAGGACGAGCAGGTAGCGCGACTCCCGGACCGGGCGGGTGTAGGTCCCCTCCCGGCGGGGGGCGTCCATCCGGACGGTGACCGAGGTGCGCTGGTCGAAGCCCAGTGTCGCCCGGTTCGGGTCCGTGGTCGTCCCGGACGCCAGGGGGTCGGTCATCACCAGCACCGGCATGGCGCCGCCGTTGTGGACCTCGTAGCTGAGCGACGCCGTCCCGCCGGGACGGGCGACCTGCGGGTCCTCGCCGGGGTCCTCGGCGACGGCGAACTCGACGTCGTGCGTGCCCGACGGGAGCACCATCCCCGCCGTCGCCGCGCCCGTGAGCACGACGGCGACGAACAGGACGACGGTCCACGCGCGCAGGACGTTCGCGCGGTCGCGCGACCGGTCGGTCTGCCGGCCCTCCCCGAGCGCGCCCGCGAGGACGAACAGCGCGATGCCGGCGAACACGAGGACGGTCCCGGAGCTACCGGCGCCGAATATCGAGAACGGCACCGCCACCAGCGCCTGGAGGCCGCCGACGGCGTCACCGAGGAACGGGATGGCGACGACGCTCCCCCCGAACTGGAACGCGTGTGCGACGATACGGTCCTCGGTCACGGGCGGTTCCCCGCCGTCCTGGTCGGTGAACGGGTTGGCGTCGCCCTTCGTGACGTACCCTTCGGGCGTCTCGTCGACGACCCGGTGGGTCGTGAGGCCCCCGCCCTGGACCTCCTCGGCGCGGAACACGACCACGTCGCCCGGCGCGGGGTCGCCCGCGACGACCGAGGGGACCGCGACGAACCCGTCGCCCGGTGAGAGCGCGGGCTCCATGCTGCCCGTCGTGACGTACCCCAGGAGGACGGGCTGGCCCAGCAGCTGTCCGAACAGGAGCACGACGACCAGCACGACCACGAGGACCGTGCCGACGTCGGCGGCGCGCTCCCGGAGGGTCATCGGCGTGCCGGTGGCGTGGTCGCTGGCGAGCGCTGCATCCGCGCGTGATTCCGTGGGCGCGGGGTATACGTCTTGAGGTGGGTGCCCGGGGAGGACGCGACGTTCACACGCCGAGCCAGTCGGCGAAGTCGTTCTCGCCGGGCGTGTAGTAGTAGACGATGTCGGCGTCGACGACGCCGTACGCGTCGTACCCCTCGTCGTAGATGACCCGCTTCCCGGAGTCGATGGCGATGTCGACCAGGTCCTCGAGGGTGTCGATGCGGATGTACTGCTTCTCGGCCTTCGTCGGGATCTCCCCCCGGGAGATCCACTCGTCGTAGCGGGTGCGCGCCAGTTCGGTCTCCATCGCGTCGAGGTCGGGGTCACGGACGTAGACCAGTCCGGTGGCGCCGGCGAGCAGGACGGCGAGCAGGCCGGCGCCGGCCAGGCCGGCGGCCGTCCCGGTGTCGGGACTCCCCTCGACCTGTCGGCGGACGGTCCGTGACTCCGTCCGGTTGGCGGCGAGCGAGCCGTCCAGCCAGTAGGCCCGGCGGGTGACGACCACGGGTGCCGTCGTCTCCAGTTCGCCGCTGTACGTCTCCGTCTCGTAGGTCGTCGTGAGCCGGACCCGGGTCGTGAAGGTCCCGATGCCGCCGATGGCCTCGCGCTTCTCGGCCACGCGGTCGACGACCGCCGACATGTTGACCGCCGTCCGGGTGGTGAGCCGGCCGTCATCGACCCGTCGGTCGGTCGCCGAGAGCACCTGACGCGACGCCCAGAACGGCTCGCCGCCGCGCGTCGCCTCCTGCTCTAGCACCAGGCGCTGGGTGACCGCGGCCGACGCGTCCGGCGGGACCGACGTGTTCGTCACGAGCGTCAGCCGCGGGGTCGCGTTGATGAAGTAGACCGGGCGGTCGCGGAGCCGCTCGCCACGCTCGTACAGCGGGCTCTCCCCGGTGACGACGGCACTCGTGTCCGCGGTCGTCCCGAACTGCTGCTGGTCGACGCGTTCGGTGACCGTCTCCGTCGGGGGGTTCGTGTAGACCAGGAAGGCGCCGCCGAACGCGAGTGCCCCCACGAGGACCAGCACGGCCGCGATCACCAGGCCGTGGCGTGCGGCGAGCGACTTCGCCCTGATGTCGAGCGACATCACCCGGTCCTCCGCTGGTGGCGGCGACTCATCCGTTCACTCGACCAGTTCCACGCTGCCGTCCGCCGACACCTCGACGACGGCGTCGAACAGTTGTCGGAGCGTCTCGACCGTCTGCTCGTCGTGGGCCGCGGGGTTCATGTGGTAGTGTGCGACCGTGTCGGCCTGGGCGAGCCGGTCCTGGAGCACCTGCACGAAGCGGTAGACCCGGCCCCGGTCCGCGTACTGGAGCATCGCGGTCAGGGAGTCGATACAGACCCGGAACCGCCCTTCGCCGTCGGCCCCGGTGACCGTCCGGCTGGCGGCGATACCGAGCCGCGGGAGGTCGGAGGGGTCGTCGATCCGCCGGGTCACGATCTCCGTCGTCTCCCCCGCGGTGACGGTCGTCGCCGACGGCCCCTGGCGGGTGGTGATGACGTGGACCGTGCTCAGTCCGGCGGTGTCGCCCAGCCGCTCCAGGCAGCCGTCGACCCCGTCCGTGAGCGAGAGGACCAGGGCCTGCTCCGTTCCGTCGGTCGGTGCGAGGAGCGACCGGCAGACAGCGTCCACGCTCCCCGCCCCGGCGGCGGCCATGACGAGCACCGGTGACGCGTCACCCAGCCCGGAGAGCGTCGAGGCTACCGGGTCCGGCGGATGACGTTGAGTCGAATCGTCACGTGACATGTCGGTCTCCCCCCACCAGCCTGTGCTTGGATTATTGGGGCGGAACGAGCGGTAAATAGCTTGTGTTGTCCAGGATTCGCCGTCGGACTGCCCGTTCGGGCGCCTCGTGTCGTCAGATGGCGTCGAGGTCGACGCCCAGGTAGTCGGCCAGCGTCCGCAGGTCGGCCTCGTCGTAGCCGAAGACCCCGACATCGTTGTCGGCGGTGGTGTTGTCGAACTTCAGCGAGCGGTACTGGTCGCCGCCCATCGGCGCGCCGGGGAGCGCCCCCAGCGTCTTCAGGCCGATGCCCGCGAGCCCCATCGGCACGTTCACCACGCTGACAGGCTTGTTGTCGGCGGCGTGGGCCAGTTCGGCGACCTCGGCGAGCGTCAGTACCTCCGGACCGCCGATGGCGTAGGTCCGCCCGACGTGCGGGTTCGGCTCGTCGCCCGCGTCCGCCCCGTCGTCGACCCGCCGGATGGCCGGGGTCGGCCCGTCGTCGTCCTCGTCCTCCGCCTCGGGGACCTCGCCCTCGAGGGCCATCGCCAGCATCCGGACGAGGTCGCCGATCCAGATCGGCTGGAAGCGGGTCTTCCCGCCGCCCGGGAGCGGCGTGAAGTACGGGGGCGCGAGCAGCTTCGTGAAGCCGACGAACTCGTCGCCGTCACCGAAGACGACCGAGGGCCGGAAGATGGTCCAGTCGACGTCGGCGTCCGTCACGGCCTCCTCGGCCTGCCCCTTCGCGCGGATGTAGTGGGTCGGGCCGTCCGGGTCCGCGCCGAGCGCGCTCATCTGGACGAACCGGTCCACGCCGTGGGCCTCGGCTGCCTGCAGGCAGTTCCGTGTGCCGCCGAGATGGACCGTCATGTGCTGCTCGTCGCCGCCCTTCGGCTTGAACAGGGGCGACAGCGCGACCAGGTTCACGACGGCGTCCTGCCCCTCGAACGCGGGTTCGATGGAGTCGTACGCGGTCACGTCGCCGACGACCGTCTCGACCTCGGGGTGGAGGTCGACCTCGCCGGGGGTGCGGGCCAGCGCCGTCACGTCGTGGCCGCGCTCGGCGAGCTCACGGGTGAGGTTCCGACCGACGAATCCGGTGCCGCCGGTGACAAGCACGTTCATGCCCGACTGGACGGCCGCGGGCGACGTAAAGGCACGCGAAGCGGCACCCGGCCCCCGGACGGACCACCGGTGGCGGATTCGGGGCTCAGTCGTCCACGGCCGAGGGCGAGTCGTTCGGGCTGGCCGGCCCCGTACTGGGGCGGCGGGTCTGTCGGACGGCCGCGCGCTGACAGACCACGCCGAGCGCGACGCAGGTGGTCAGCGCGGCCGCACCGACGCCCACACCCAGCAGCAGCAGCGTCCGCACGACCCCGAACGGGACCACGACCGCCAGCGCCGACAGGATCCCCAGCGCGACGCCCGCGGGGAGGGTGGCCGTCGCGACCGCGACCGGCGCCACGCCGCCCGGGAGTGTCCGGTAACAGCGCGCTATCGCCCGTATCTGCACTGCGTAGCCGGCGAGGAAGGCCACCACGCAGATCCCGCCGGCGACCAGCGCGACACGGCCCGTGAGTACCTCGCCGGTGAACAGGAGGACCGCCAGCGCGTCGGCGGCGACCGCCGCGCCGAGGACGCCCCCGCGGAGGACCGACCGGATGCGGTAGAGGTCGGCGGCGTCGAGTGGGTCTCCCCCCCTCGCGAGCACCTCCGACACCTGGGACCCCTGCACGGCCCGGAGCCACCCGAGGCCGTCACGGTCCGAAGACGCTGCCATCTACCGTTCCGTCGGGCACGACAGCACAAGGGGATTGTGGCACCTATGTCCGGGCGATTATCCGTGGACGGAGCGGTGGCTTTTCGCCCACCCCCGACCACCGGTCGGCCATGCTCATCACGCTGGAGGGGATCGACGGGGCCGGGAAGTCGACGGTCCACGAGGCGCTCCGGGACCACGACGCACTGGCCGACGCCGTCTTCACCCACGAGCCGACGGACTCGTGGTACGGCGAGGCCGTCCGCCGCTCGCTCGGCGACGACGAGGCCGACCCGCTCGCCGAGCTGTTCCTCTACACCGCCGACCACGCCGACCACCTCGCGAACGTCGTCCGGCCGGCGCTCGCCGAGGGACGGGTCGTCGTCTCGGACCGCTACGTCGACTCGCGCTACGCCTACCAGGGCGCCGCCCTGGAGGCAGCGACCGACCTGAAGCGGCCGATGGAGTACGTCCGCGGCATCCACGAGGCGTTCACCCGACCGCCGGACGCCACCCTCTACCTCGACATCGACCCGCGCAGCGGCGCCGAGCGCGCGGGCGCGTCGGACAAGTTCGAGACCGCCGGCCACCTCGCTGCCGTCCAGGCGAACTACGAGCAGCTCGTCGAGGCCGAACCCGGTCGGTTCGTCCGCATCGACGCCACCCGGCCGCCGGAGGACGTCATCGCGGCCGCCGAGGACGCCATCGACCGGATTCTCGCCGACCGGGAGGGCTGACCACGCGACAGTCGGACCGACAACCCGAAACGGCCCCGCTGCCCACGCACCCGTATGGCCCGGAGCATCCTCGGCACCGTCGGTCTCGCGCTGACGCTGGCGTTCGCCATCCCCGTGGCCTACCTCGGCGTCGAGTTCCTCCTCGACGGGAAGACGAACCAGGCGCTCCTCTTCCTCGGCATCGCCGTGCTGATGGTCGTCATCGAGGAGTACCTCACCACGCCGATGGACGTGCCCGGGATGGTCGCCGGGAAGGTCCTCGGCCGGGCCGTGAAGGACCCGGACGAGGGTGTGGCCGACGACGAACCCGACGAGCCCGCCGCGAACGATGTCGACCGACCGGATACGGGGGACGACGCCCCCGACGAGGCGGCCGACGACGAGCCGCTCATCCCGGATGCCGAGGAGCGGTAGTGGATTTATCCGTCTGATTCTGGAAAAGGATCTTAATCTGGACGGTAACGACTGAGATATCGTGTGGGTGTTCGGGTTTTGGATTTTATTTCCGAGTCGCGAGGTCACGGGACGAGCCCGCACGGCTCCGGAAGACCCATCCCGTCGGCCCGAGCCGGTCCGGGTGATGGTCGACAAGGAGGCGGTCCGTCGCTCGTACGACGAACTGGGGGCGTCCTACGGTGCCCAGCGCGACTCGGGGGGAGTGCGGGCCCTCGATGCGCTCCTCGATTCGGCCGACCCGGACCGCGTCCTCGATGCCGGCTGCGGGCCGGGAACACCGGTCCTCGGGCGGCTCGACGAGGCGACGGCCGCCGTCGGGCTGGACGTCTCCCGGGCGCAGCTGGAGATCGCTGCCGGCGACGTTCCCGGGGCGGCGCTCGCGCAGGGGGACATGACGCGACTCCCGTTCGCCGCCGACAGCTTCGACGCCGTCGTGGCCTACTGGTCGCTCATCCACGTCCCGCTGGTCGAACACCCGGCGGTGCTGGCGGAGTTCGCCCGCGTGCTCCGACCGGGCGGCCGGGCCCTCGTCTGCGAGGGCCGGGAGGCGTGGACCGGCGAGAACCCGGACTGGCTGGACAGCGGCGTCGGGATGGCCTGGGAGATGGCCGGCGCCGAGGCGACCCGCGAGGACCTCCGGACGGTCGGCTTCAGCGTCGAACGGGAGTGGGGCGCGGCGGACAGTCTGGACGAGGACGACGAGGCGGAGCCGTGGGTGTTCATCGAGGCACGGCTGGAGCGGTAGCGGACCGGATACGGGGTCAGAACAGGTCCGTCAGCCGGTCCCAGAGCGAGCGCGACTCCAGGGACTCGACGCGCTCCTCCAGCGAGCCCACGCGGTCGCGCTGGGCGCGCAGTTCGCGGTCGAGGAACTCTGCCCACTCCTCCGCGTTCTCGAGCTCCGCCCGTGCCTCCTCGAGGTCGGCCTCGCGCTCGGCGAGCGCCTGCTCGCGCTGGTCCAGTCGGTGGCGGAGGCGGGCGATCTCCTCGTTGCGCTCGGCGAGGACGGCCTCCTTGCGCGCGAGCTCCGATTCCAGTTCCGCGACCCGGGCGCGCAACGCCGTGCGCTCGTCGGTTGGCTGTTCCTCCAGTCCCGTGGTCCGGACGAACTGCGTCTCGGACTCGGGCTCGGTGTCGGTCGAGGCCATGCGGGGTCGCGGGCAGCCCTGTTACAAGTACCCACGGGGAGCGTCAGACGCCCGTCGTCGCTCCGCACGCCACCGTTTCGGGTGGAGCGCCCCCTTCCCGCGACGGACTGCCGCCCGTGACTCAGAACAGTCGCTTCAGCCGAGCGAGGGGACCGCCCGCCTCGCCCGCCCCGCCGGCCGCGACCGACTCGCCGGCGAGGTGCGCGAGGATGTCGTCCGTGTCGTTCGGGACGGGTTCGGGGTCGGCGCCCGCCTTCGCCGCGGCGTCGGGGTCCTTCAGGAGGTGGCCCGTCGTCAGGCAGACCACGTCCTCGCCGGCGTCGACCTCGCCCTCCCGCCGGAGCTTCCGCAGGCCCGCGACGCTCGCCGCCGATGCGGGCTCGACGCCGACCCCCTCGCGCGCGAGGTCGCGCTGGGCCGTCGTGATCTCGTCGTCGCTCACGGCGACCGCGGTGCCGCCCGTCTCGCGGATGCCCGGTAGCGCCTTCGGCGCGTTGACCGGGTTCCCGATGCGGATGGCCGTCGCGATGGTCTCGACGTCCTCCCAGCGCCGGGTGTCCTCGAGCCCCTCCTCGATGGCCTCGACCATCGGCGCGGCGCCCTCGGCCTGCACCCCGGTCAGTTTCGGCACGTCGCCGGGCGCGAGGGCGCCGCTCCGCACCAGCTCGCGGAAGCACTTGTACAGCGCCGCGGTGTTGCCGGCGTTCCCGACCGGCAGACAGACCCGGTCGGGGAAGCGGCCGTGGTCGTCGCGGAACTCCTCGAGAATCTCGAGGCCGATGGTCTTCTGGCCCTCGAGTCTGAAGGGGTTCAGCGAGTTCAGGAGGTAGGCCTCGCCGCGGTCGGCGAGGTCCTGGACGCGGTCGAGACACGCGTCGAAGTTCCCCTCGACCTCCAGGATGCGCGCATCGTGGAGCGCGGCCTGTGCGATCTTCCCGGCGGCGACCTTCCCGGCCGGCAGCAGGACGAGCGTCTCCAGGCCCGCGCGCCCGCCGTACGCGGCGAGCGCGGCCGAGGTGTTGCCGGTCGACGCGCACGCGAGGCGGTCGACGCCGAGTCGCTCCGCGACCTTCACGCCGACGGTCATCCCGCGGTCCTTGAAGCTCCCCGTCGGGTTCATCCCCTCGTGCTTGATGCGGAGGTTCCGCACGCCGAGGTCGTCCTCCAGGCGCGGGACGCGGTGGAGTGGCGTGCCCCCCTCCGGCAGCGTTACCCCCTCCGAGAAGGGGAGCGCGGCGCTGTAGCGCCACACCGACTTCGGGCCCTCGAACGCGTCGAAGCCGGGATACGAGTCGTAGCGGGCCTCCAGCAGCGCCCCACAGTCCGGGCAGGTGTAGATGATGTCCTCGAACGGCGCGTGGGTCTCGCCGCAGTCGATGCAGGTCAGCCAGACGCCGTCCGCGGCGATGTCGGGGACCTCCGGTTCGGCCGGGAGCGACAGGTCGGTCATGGCAGAGGGTGTGCGGCACGCGTGGAAAAACCGATTGGTACCGGCGGCGAGCGGGCCCCCCAGGCGGGCGTTCGTGGGCACGCCACCCGGGCTCCCGTGTGAACCCCCGCTGTACTGACCGTTCATTTAAATCGCCGGTGGGTCCCGGCACTAACTACACGGTCGATCACCATCGGCCCCCGTATGTAACATGGCACCAATCCGTGTACGGACGGCCGCGACGGTAACGTTGACAGCTCTCCTGGCACTCGGGCTCCTCGCGAGTCCCGTGGCTGCTCAGGACGGCGGCGGCGACATCGTCGTCGACGCCGGTACCGACGGTGTCGAGGTCAGCGTCGAGGGCGGCAGTGGTGCCGGTCCCGGGAGCGCGCTCGGTGACGCCACGGTCTCGGCCAGCCCGGACGGGGGTAGCGGGGACGGTACCGTCGCCGTCAGCGGTGGCGGCGAGACGGTCGAGGTCGGCGGTGGCGGCGGTGTCGATGCCGCCGACCAGACCGTGACGGTCGAGGGCTCCGCCGAGGCCGCGGGCCAGGGCGGTGCCGTCGAGTGCGAGATCAGCCCCGATACGCGCGAGAACCCCTGCGAGACGCCCGGGGACGGCGCTCCGCCGATCGAGCCGCCCGAGGCCCCCGGTCTTCCCGGTGACGACCTGCCGCCCGAGACCCCTGGCCTCCCGGGTGACGACCTGCCGCCCGGAGCTCCCGGTCTCCCCGGTGACGACCTGCCTGAACTCCCTGGCGTTCCGAGTCTGCCCGGCCCCAGCCTCCCGGCCTGAACCGGGCGACTCCGGGCTGATTCCGATTCTCCGTGTGGTCGGCCCTCCAGCGGCCGCCCCCGGCTCGCTACTCCTCGTCGAGCGCGAGCGACGCGAGCAGCGCCTCGAGCTGGATCTGCTCGTTGGCACCCGCGGTGATGCGGTAGTCGGCCTCGCCGACCCGGTCCATCAGCCGGACCGCGGCCTCGTCGTCGATGTCGAACTCCCACACCGAGCGGTGGAGCTGGTCGATGATGTCCCCGCCCGCGATGCCCGACTCCGTGAGGAGATCGTCCAGCTGGGAGCGCGCGGCGGTGAAGTCCCCGTCGAGCGCGCGCTGGACCATCCCGTTGATCTCCTCGGGGCGTGCGGTGGAGGTGATGGCGTACACCGCCTCCTCGTCGACGGCCTCGCCCATCACGGCCGCCGCCTGGAGGCCGTTGATGGCCTTGCGCATGTCCCCGCCCGCGGCGTAGACGAGCGCGTCTAGGCCGTCCTCGGTCAGCTCGATGTCCTCGTTCGCGGCGATCTGGCGTATCTGGGCCTCCACGGCGTCGTCACCCAGCGGCGAGAACCGGAAGACGGCACACCGCGACTGGATGGGGTCGATGATCTGCGAGGAGTAGTTACACGAGAGGATGAACCGCGTGTTGTTGGAGAACTGCTCCATCGTCCGGCGCAGGGCGCCCTGGGCGTCGCTGGTGAGCGCGTCGGCCTCGTCGAGGAAGATGACGCGGTAGTCGTAGCCGCCGAACGACGCGCGCGCGAAGCTCTTGATGCGGTCCCGGACCACGTCGATGCCGCGCTCGTCGCTGGCGTTCAACTCGAGGAAGTTCTCGCGCCAGTCCTCGCCGTAGATTTCTCTCGCAATACTGACAGATGCGGTGGTCTTCCCCACGCCCGCCGGCCCCGCAAAAAGAAGGTGCGGCAAATCTTGCCGGTTTATGTACGACTTCAGCCGCTCGACGATGGTGTCCTGGCCGACGATGTCGTCCAGCGACTGGGGGCGGTACTTCTCGATCCAGACCTCCCGCCCGCGCTCGGACGCGGCGGGCGCGTCGGCCGCGGGCTCCCCGGGTTCGCTCATACCCGTCCGTCGCCGGCCCCGGAGTTAAATCGTCCGAGCGAGCGCCGTCCTGGGGCCCGGCACCCTCGTCGTGGCGTCGACGTCCCCCTCTCATCCGCCGAGAATCTGTAGACCGGTTATCTGTCCGGGCGGCGTATCCTCGGCGCTATGAGACAGCACTCGGTGTTCGGTCGGGGCGTCGCCCTCCTGGTGGCGCTCCTCGTGGTACTGGCAGTTGTCCCGGGGTCCGCGGCCGCCGAGAGCCGCGCCGGCGGGACGGTCGTCGTTGCGGAGGGCGAGACCGTCGCCGGGCTCGAGGCGTTCGGCGGGTCGGTCGTCGTGCGGGGGACGGTCGACGGGAACCTCCAGGCGTTCGCCGGCGACGTGACGGTCACCGAGAGCGGTCGGGTGACCGGCAACGTGGGGGCGGCCGCCGGGAGCGTCCGCATCGCCGGCACCGTCGTCGGCGATGTCGAGGCTGCGGCGGGGAGCATCGAGGTCACGCCGAGCGGCGAGGTCGGTGGCGACCTGCAGGCGGCCGGTGGGTCCGTCGTCCTCGCGGGCACGGTCCGCGGTGACGCGACGCTGGCCGGCGAGTCCGTCGTCCTGGCCGGGTCCGCGGTCGTCGACGGCGGTGTCGAGTACGACGCCGAGTCGTTCCGCAACGACGGGGCGGCCGTCGGCGGCTCGGTCGTCCGGAACGACAACCTCGGCGGCGTCAGCATCGGGTCGCCGGCCGACGCGCTCCTGCCCGGCTGGGTCGCGAGCGTCTACGGCGTCCTCGTCAACCTCGTGCTGGGTGCGGCCCTGCTGCTCGTCTTCCCGGCTGTCTCCCGCCGGATCGCCGACCGGGCCGTCGAGTCGCCGCTGGCGGCGGGTGGTGTCGGCCTGCTGATGGTCCTCGTCGCCCCCATCGCGCTCGTGCTGGTCGCGCTCACCATCATCGGCATCCCCCTGAGCCTGCTCGGGCTGTTCCTGTTCCTGTTCACGCTCTGGGTGGGGCTGGTGTACGGCGGCTACACCGTCGGCGAGTGGCTGACCGACGCCGCCGACGTGGACAACCGCTGGCTGGCCCTGGCCGTCGGTGTCGTGCTGGTCGCGCTCGCGGGCCGGCTCCCGATCGTCGGCGGGCTGGTGACCGCCATCGTGACGCTGCTCGGCCTCGGCGCGCTCGCGCTGGTGGTCCGGGACGCCCGGCGCGACGACGAGGACACCGCGCCCCCGACGGCGACCGAGGCCGAGGAGGGCCCGACGGCCGCCTGAACGAGTTCCAGCGGTCCACCTGCCGCGAGTGCGTGGTGGGGCCCTCGCCACCGGACCTGCGCGTCCCGGGGACTGGCGGGCGACGCGCTCGCGCCACGGAACACGTTTAACTCCGAGAATAGCGAGTTAAATATCGAAGGTTCGGGGTTGGATTCAAAAAGCGGAACCTCTCTGCCTGTTAGGGGTGTTGGTCGTTTATCCGCTCATACGACCTTCTCGTCGCCGTCCCACTCGGCGGAGTTGTCCTGTGGCTCGTAGCCAAGCACCTCCTTCGCGCGTTCCAGCGAGTAGTACTTCCGGTCGTTGTCCGAGATGCCGTAGACGATCTCGTAGTCGTAGTCGGCTTCGAGGGCGCACTCGTGGATGTGGGCGCAGTCCCGGTAGGAGAGCCACATCGCCTGCCCCCGCTCGTAGTCGATGGGCGGGTGGCCCTTGGTGAGGTTGCCGATGCGGATGCAGCAGACGGAGATGTCGTGTTCGTCGTGGTAGTACCGGCCGAGCGTCTCGCCCGCGGCCTTCGAGACGCCGTAGAAGTTCCCCGGGCGCGGGAGCTCCGAGCCGTCGAGCAGGAAGTCGTCCTCGGTCCGGTAGAGGTCGGGTTTGCGCTCGGTCTCGAAGTGCCCGACGGCGTGGTTCGAGGAGGCGTAGACGAACGTCTCGGCACCCGCCTCCAGCGCCGCGTCGAACATCACCTTCGTCCCGTGGATGTTGTTCTCCAGGACCGAGTCCCAGGGGGCGTCGGGGCGGGGGTCACCGGCGAGGTGGATGACGGCGTCGACGTCCTCGCAGGCCTCCTGCGCGTCCTCCGGCTCGGTGATCTCCCCGATGGTGTAGGGGTGGTCCGGCTCCTCGGCCGGCGGGTTGTGGTACAGCAGGCGCCAGTCGTACTCGTCGCCGATCCCGTCGAGTATCGCGCCACCGACGTACCCCCCGGCGCCGGTCAGCAGCACGGTGTCGTCCATTCGGTCGAGTCGAAGCGTGGCCGGAGTAAGTAACGTGTGGTTGGCGGCGGCCCGTCACTGTCGCGTGCCGGTGGCGTGGTCACAGGTCCGCGCCGACGGCGTCGGACACCGAATCGAAACCGTCGCGTTCCAGCAGGTCGAGGAGGCCGCGGTTGATGTCGCGGGCCAGCGTCGGGCCCTCGTAGACGAGGCCGGTGTACAGTTGCACCACGCGTGCGCCCGCGCGAATCTTCGCGTAGGCGCCCTCTGCCGACGCGACACCACCCACGCCGACGACCGGTACGTCCGTGCGCCGAGCGACGAACCGGACCGTCTCCGTGGCGTGGCGTTCCAGGGGGGCACCCGAGAGGCCGCCGTCCTCGGATGCGTGCGGGGAGTGCAACGAGGCCGGGCGGCGGGTCGTCGTGTTCGTCGCGACGACCCCGTCGAGGTCGAGGTCGTTCACGACGCCGATGGCGTCCTCGATGGCGCCCTCGCCCAGGTCCGGGGAGAGCTTCACGAGCAGCGGGTCGGCGCCCGCGTCCCGGAGCGTCCCCAGGATGCTCGCGAGGCGGTCACGGTCCTGGAGCTCGCGGAGCCCGGGCGTGTTGGGGCTGGAGACGTTGACGACGAAGAAGTCCGCGTCCGAGACCCGCTCGTAGGTGTAGCGGTAGTCGTCCTCGGCGTCGTCCAGGGGTGCCGATTTGGACTTGCCGATGTTGACCCCGAGGGGGATGTCGAGTGCGGCCGCGTGCTCTGAGACGCGCGGGCCGACGGCGTCGGCGCCGTCGTTGTTGAATCCCATCCGGTTGATGATGGCGCGGTCCTCGGGGAGGCGGAACATCCGGGGACGGGGGTTGCCGTCCTGTTGCTCGGCGGTGACGCCACCGACCTCGACGTGACCGAAGCCCAGCGCGGCCAGCGCGGGCGCGACGCGGGCGTTCTTGTCGAAGCCGGCGGCGACGCCGACCGGCGAGGGGAACGACTGCCCGAACGCGTCGACGGCGAGGCGGTCGTCCGTGACGGTGAGACGCTCCCGGAGCAGCGACTCGACGGGCGTGGCCTGGCTCGCAGCGAGGGCCTGGAGGGTGAGTTCGTGGGCCGTCTCGGGTGCCAGCGAGAAGAGGAGCGGCTTCGCGATGTCGTAGAGCGAGGGTCCCATCGGTCGACCCGCGGTGTGCGGCGAGAATAAGCGCGGCGGTCCACCGCGGTCCGGGGACGCCTCAGAACTCGTGTTCGACCTCGTCGGGGTCGGCCTTCTGGATGATGATCTTCCCGTCGCGCACGCGGACGAACACCTCGTCGCCGATATCCATGCCGGCCACGGCGAGCTCGTCCTCGTGCAGATTGACGTGGACGTTGTGGTACTCCCCGTTCTCGTCCTTCGCGCCACTCGGAGAGAGCTTCTTCTTGCGAACCATCGAGTGCGTGGTGCCAAGTTCACCACACGGCATACATAAGTGTACCGTGCCCCGTCCCCGGAGCGCCGGGTGCGGGTTCTCCGGTACCCGGTCCGGGGTTCGGCCCGGCGGCCTGTTTATAGTTTCGCGTACGGGCACGCGTGAGGGCCGGGTCGTGGCAGGTCATCGGGGTGGTGCTGACGGGAGTACCGGACGATGGTGGTGGATCTCGGGGAGAACCGCCCGCCGAGTCGGGGTTTCGGGGGGTATATTTATATTTGGTGATGTTGACATCCCGCACGGAGGTACACAACATGGTCGACGACGACAAGCGGAACTTCGCACTCCGGGACGATATCGGCAACGAGACGAGCGTGTTCTCCGGGCGGACCCCCCGGCAGGCCGCGCTGAAGGCGGCTCGACGGCTCGAGCCAGCCAAGAGCGAACAGCAGGCCGAGCACGTGGAACTCCGGCTCCGCGAGAAGGGCACGAAGAAGGTCCACATCTACGACGGCTGGGCGTGGACGGAGACGGCCCCCGACGACAAACCCGGCTGGATGCCGTCGGAGATCACGGAGGCGAACGTCTCGAAGAAGGGCATCGAACACCTCGACTCCATCTGACCTCGCCGCTCTCCTCTCCGACTCCCGAAGGGCTAACCCGCTAGCGGCCGCACCATCGGGTGCGCGGCCCTCATCCGGCGGGACGGCGTGCCAGCGTGGGATGACCGCCCGGCCTCCAGCCGCGCGATATCTCTCAAATGTCGGATGATGGATAGCTATGTGTGCTGCATGTCCTCGCGGTGCGCGCCAGCGTGTCATGGCGGCACGTCCCGTGTAACGCCGGCACACGGCGGGTTCACTCCGACGGGGTTAAGTGTAACACCGGTCTCGAATGGAATGCGAAGCGCCGCGGGGCACTCCCCCCGGACTCAGTCCGGGGCTGTCCCCGTGGTCGGCCGGAACGTTCCGACGCCCTTATGGGGCACAGGGCGTTTCGGTTGAAGTACGCACCTGCCGCCCGAATCGACACAGGGCGGCAGGACGCCATCGACGCCCTTATATGATAACGGGCGTTCGGTGGTGATGTGAACGGGGCGCCCTCACGGGCGTCCCGGGCCCGAACGAGGTTCGGTGGGTTTATGACCCATCCCGGACAACGTTCAGGTCCGAAGAAGATGAGGATTCCACCCCTGCGGTCCGCCGTCAAGATGGAATCTGATGTTAGCCTTGACAGTTCGGTGACACTCGGTCGATCGTCACCGAACGTCCGATAGCATCCCGCCTAACCCGCCTCGCATCCGCGAGGCACATTCCGGTTGATCCTGCCGGAGGCCATTGCTATCGGTGTCCGATTTAGCCATGCGAGTCGCGCGGGTTCAGACCCGCGGCGAACTGCTCAGTAACACGTGGCCAAGCTACCCTCTGGAGACGGATAACCTCGGGAAACTGAGGCTAACCCGTCATACCGCTTCCGAGCTGGAGTGCTGGAAGCGGGAAACGCTCCGGCGCCGGAGGATGCGGCTGCGGCCGATTAGGTAGACGGTGGGGTAACGGCCCACCGTGCCGATAATCGGTACGGGTTGTGAGAGCAAGAGCCCGGAGACGGACTCTGAGACAAGAGTCCGGGCCCTACGGGGCGCAGCAGGCGCGAAACCTTTACACTGCACGACAGTGCGATAGGGGGACACCGAGTGCGAGGGCATAGAGCCCTCGCTTTTCTGTACCGTAAGGTGGTACAGGAACAAGGGCTGGGCAAGACCGGTGCCAGCCGCCGCGGTAACACCGGCAGCCCGAGTGATGGCCGATATTATTGGGCCTAAAGCGTCCGTAGCTGGCCGGGGAGGTCCGTCGGGAAATCCACTCGCTCAACGAGTGGGCGTCCGGCGGAAACCCTCCGGCTTGGGACCGGAAGACCGAAGGGGTACGTCCGGGGTAGGAGTGAAATCCCGTAATCCTGGACGGACCACCGGTGGCGAAAGCGCCTTCGGAGGACGGATCCGACAGTGAGGGACGAAAGCTAGGGTCTCGAACCGGATTAGATACCCGGGTAGTCCTAGCCGTAAACGATGCTCGCTAGGTGTGGCACAGGCTACGAGCCTGTGCTGTGCCGTAGGGAAGCCGTGAAGCGAGCCGCCTGGGAAGTACGTCCGCAAGGATGAAACTTAAAGGAATTGGCGGGGGAGCACTACAACCGGAGGAGCCTGCGGTTTAATTGGACTCAACGCCGGACATCTCACCAGCCCCGACAACAGTCATGACGGTCAGGTTGATGACCTTACCCGACGCTGTTGAGAGGAGGTGCATGGCCGCCGTCAGCTCGTACCGTGAGGCGTCCTGTTAAGTCAGGCAACGAGCGAGACCCGCACCTCTAGTTGCCAGCAGTACCGCGAGGTAGCTGGGTACACTAGGGGGACTGCCGCTGCCAAAGCGGAGGAAGGAACGGGCAACGGTAGGTCAGTATGCCCCGAATGGGCTGGGCAACACGCGGGCTACAATGGTCGGGACAATGGGACGCGACACCGAGAGGTGGAGCTAATCTCCTAAACCCGATCGTAGTTCGGATTGAGGGCTGAAACTCGCCCTCATGAAGCTGGATTCGGTAGTAATCGCGTGTCAGCAGCGCGCGGTGAATACGTCCCTGCTCCTTGCACACACCGCCCGTCAAAGCACCCGAGTGGGGTCCGGATGAGGCCTGGGTTGCCAGGTCGAATCTGGGCTCCGCAAGGGGGCTTAAGTCGTAACAAGGTAGCCGTAGGGGAATCTGCGGCTGGATCACCTCCTAATGACCGGGACCCACCCATTGTGGTGGGCCCACCTTTCGCTTCGGACGTTCGACGAGGGTCGACCGAGCACCTAAGAACTGTCAAGGCTAACGAAGGGCCCATAGCTCAGCGGTAGAGTGCCTCCTTTGCAAGGAGGATGCCCTGGGTTCGAATCCCAGTGGGTCCATGTTTGCGGGGAAGCAAAGCGATGCCCTCAAGTGGCATCCTGCGCTTTCCCGTAACAGACCGATGCACCACTCCGTGCAAGCGTGAGTGGGAAGGGTTGATGCAGGTTGCCCACCCGCAACGCTGCAGATGAGATCGCGTGTACGTGTGATTTCCAGGCGCACACTGGACCCGTTCACAGGGTCCGAGTTATAGTCATCGTGGCTACTGTGCTGCCTGGTGGATGGCTCGGCTCAGACGCCGACGAAGGACGTGCCAAGCTGCGATAAGCCCTGGGGAGCCGCACGGAGGCGAAGAACCAGGGATGTCCGAATGGGAATCCCCACCGCAATTGCTTCGCGCAATGGGGAACGCACCGAATTGAAACATCTCAGTAGGTGCAGGAAGAGAAATCAACCGAGATGTCGTTAGTAACCGCGAGTAAACGCGACACAGTCCAAACCGAAGGCTTCGGCCAATGTGGTGTTCGGACTGACCCTCATCCAGCGACCCTCGACGAGAAGTCTCCTGGAACGGAGCGTGAAACAGGGTGACAACCCCGTATCGTCGTGCAGTAGCTGGTGCGTCAGCTCCAGAGTAGCGGGGATTGGAAATTCCTCGTGAAGCTGGCAGACATCGTCTGCTAAGACTAAATACGTTCTGAGACCGATAGCGAACAAGTAGCGTGAGCGAACGCTGAAAAGCACCCCGAGAAGGGAGGTGCAATAGGGCCTGAAATCAGGTAGCGATTGAGCGATGGGGCACGAAAGGCCCGACGGGAAACGACCTACCCGCGAGGGTACAGTAGGAACCTTCGGGAGCCGCTGTCTCATCGTGCGTTTTGAAAAACGAACCAGGGAGTGTGCTTGTTTGGCGAGTCTAACCGGAGCATCCGGGAAGGCGTAGGGAAACCGACATGGCCGCAGCATTGCGAGGGCCGCCGTATTCAAGTGCGGGGAGTCAAACGGGCACGACCCGAAACCGGGTGATCTACGCGTGGGCAGGGCGAAGCGTGGCGAAAGCTACGTGGAGGCCCGTTAGAGTTGGTGTCCTACAATACCCTCTCGTGACCTACGTGTAGGGGTGAAAGGCCCATCGAACCCGGAAACAGCTGGTTCCGACCGAAAAATGTCGAAGCATTACCTCTTCCGAGGTAGTCCGTGGGGTAGAGCGACCGATTGGGGGCACCGACTCCGAGAGGAGTCGGACCTCCTGTCGAACTCCGAACTCACGGACGCCGTGGACGAAGGGAGTCCGCTGCGCGGGGTAAGCTTGCGTAGCGTGAGGGAGACAACCCAGAGCTGGGTTAAGGTCCCCAAGTATGGACTAAGTGCGATCGAAGGTGGTCCCGAGCCCTAGACAGCCGGGAGGTGAGCTTAGAAGCAGCTACCCTCTAAGAAAAGCGTAACAGCTTACCGGCCGAGGTTCGGGGCGCCCAAAATGATCGGGGCTCAAGTCCATCACCGAGACCTAGCCGCACGAGTCATATCGTGCTCGCGTAGGTCGGCACTCCGGTTGGGTGGAAGCACGGGCGAGAGCTCGCGTGGACCGACCGGTGAGGAAAATCCTGGTCATAGTAGCAGCGATAGTCGGGTTAGAATCCCGACGGCCGAACGAGTAAGGGTTCCTCGGCAATGTTCGTCAACCGAGGGTTAGCCGGTCCTAAGTCACGTCGTAATTCGAGCGTGACAAATTGGGAAGCTGGTTAATATTCCAGCGCTTCTGTACATCGAAAGCCGACGCCTTGGGGTCGACCGGGCCACGCCTTCGCGTGGTCGAACCGTCAAAATCCGTGGAAGCCGTAATGGCACGAAGCGGACGAACGGCGGGATAGCGCAAGCCGGTTCAACCTAGGGCCCGTGAAAAGGCGAGTACAGAATCCGTACCGAGATCCGACACAGGTACTCGTGCCAGCGAAAGGCAAGGCCTGTCGGGAATAACCGACGTTAGGGAATTCGGCAATCTGGTCCCGTAAGTTCGCGATAAGGGATGCCTGCTCAGGAGATGAGCAGGTCGCAGTGACTCGGACGCTCCGACTGTCTAGTAACAACATAGGTGACCGCAAATCCGCAAGGACTCGTACGGTCACTGAATCCTGCCCAGTGCGGGTATCTGAACACCCAGTACAATGGGACGAAGGACCCGTCAACGGCGGGGGTAACTATGACCCTCTTAAGGTAGCGTAGTACCTTGCCGCTTCAGTAGCGGCTTGCATGAATGGATCAACGAGAGCGTCGCTGTCCCAACGTTGGGCCCGGTGAACTGTACGTTCCAGTGCGGAGTCTGGAGACCCCCAGGGGGAAGCGAAGACCCTATGGAGCTTTACTGCAGGCTGTCACTGAGACATGGTCGCTGATGTGCAGGATAGGTAGGAGTCGTTACAGAGGTACCCGCGCTAGCGGGCCACCCAGACAACACTGAAATACTACCCGTCAGTGACTGTGACTCTCACTCCGGGAGGAGGACACTGATAGCCGGGCAGTTTGACTGGGGCGGTACGCGCTCGAAATGATATCGAGCGCGCCCTAAGTCCACCTCATTCGGGTCGGGAACCCGAAGAAGAGTGCAAGAGCAAAAGGTGGATTGACAGTGTCGTTCCTAACGAGCGACGCTGACACGAAAGTGTGGTCTAGCGAACCAATGAGCCTGCCCGATGCGGGCCATTGACGACAGAAAAGCTACCCTAGGGATAACAGAGTCGTCACCGGCAAGAGCACATATCGACCCGGTGGCTTGCTACCTCGATGTCGGTTCCCTCCATCCTGCCCGTGCAGAAGCGGGCAAGGGTGAGGTTGTTCGCCTATTAAAGGAGGTCGTGAGCTGGGTTTAGACCGTCGTGAGACAGGTCGGCTGCTATCTACTGGGGGTGTACGGTGCCTGACGGGAACGATCGTATAGTACGAGAGGAACTACGATCGGTGGCCACTGGTGTACCGGTTGTCCGAGAGGGCATGTGCCGGGCAGCTACGCCACACGGGGTAAGAGCTGAACGCATCTAAGCTCGAAACCCACCTGGAAAAGAGGCACCGCCGAGGGCGCTCGTAGAAGACGAGTTCGATAGACTCGGGGTGTACGCACCGAGGTAACGAGGTGTTCAGCCCGCGAGAACTAACTGCCCAAAGCCACCAATCATACCTTCGGACTCCGTGAACGGGTCCAGGCGCTAACTGGAAATCACACGCATACGCGATCTCGCCACCGACACTGGTATCGCGACGGTTCGAATCCGTCGGTCGGCGTTAAGGCGGCCACAGCGGCGGGGCCACACCCGTACCCATCCCGAACACGGTAGTTAAGCCCGCCAGCGTTTCGGCCAGTACTGGAGTGCGCGAGCCTCTGGGAACACCGATTCGCCGCCTGCCATTCATTACTCACCGCGAGCGGCCGCTCGGCCGCTCGCGTGTTCATCACACGGCGAGTGACAACTCCGTCACTCGCCTTTCTGTCCTTGGTGCGCGGCTGCTACGTCCCCACCCGATCGACGAGTGGCGACACTCGATTCGAGCGAGCCGCTGCCTCGGGAAACACTACCACCGTTGTTAGTTGCGAAACTTTATAGAACACACAGCCCTGCGTGCGCATGTGACAACCACACAGTCCACACCGCCCGCGTTCGAGGAGACGGCCGAGCTGGACATGATCCGCCAGACGGCCCGCGACGTGGCTGCCGGCTACGACGACGACTACTGGTTCGAGGTCTCGCAGGGCAAGAAACCGGAAGAGTTCTGGCAGGATTGTGCCGATGCGGGCTTCCTCGGTGCCGCCATCCCACAGGAGTACGGTGGCGAGGGGATGGGGTTCTGGGAGCTGAGCGCCATCGTCGAGGAGCTGTGCACGCAGGGCTGCATGGGTGCGGAGATGCTGTTCGTCGTGAACGTCTGCTTCGGCGGCATCACGCTCGTCGAGAACGGCAGCGAGGCACAGAAGGAGGAGTGGCTCCCGAAGATCTGCAACGGTGAGGCGAACTGGGCGATGGCCCTCACGGAGCCGGATGCGGGCCACAACGCGCCGAACATGACCACCTTCGCCGAGAAGGACGGCGACGAGTACGTCATCGAGGGGACCAAGCAGTGGATCTCGGGCGTCGACTACGCCGACCGGATGCTGACGGTCGCACGGACCGAGCCGAAGGACGACGCGGCGAAGATGCAGGGCATCACCCTGTTCCTCGTCGACCCGGACGACCCGAACCTCGAACTCCGGGAACTCGATGTCGGCATCCCCACCCCGGAGAAGCAGTTCGAGCTCTCGTTCGACGGCGTCCGCGTCCACGAGGACGACGTCGTCGGCACGCCCGGGATGGGGCTCTACCAGCTGTTCGACACGGTCAACCCGGAGCGGCTGCTCGGCTCCGCGGGCGCTATCGGGACGGGCAAGTGCGCGCTCAACCGCGCCATCGACTACGCGAAGGAGCGCGAGGTCTTCGACCAGCCCATCGGCGCCCACCAGGCCATCCAGCATCCCATCGCCGACTCCTGGACGAAACTCGAGGCCGCCCAGCTCCTGCTCCGCAAGGCCGCGTGGATGGTCGACAACGAGCCGGACCCGAAGAAGACCGCCGAGGTCTCGAACATGGCGAAACTCCGCGCGACGGAGGTCGGCCACGACGCCACGGACGTCGCGGTCCAGACCCACGGCGGCAACGGCTTCTCGCGTGACTACGCCGTCATCGAGATGTGGAAGGGTTCGCGCCTGGGGAAGGTCGCACCCGGCAGCACGGAGATGATGCGCAACCACGTCGCCGAGCACACGCTCGGCCTGCCGCGGTCGTACTGACGCTCCGTTTTTCGCTCGGGTTCCGCGCACAGGCGCGGAACCACTCACTCAGAAACTCTGCACCAACGAAGCCGGGCCTCGCTCTGCTCGGCCCTGTGAAACCCGCTCGCTCCGTCGCGGATACGCGATTCCGCTTGGTCCCGTCGGGACCGCTACGCTTTTGCCGTCCGTTGGACTAGCAACGGGTGCGGGCCATGGTGGCAGAGTCCGGCCGAACGCGGCGGCCTGCAGAGCCGCATATCGCCGGTTCAAATCCGGCCCATGGCTCTCCTTCGTAACCCTACCACGGTAGAATCGTCATCCGTCGTCGGAACCCCAGCACACCCTGAGTTCCATGGCTATCCGGGTGGTCCAGCGGATACTCGAAGCCAGGTGGCTATCGCTCGCGCCGGTCCCTCCGGTTCGTCTGGAACAGCGACTCGACGCCCTTCAGCGCGAGCCGGGGGCCGAGCGTGCCCAGTTCGAGAGCGAGGCGGCCGGGGTCGCTGGCCGTGACGCTGGTCCGCCGACCGCTGGAGGCGTTCTCGACTGCCTCACGGACGTCGGCGGCCGACGCGACGTCGGGGTCGACCGTCAGGACGGTCTCGTCGTCGCCGTCCTGGATGGTCACCCGGACGCCGTCGGTCGTCTCGTCGGCCTCCTCGCTGTCGGTCGTCCCCTCGATGCCGTCGCCGAGATGAGCGTAGCGGTCTTCCTTGGACATATCAGTCGTCTGTGTTCGCCACCGCCTGTCGTTCGTCCGCGCCGTGCGCCGCGACGATTGCCGCGAGGTCCTCGTAGGCCTCCAGGAGCGACTCCTGGTAGGCGCGGAGGCCGTGCTCGTCCGCGTACCGGAAGACGTCGAGCCCCTCGTCCCACGCCTTCGCGAGGACGTTGTAGTCCGGGACCGTCACCGGGAGGAGCCGGACGGTCTCGGTCTCGGCCTCGAGCGTCTCGCGGACCTGCTGGTTGAGGCTGGAGCCCTCGACCTTGTTCGGGAGGACCCCGATGACATCGAGTGCGAAGTCCGGCTGGGCGCGCTGGAGCTGTGCCTCCAGCGCGGTGACCGTGTCGATGACGCCGCCGATGGACTGCTCGCCCTTGCGCGTCATCTCCATCGGCACGAGGACGTTGCCGGTCGCAATGAGGGCGTTGTCGACCAGCAGGTTCAGCGTCGCCGGCGGGTCGACGATGACGTGATCGTAGTCGTCGGCGACGGGGGCGAGCGAGGACCGGAGCAGGAACTCCGCGGTGGAGATGCCCTGCGCGCGCGCCGTGCTCTCCAGCGAGGCGAGCGACTCGTGGCCGGGGACGAGGTCGAACGGCTCGTCCTCGATGAGGAGTTCGCGCAGGTCCCCATCGTCCAGGAGGACGTCCGTGATGGTCGTCCCGTCCGCGGTCTTGGCCTCGGCGTGGCCGGCCGCGGCGGTGAGACTCGCGGGCTGGGGGTCCAGATCCACGAGCAGTACGTCGTCGCCCCGGCGCCCGAGCGCGGCGCCGAGGTTGATGGCCGTGGTCGTCTTGCCGACCCCCCCGCTCTCGGACCACGTCACTAGCTCCGTCATTCGTCCCGCTCTTCTGCGATAATGCCCTAATAGCTTGCTACGTGGGCTCACCCCAGGATCGCGACCACGAGCCAGTCGACGACGCCGACGGCCAGCAGCAGCGCCCCCTCGGTCCGCGAGAGGGTCCGGCGGGTCACGGTCAGCAGGACGGCGAGACCGGTGACGACACAGAGCCAGACCGTGGCCTCGACCGCGACCGGCGCGAGCGTCAGTGGGCGGACCGTGGCGGCCACGCCCAGCACGCCGAGCAGGTTGACCACGCAGGATCCGAAGACGTTGCCGGCCGAGACGTCGAGTCGGCCCTGTCGGATGGCGGCGACGCTGGCGACGATCTCCGGGGCCGAGGTCCCTAGTGCGACGACCGTCTCCCCGACGAGCCAGTCCGAGAGTCCGGCCGCCCCGGCGATACCGACGGCGCCGTCGACGAGCAACTCCGCACCGACGACGATGGCGACGAGGCCGCCCAGCAGCCAGAGGGCGTCGACGGCGGGCCGATGCTCGGGGACCGGCGTGTCGACGCCGAGGTCCGGCCCCCGTGCGATACCCAGGACGGCCAGCCGGCCGATGTACGCGAGGAGCAGAACGGCGAGGAGGCCGCCCTCGAGGCGGCCGAGCTGGAGGTCCGCGACCAGCACGGCCACGAGCAGGGTCGCACCCACCAGCACGGGTCCGTCGCGCCGGGCCAGTGCGGCGGGCGTCGGCATCGCCCGGACCGCCGCGGCGCCACCGAGGACGATGCCGAGGTTGATGACGTTCGAGCCGACGACGTTGGCGACGGAGATGTCGGTCCGGCCGGCCAGCGCGGCACCGACGGTGACCGCGAACTCCGGTGCGGAGGTGCCGATGGCGACCACCGTGAGGCCGACGACGAGCGGCGGAACGCCGACGCGCGCCGCGAGGTCGCTCGCCCCCGCGACGAACCGGGACGCACCGAGCCAGAGCGCGACGATTCCGAGGAGGACGGCCCCGGCGTCGAGAACGAGTGGGGTGGCGGCCACACCGACGCTCCGCGTGGCCGGCGCTTAGTGGTGGTGCTCCGTCACGCGTACGCCGCGAACTCCTCGCCGGCCACGAGGAAGTAGCCCGTCCCGAGCAGGCCGACAGCCGTCGCGAGACCGAACGCGACGGTCGGTCCGGACAGCACGGTCCCGGCGACGGTCACGCGGCCGAGACCGTAGATGACGCCGCCCAGCAGCGCGGACGGGATGACCACGGTGTTGCGGACGAGGTAGTACGACCCCGTGACGCGGCCGCTGGCATCGCGCTCGGCCGGGCCGACGATGAGCGCCTTGTGCGCGGGGAGGCCCGCGAACCGGAGGCCGGAGAAGGCGAAGAGCGCGACGAGGACGAGCTGGTCGGCGGGCGCGGCGATGAGCATGGCCGGGAAGGTGGCGTACACCGCGAAGCCGACCGCGACGACGGGTTTGAGGCCGACGCGCTCGGCCAGGCGCGAGACGGGGACCATGCTGAGCAGCGCGACCACCATCTCCGCCCCGAGGAGCACGCCGAAGAACGCGGCCGGGGTGAGCGAGACCGGGCCGAGTGTGAATCCAGCCAGCGTGAGCGCCGGGAGTTGCAGCCCGACCGCGAGGAAGTCGGTGACGACGATGACGAAGAAGACGTACACCATCCCGTTGGCGAACCGGACGAGCGTGTCGGCCACCAGGAGGGGCCGGAGGGGGTCCGGGAGCGATCGGAGGTCGTCGACGACGGCGCCGATGCCGGCGAACGACTCGCCGACGGTGTCCTCGCCGGCGTCGTACAGCAGGTGCTGGGCGACCGTGGCGACCGCGCCGAACACCACCGCGAGGACGAGGACGCGCTGGAAGCCCGCGACGAATCCGGGCGTGAGTGCGAGCAGCGCGGCCGCCAGCAGCGGCCCGACGAGGAAGCCGACCCGTCGGAACGTCTCCGTCGCCGCGAACCCCGCCGCCAGCTCCGCGTCCGGCACGGACTGTCGGACGACCGCGAACGTCGCGCCGAGCCCGAACGACTTCCAGGCCTGTGCGAGGAACAGTCCGGCGAACACCCAGGCCCACCCTGGAACCACGAGCCCGCTCACCGCGAATCCGAGCGCGGGTGCGAGCGCCCACAGCCCGAACCCGAGCGTGGCGACGACGCCGAACAGGGTGAGCGCGAGCCGCGAGCCGATCCGGTCCGACAGCGCCCCACCCGGGTAGGGGTAGAGCGCCCCGATCAGGTTGCCGACGCTCCCGTACAGCCCGACGACCGCCGCGCCGGCGCCCAGCGTCCGCAGGTACTCGGGCACGTACCGCCCGGTCATCTGGAAGGCGAGGCTGAACGCGAACATCGCCAGCGACAGGGTGAGCACGTCACGCTCCAGCGAGAGGAACTGGCGGAACGCGGCCAGCGCGTCCGGCCCGCGGTCGGTCGCCATACGAACGGGAGGGGTGGGGACCCCGTAAGCGATACTCCGGAGCGCTATGTACTCCTCGGCATCACGGATCGGGAGTGGTACTGGTCGCGAGTCCCGCGAATAATGTCGATGAGGTGGATATCACTGGCGAGTATGATGTATAGGTGGTGAACGTCGGGGATTGACGAAGGATTTTGGAACAGTGGAACGTGGTGGGGAACGAGCGTCGGAGTGGTGGGGACGGCGCCCCGGCGAGTTACCCGCCGAGGTAGGTCTCGCGGATGTAGTCGTCGCCGCGCAGCTCCTCGGGGGTGCCGGTCTTGACGACCTCACCGTTCTCCAGCAGGTACATCCGGTCGGCGTGGTCGAGCGCGAACGTGACGTTCTGCTCGGTCAGGAGGATGGAGACGCCCTGCTCCTGGATGGGGTCGATGGCCTGGGAGATGTCCTCGAGGATGACCGGCGCGAGGCCGATGGTCGGCTCGTCCAGCACCAGGAGGTCCGGGTCGCCCATCAGCGCGCGGCCGATGGCGAGCATCTGCTGCTCGCCGCCGGACATCGAGCGGGCGTTCTGGTCGGTCCGCTCCTCCAGGCGCGGGAAGAGGTCGTAGACGAACTCCAGCTGCTGCTCGACGTAGCTCTCGTCGTCGATGGCGTAGGCGCCGAGCCGGAGGTTGTCCTCGACGTCCATGAAGCCGAAGAGGTCCCGCTCCTCCGTGCAGTAGATCATCCCGCGGTCGACCAGCTGGTCGCGTGGGACGCTGGAGACCTCCGTCCCGCGGAACTCCACGTTGCCGCCGTAGCCGAGGAAGCCGTTGATGGTGTCGCAGAAGGTGGTCTTCCCGGCACCGTTCGGGCCGATCAGGGAGACCAGCTCACCCTCGTTCAGCTCCAGGTCGACGCCACGCAGGGCGGTCACCTTGCCGTAGGAGACCTGGACGTTCTCGGCCTTGAGTACCGTGCTGCCGCCGGCGGCAGCACCCGCACCGGCACCCGCTCGGGACTGGCTGCTCATATCTCATCACCACCGAGGTACGCTTCTTGAACTTTCGGGTCGTCAGTGATCTCGTCGGGCGACCCCTCGGCGATCTTCGCGCCGAACTGGATGACGAACGCGCGGTCGATGAGGTTGAGCAGGCCACGCATGTTGTGGTCGACCACGATGAGGGTCATGCCGTTGTCCCGGAGGCTGAGCAGCACGTCCGTCAGCTCCTGGACCTCCTGGCCGGACAGGCCGGCGAACGGCTCGTCGACCAGCATCAGGTCGGGGTTCGTCGCGATGGCCTTCGCGAGCTCCAGCTTCAGCATCCCGGCGTGCGGGAGTTCGCTGGGGGTCTGCTCGAGCTGGTCGCCCAGCCCGACGCGGCGGCAGATCTCCTCGGCCAGCCGCGTGGTCTCGCCGCCCACGCCCGCGAGCGTGAACAGCTTGTCCGGCGCCAGCGACAGCGCCACGTTCCGGACCACCGTGCGGTCCGAGAGCGGGGCGAAGTCCTGGAAGGTGCGGGCCATCCCCGCCTGGACCATCTCGTGGGAGTCCAGCCCGGTGACGTCCTCGCCCTTGAACCAGACGGTGCCGTCGGTCGGCTCGTAGAAGCCGGTGACGCAGTTGAACGTGGTCGACTTCCCGGCGCCGTTCGGGCCGATGAAGCCGAGGATCTCCTGTTCCTGGACGGCGAACGACAGGTCGTCGACCGCCGTCAGTCCGCCGAACTCCTTCCGCAGGTCGTTGGCGACGAGGACACCGTCCTGGGGGCCGAACCCGCTCTGTTCGGGCGTCAGGCGCTCGCCGCTCTCCTGTTGATCAGTACTCATTGTTATCGACGCTCGTCGATGATGTCACGCAGTTCCGCGCGGTACTTCTCGATGATCTGTCCGAGGGCGGAGTCACCGTCGCCGCCCACCGACTCACCCTCGTACTCCTCGCCGCGGGCCGAGGCCAGCACCATCCGGCCGCCCCGGATGCTCGCCCGGAGGATGCCACCGGGCGCGAACACGAGGACGGCCATCGCGGCCGCCAGCAGCGGCAGCGGTCGCAGGTTGGCCAGGTCGAAGCCGATGAGGGGGTCGATCACCCCGATGACGATGCCGGTCGCCGCGTACACCACCGCCCCCACGATGGGGCCGACGATGGTGCCGGTCCCGCCGAGGATGGAGATGATGATGAGGTTGATGCTCTGCTGGATGTCGTCCTGACCGAGGATGCCCAGGGGCGTCGGGGTCTTGATGGTGTGGACCCAGATAGCGCCGCCGAGCCCGGCGACGAGCGCCGAGAGGACGAACGCGAACAGCTTGAACTTCGAGCCGTCCAGTCCGGCGGCGGCGACGGCGTCCTCGTCCTCGCGGATGGCGGTGAACACCGACCCGGCCGAGGACCGGGTGACGCCGATCAACACCATCAGCACCACGACCATCAGCCCGAGTGCGAAGTAGTAGTTCGCGAGTGCGGTCTGCTGGATGCCGGAGTAGCCCGAGGCCAGCTCCACGACGGAGCCGCTGCCGTCGATGCCGAACAGCTGTGTCGGGAGGCCGGGGCCGTTACGGCCACCGAGCCCGTCGGGCGCGATGGGGATGCCGAGCGGGGTGAAGCTGTTGTTGAACAGCGTGAACAGCTTCGACAGGATGATCGGGACGATGAGCGTCACCAGCGACAGGTACGGGCCGCGGAGTCGGAGCGCGGGGAGCCCGACCAGCACGCCGCCGATGCCCGCCACGATCATCCCGACGGGGATCCCGACGACCGGCGTGATGCCGTGCTGGATGTCGAGGATGGCACTGGTGTAGCCGCCCAGCGCGATGAAGAACGCGTGCCCGAACGAGAGCTGTCCGGTGTACCCCGAGACGACGTCCCACGACATCCCGAAGATGGCGAGGAAGATGAGGGTGGTCGGCCCCCCCATCTGGTCGGGGTAGCGCGTCGTCGGGAGCAGCACGAACAGCAGGAGCCCCAGCAGCCCGATCTGGTACCGCAGGGGCATCGTGATGGGGTTGAGCTTCTCGAGCACCGCCTGGCGACGCTCGGCGCCGGTCGAATTACCGATGATGGATTCGTTCTCGGTCGACATTATTCAGCAGCCTCCCGCCCGAACAGGCCTTCGGGCTTGACGAGTAGGAACACGATCAGCAGGACGAGTGCGGAGAACCCCTGCAACGAGGAGTCGATGTACTGGGTGGTGATGGTCTCGGTGAACCCGATGATGTAGGCCCCAACGACGGAGCCCTTGATCGAGCCCAGACCACCCAGGATGACGATGGAGAACGCCAGGATGAGCGGCTGGGTACCCATCGTCCAGGTCCCGGTGTTCTTCATCGTGAGGAGCACGCCCGCGATGCCGGCGAACGCACCCGCCAGGAGCCACGTGATGAGGTTGATCTTCCGCGAGTCGATGCCGACGATGGCCGCGCCCTTGTCGGACATCGACACCGCGAGGATCGCCTTCCCGGTCTTCGTCCGGGAGACGAACACGCCCGTCAGGACGACCAGCAGCATCGACAGCACGAAGATGAACGCGCTGATGTTCTGGAACCCGATGCCACCCACGTTCGTGCTGCCCTCGACGATGAGGTCGACGGAGAAGTTCCCTGTGCCGGTGAGGAACACCCGGCAGGCGTGCTGGATGAAGAACCCGATGATGAACGTGAGGATGAGCAGCGTGACCGGCTCGTCCTCGACGAACCGGACGACCCCGAGGTAGAGGCCGCCGCTCACGAGTGCGGCAGTTATCATGCCGCCGATGAGCCCCACGGCCGGGTTGAGCCCCAGCTCCAGCGGGGAGCTGCCTCCGGAGATGAGCCACGAGGCCTCCGCCCCGATGGTGATTAGCGCGCCGTGCGAGAAGTTCAGGACGCCACCAACACCGAAGATCAGCGTGAACCCGATCGCGATGATCGCGTAGAGGGAACTGATCGAGATGGCGTTGATGATGACGTTTCCGAGACTGACCATGGTTTGTGTAGTGTGGTTGGTTTCCTTCGTGTGTGGTTGAGATGCGTTCTGGTGACTCGCCTCAGGCGTCCTTGCCCGGGGGGCCCTCCGTATTGGCGGGGTGGTCGCTGGGGTAGTCGATCCAGTCGGGGTAGGCGTACGGCGAGGTCTTGTTCTGCTCCGGGGCGAACGAGTGCATGACCCCGTAGTCCTCGGCGATGTCCTCGTCGATCTGCCACTGCTGCCAGACCGGGACGCCCGTCTCCTTCATGGAGGTCCAGGCCGGCTCGTGTGCGTAGTCGGCCTCGGGCGGGGTGAACTTGATCTCGGGCAGGATGGTCCCCTGGTCGAACTTGTAGGTCTCGAGTGCGTCGACCATCTCCTCGTTGGTGGGGATGCGCTCGAGGTCGTTGTCGAGGACGTAGCGGGCCATCGCGACGGCGTAGGCCTTCACCGCGTCGAAGGTGATGGGCCCGGAGTAGACCGGATAGGTGTCGAACTTCTTGCGGTACCGCTTCATGAAGTCCTGGGTCCGGGGCGTGTTCGTGGTCTGGGGCGTGACCGCGTTCATCGTGAAGATGTACTGGCACGCGCCCGAGACCTCCTCCCAGAACTCGTAGATCTGCGCGGGCAGGCTGATGCCGCCCATCTCGAAGTCCCGGTTCTGGTTGGCCCACTGCTTCACGGCGGCCGTGCCCGTCAGCGCCTGCGCGATGAGGTTGACGTCGGCCCCCGAGGACTCGACCTCGTCGAACAGCGGCGTCCAGTTCGTCGTCCCCGACGAGGAGCGCTTGAACACCGGCACGTCGTCGAAGAACTCGCCGATGTTCGGTTCGAGCAGCTCCGCGAACGGGTCGAAGGGAGCGATGTTCTCGATGAGGACCGCCGCGGAGTCCCAGCCGAGTTTGTCGGCGTAGAGGTTGAGGAACTCGAGTTCCGCGCGTGCGAGGTCGAAGGAGTTGATCGGGCCGGCACGGAAGTGCCACTTGAACTCGTCGTAGCGCTCGTGGACGATGCGACCCGGTTTCGGTCCGGCCGCCGCCGTGGTGATGTGGACCGTCTGGGTCGCCTTCATCGCGTTGAAGCACTGCAGCGTGACCTGCGTGAGGAAGGTCCCGAACGTGGTCTTGCAGCCCTCGGCCTGGACGAGGCGGTTGAACTCGTTGAGCCCCGTCCCCGGCGAGGCCTCGGTGTTACCCGATTTGGCGTTCAGCTTCGCGCCGAGGATGCCGCGGCCGCCGATGCCGGGCACGCCGTTCTGGTTGATGTCCTCGACGGCCAGCTGCATCGAGTTCCACATCGACTGGCCGACGGGGAAGCTCTCGGGCTGGGGCGCCAGGCACCCGATGTTGATACTCTCGCCGGCGAGCGGCTGTGGTGCCGGCGTGCCGCTCCCGGTGCTGGTGGCGTTGCCGGCGGGGCTCTCGAAGCCGCCGCCACCGCCGGGATTGTCTCGTGTCTTGCAACCCGCTGCGACCGCGGCGGCCCCACCGGCCCCCGCGTACTTGAGGAACGAGCGGCGGTCGCGACCGCCGCCCGCGTCTCCTGATTCCTCTGCCATGCTGTCTGTCATTGTTTACTGTCTCCGGTAAGCCGTTTCGCTGGGCACACCCGGCCGTTTAATAGTCGTATGCGCCGGGATACCACTCTGCCCGTCCGCTGCTGGTTCGGGTGGTCGGGCGCTAGCGCGTCCGCTCACTGGTCTGTTCACGTC
This sequence comes from Haloglomus litoreum, assembly GCF_029338515.1. Classification (GTDB taxonomy): domain Archaea; phylum Halobacteriota; class Halobacteria; order Halobacteriales; family Haloarculaceae; genus Haloglomus; species Haloglomus litoreum. The sequence continues at coordinate 3,932,035 of NZ_CP119988.1, read as the reverse complement.
CCCTGGTCCGCTGTCCATGCAAGCGTCACTCGGTGTGTGGAATACGCACACATAAATCCTCCCCACTCTATACAGTCCTTCCCGGTCCCCTCCTCGGGTTTTCCGGCTCCCTGGTCCGGGCTGGAGGGGTGGTTCCGGGCCCGAGGCCGGTCCCCCGGAAGCCCTCGAGGGTCGCCCCCGGCTCATCCTGAATGCATTGTTAGTTGACAGAATGGTCAGTGACCGTCGCTCGATCCCTATCTGAACAGTTAATAAAAATACACCGTCTAGAAGAGGTGACTGACATAAATAACCAGGTACTCCCAGCAGAGGGATTAGGGGGAACTCCCACCCGTGCCGGCGTACATGACAGAATCTACGACTGTCGTGAGCGTCGGAGCGATGGTGCTGCTCCTCACCGTCAGCGCGATAGCCGGCGGGGTGGGGGCCTCGGCGTCCTCGCCGTCGGAACTTCGCCACGGTGCGGAGAACGGGAACTACACGGTGAGCCTCCCGTTCGCGACGGACCACTACCCCCGGGGGAAGAACCCCGGCGGACCGAACAACGGGAGCATCAACCACTTCGCCGCGGCGACACCGGAGCTGTTCGAGAAGAAGGACGTTCCCGAGGGACTCGAGGAGGTGGACTACATCATCATCTCGAACCAGGACATCGACTTCTCGGAGTGTTCGACGTCGAACACGGCGGCGTTCGGCATCGACCGTGACAACGATGCCTCCGGGACGGAGACGGACGTCTCGCTGTTGAGCTACCGCAAGAACTCCCGGTTCGAGGCCCACAGCATCGTCGTCCAGTTCTACGACGACGACGACTTCGCGGCGTCGAGCCGACAGGACAAGGGGGGCAAGGAGACCGGCAAGGAGGACGGCGACAAGGACCCCGAGGTGTACCCGGACGACGAGATCGTCGCCCACCAGGGGTACAAGTCCGGCGGCGGGCCCTGTTACGGGATGCCCGAGGAGCCGGGCTGGTACCAGATCTCCGGCTTCATCAACGGCACCGGGTTCAACGGGAACTACGCCGACGTGACCATCCCGTCGCACTACTTCTACATCTGTGAGTGCCAGTCGGAGCGCGAGGCGTACGACCAGCTCGGTGCCCCGCCGGGCCAGGAGAACCCGTACGCCGACGACGGTTCCTCGTCCGGCAACGCCTCGTCGACCGCGACTCCGACGGCCACCCCGGACTCTGGTGGCGGCGGGAGCGGCGCGTCCACATCGACGGCCAGCGGGAGCGGCGCGTCCACACCGACGGCCACCCAGACGCCGACAGCCACGCCGACGGCGACCCCGACCCCCACGCCAACCGCGACCGAGACGGCTGGTGGCGGTGGCGATGATGGCGGCGATTCCGCCGGTGCGGGTGGCGGTGCCGGCGGTGGTGCGGGTGCGGGCGGCGGGACCGCGAGCGTGAGTGCCACGGCCGGTGCGAGCGCCGGCGGCGGTGGTGACTCCGGCGGTGCGGGCGCTGACGGGGACTCACAGCAGGCCGACCAGCAGGGCGCCGGCCCGATGACGCCGACCGCGGGCTCCGGCCCTGGCTTCGGGCTGGTGGCGGCGCTGGGCGGTCTCGCGGCGGCGGCGCTGCTCGCACTCCGGCGCGACTGAACCGAATCACCATACGGCACGCTGACGCCCGATTGCCCGGGTCTGTCGACCTGCCTTATTAACCATCCGTTCAGTGAATGCAAAATGGATAAATACCCGTGTACTCCCTGCGACGAGATTAGGGTGTCCCAGTCGGAGGTGGGGAACACATGTCACGACAGCGTACGGCGGCCATCCTCGGCGCGGTCGCGGTCATCGCGGTGGTGGTGGGGGTGACCGGTGGTGCCGGTGCTGCGCCCTCCACGGCCGATGCGGGCCACGGCGCGGAGAACGGGAACTACACGGTGAACCTCCCGTTCGCGACGGACCACTACCCGCGGTCGAAGAACCCCGGCGGACCGAACAACGGGAGCATCAACCACTACGCCGCGGGTACCCAGGAGCTGTTCGACGAGGCGGGCGCCTCCAAGGGCGTCGAGCAGCTGAAGTACCTGAAGATCGACAACCCGGACATCGACTTCTCCCAGTGTTCGACGTCGAACACGGCGGCGTTCGGCATCGACCGGAACAGCGACGACCCCGGCACGAAGGTCGACATCGACCTGCTCCGGTACATGGAGAAGAACGCCTTCAACGACCACTCCATCGAGGTGTACTTCTACGAGGGTGACGAGCTGGCCTCGCCCAGTCCCAACGACAAGGGCGGTGCCGAGACCGGCAAGGAGGACGGCGACGGGAACGCGGAGATGTATCCGGACGACCAGATCGTCGCCCACCAGGGGTACAAGTCCGGCGGCGGGCCCTGCTACGGGATGCCGACGGACCCGGGCTGGTACCAGATCTCCGGCTTCGTCAACGGGACGGCGTTCAACGGCAACGAGGTCGAGGTGTCGCTGACCTCGCACTACTTCTACATCTGCGAGTGCCAGACCGAGAAGGAGGCGTACAACCAGCTCGGCGCCCCGCCGGGCCAGGAGAACCCGTACGAGGGCGGTAGCGGCAACACCACGACGGCGACGGCGACGGCGACCCCCGAGCAGACGGCCACGGCCGGTGGCGGTGGTGGTGACGGTGGCGGTGAGTCGACCCCGACGGCGACGGCCACCGCGACGGCCACCGCGACCCCGACGGCGACGGCCACCGGGACCCCGACGGCGACCGATGCCTCCGGTGACGACGGCGCGAGTGCCGGCGGCGGTGGCGGTGGTGGCGCCGGTGCGGCCGGCGGGACCGCGACCGTGAGCGCCACGGCCGGCGCGAGTGCCGGTGGCGGTGGTGGTGGTGGCGGCAGCGGCGGTGGCGGTAGCGGTGGTGGCGGCAGCGGCGGTAGTGGTGGCGGCGCGGGTGCGGGCGGTGCCCAGCAGGCTCAGGCGGGTTCGGGCCCGATGACGCCGACCGCGGGCGCCGGTCCCGGCTTCGGGCTGGTGGCGGCGCTGGGCGGTCTCGCGGCGGCGGCGCTGCTCGCGTTGCGGCGTGACTGAGTGACTGCTGGAGCTCTCGCGGTCTTCGCTCCGCGCGGCGACGGCACCGTCGTCGGGCCGACCACGGGGTCCCGCTCGGACCGTCCCACGGGCGTCTCATGCAGGTTCGTTTATGCCCTCTCTCGACAAACTCGAGCTTTTCTGCATGAAGTGCTATAACACGGTATTTATGCTCGACATAACACAGAATTTTTGCATTTCAAGTACTTGGTTCCCTGCATGCGAACATCGGCGCTCGTCGTCGCGGCGCTCTCGCTCGCGGCGGTGGTGGTGGCGGGTGGAGCCGCTGCGGGTGGGGCTTCATCGACACCGCACGACAACGGCATCGGACTGAACTACACGGTGGGGCTGCCCAACGACCAGAGCCACCAGCCGGGAGCGGATAGCGCGGACATCCGGCACTACGCCGCGGCCAACGGCCTGTTCGAGGAGACCTCCTCGCCGGACGGCTTCGAGCGGATGGACACCCTGACCATCTACAGTCAGGACGTCCTCTTCGGCACGTGCTCGACGGAGAACACGAAGGCGTTCGGCATCGACCGGGACGACGACTCCCCCGGGACCAAGACCGACGAGGGGCTGCTCTCGCACCGGGAGAACTCCGCGTTCAACGAGCACTCCATCTACGTTGACTTCTACGGCGGGGACTCGCTCGCCGGGGAGCCGGTCTCCCTGCAGGACGAGGACCAGGTCGTGGCGGCCCAGACCGGCTGCTACGGGATGCCCGACGAGCCGGGCTGGTACCAGATCAACGCCCGCATCAACGGCACGGGCTACAACGGGAACTACATCGACACCGACGACCAGGGCACCGTCCGGTCGCACTACTTCTACATCTGCGAGTGTAGCAGCGAGCAGGAGGCCCGCGAGAAGCTGGGCCCGCCGCCGTCCGACGAGGGGTCCGGCGAGGACCCCGACGACGGCTCCTCGACGGCGACGCCGACGGCGACCCCGGAGCCGACGGCGACCGAGTCCACCGGTGATAGCAGTGGTTCGTCGACGGCGACGGCCACGGCGACGCCCGAACCGACGGCCACGGCCACGACGACGCCGACTGCCACGGCGACGCCGACCGCCACGACGACGGACACGTCGACCGACGGCGGTGCGAGCGCGGGCGGTGGCGGCGGTGCCGGCGGTGGCGCGGCCGGCCAGACGGCCACGGTGACGGCCACGGCCGGTGCGGACGCGAACACCGGCGGTGGCGGACAGCAGACCCAGCAGCAGACCGCCCAGCAGGCGGACGGCCCGGGGACGCCGACGGCCGGTGCGGGGCCGGGCTTCGGACTGGTGGCGGCGCTGGGTGGCGTGCTGGCGGTCGCGCTGCTCGCACTCCGGCGCGACTGACCCCCGAGCGGACGCACGAACCGCCGTCGGACGGCTGCTCCTTCCGTCTCCGGATGTACGAAGCGTTTAGTAGTTCCATCCGTTCCGGGCGACAAGACTCCGAATGGTGGGCAGATACGAAGGAAGTGGTGCGTTGATGGTGGCAACTGTGGTGGTTGCGGTTCTCGTCGTGGCGGGTGGTGCCGGGGCGACCGGTTCCGGAAGCGGGACGAACCACGGGACGAACGGCGACTACACGGTGTTCCTGCCGAACGAGATCGACCACTACCCCGGTGACCAGAACCGGGCGAACGGGAGCATCCAGCATCTCGCCGCGCTCGACGGGACGTTCGAGGGGACACCGTCGCCGAAGGGGTACGAGGCGGCCGGGTTCCTCATCATCGGGAACGAGGACGTCGACTTCTCGCAGTGTTCGACGGAGAACACGGCGGCGTTCGGCGTCGACCGCGAGAACGACGACGAGGGGACGAAGACCGACGAGTCGCTGCTGGCGGCCCGCGAGAACTCGCAGTTCAACGAACACGAGATCGTCATCGACTTCTTCGACCAGGGTGACCTCGCCGGCGAGCCCATCGCCATCAACGACGTCGACGAGGTCGTCGCCGTCCAGAACGAGTGCTACACGCAGCCGACGGAGCCGGGCTGGTACCAGATCAACGGCTTCCTCAACGGCACCGGCTACAACGGCAACCAGTTCGAGGTGACGCTGGACTCGCACTACTACTACGTCTGCGAGTGCGGGAGCGAGCAGGAGGCCCGCGAGAAACTGGGGCCGCCGCCGTCCGAGTCGGGTTCCAGCGACAGTAGCGAGGCGACGGCAACAGCGACGGCGACCGCGGAGCCGACGGCGACGGCGACCCCGGAGTCGACGGCCACCGCGACGGCCGAGGCGGCAGCGACCGCGACGGCGACTCCAGCGGCGACGCCGACGGCGACCGCGGAGCCGACGGCCACCGCGACGGTCGAGGCGGCAGCGACCGCGACGGCGACAGCCACCGCCGAGGCCACGGCGACGAACGCTGGCGGTGGCTCGGACGACGGTGGACAGGCCGGCGGGCAGGACACCGGCGGGTCGGCGGCCACGGGGACGGCGACCGCAGTCGGTGGCGGGAACCCCGGTGGCGCGCCGGCGACCCCGACGGTCGGTGCGGGGCCGGGATTCGGCGCGGCGGCCGCGCTCGCCGGACTGCTGGCGGCGGCGCTGCTCGCGCTCCGGCGCGACTGAATCCGGCCGACGGAGCCGGCTGCGCGGCCGGACGGGCACGCTCGCGGGCATCCGGGAGGGGCCGGCGCGGGCGCCCGTGAAAGACAACGCCTATTTGCGGCCGCGGTAACCGCCCACGTATGCAACGACGAGTCGCGGCGATCTACCTCGTCTTCTTCGTCGTCATGGGGGCGAGTGCCTACTCGGTCATCGCGGTGGCACAGCAGCCCACCATCGACCTGGATGGCGAGGAACTCGCAGTGGGCGATTCCATGACGGTCGAGGGCCAGACGTACACCGTCTCGAACATCTCCGAGACGAGTTCGGGCGGGGAAGGCAGCGCTACGACGCTCGCCGGTCAGCTCTCGGAGACGAACGAGTCGTTCCAGTACAGCGCGGAGCTGGCCAACGGGACGGCGCTCTCGCCGACCAACTCCTCGTGGACCGGCAAGGAGGGTGCGTTCTCGGCCACCATCGAGGACGGCGACCCCATCCGCTTCAACGGGAGCGAGCAGACCGCCAACATCACGGACGGGACCTTCGCGCTGGAGGACGACGCCGGCAACCAGACCACCACGTTCTCCGTCGGCGACACGCTGCCGTACGAGAACACCACCGCGACGGTCACCGGGATCGGCAACACCTCCGCGACGCTGGTCTGGGGGGACAACTACGAGGTCGTCATCCCCAACGGCACGTCGGTCGACGAGTTCCAGGCGGTCCAGCGGTTCAACGTGACCGAGCGTCTCCAGAACGACCCCGAGGTCGAGAACCAGGTGTACAGTGGCGAGGACGGCCAGTTCGTCCGGTACCGCAACGGCACCACGCAGCCGCTCGACGAGTACCTCCCCGAGCCGGCGTCGACGACGTTCGACGAGGGTGATACGCTCACCTTCCGGGCCGGCGAGGACCTCTCGGCCCCGGCCAACGAGACGACCATCGCCAACATCACCAGCGAGCGCGTGCGCCTCGAGTGGACCGGCCCCCGGACCACGAAGACCGAGCTGACCGAGGGCGCCAACGTCACGCTGGGTGGCCGGCTTCACACGGTCCACTTCCCCAACCCCAGCACCGTCGTCATCACCCCCGATGTCGGCAGCTACCAGAACCAGGTCGCCAGGCAGGACTACTTCGAGGAGCGCGTCAACGGCCTCTGGGGCGTCTCCATCCTCTCGGGGCTCGGCGCCGTGATGGTCGTGGCGCTGGCCTACCTCCCGACGCGGGGCTGACCCCCGGGTAAACGGTTATCGTCGCGGTTCGCTTCTCTCGGCCATGACACGTCGCCCGACCGGCTGGACCGTCGGAGCCGGCGCGCTGGCGGTCCTGGTCGGCAACCTCGTTCCCCTCGCCGGCGTGCGCTACTGGGGCTGGAGCCTCGCCGCCCTGCTCGTCGTCTACTGGCTCGAATCCGGCGTGGTCGGCCTCCTGACGGTCCCCCGTATCGGCCTCGCCGGCGTCGACCGGCCGCTTCGACCGGCGCTGGCCGCGCTCCGGGCGGGCGAGACGCCCGGCCACTCGGACGCGGGGTTCTTCGTCCTCCACTACGGCATCTTCTGGGTCGTCCACGGCGTGTTCGTCGTCGTCCTCGTCGCGGGTGCCGTGGAGGAACTCCCGTTCGACGGCCTCGGGGTGCCGAGTCCGTCGGTCGTGGCCGTCGGTGCGCTCGGATTGCTCGGGGCCCACCTCGGCCCGTTCCTCGCCGGCTACCTCGCCGACGGCGGCTACCGCCGGACCACGCCCGACCGCGAGTTCCTCCCGCCGTACGCCCGCGTCGTCGCACTCCATCTCACCATCGTCCTCGGTGCGGTCGCGCTCGCGTTCGTCGGAACGCCGCTGGTGCTGCTGGTGCTGCTCGTCGTGTTCAAGACGGTCGGCGAGCTGGCCCTGCTGGCCTGGGAGGAGCGGCGGCGACGGCCGGCGGTGCGGGCGGGTGGTGGCACGAGCGGAGTCTGAGGTGGTCGGAACCTGCTCGTCGCAGAATCACGGGCCGAGAGGGATTTGAACCACGGTCGGACGTGCTCGCTCACTGCGTTCGCTGCGCGCGACCTCCCTGGTTCAAATCCTTCTCTGCCGGTTCACTCACCGCCTCGCTGTCGCTCGGCGATTCGTTGTACGGGCCGAGAGGGATTTGAACCCCCGACCGTCTGGTCTCTTCCGCGAGTCCCCGGTCGAACGGGCACGTCACGTTAAAAGCCAGACGCTCTGCCGGACTGAGCTATCGGCCCTCGAACCGGGATTGTGTCGAGCCGTGTGTAACGGTTTCGGTCAGGTGCGGTCCGTGTCACTCGTCGCGGCTACAGCCGCTCGACGTCGTTCAACGCGGCTACAGCCGCTCGAAGTACTCCACCAGCGCGGCCTCGACGACCTCCGAGGGTTCGACATCGTCCAGCGCGGCACGGCGGCGGAGTTCGCGGTAGATGTCGGGCTCGAGCGACACGGTGAGTTGCCCGAGTTCGACACCGACCTCGGCGAGCGCTGCCTCGACGCTCATCCCCTCGTTGATGCGCGAGGCCGCCGCCCGGACCTCGCGGACGGTGAGGTCGTGGTCGAGCGTGGCCCAGGCGAGCAGGAAGCGGGCCTCGCCGGAGACCCGGGCGATATGTTTGGCGGCCGTGGGGGCGATGCGCCCGAGCGCGACGTACCGGCGGACGGAGCGCGGCAGGTCGTGGACGCGGGCCCACTTGCGGATGAAGGCGACCGTGGCCTCGCCGCCGGCGCGCTCGGCGGCGGCCTTGTACGAGCCCTCGCCGCGGACGAGCGCCGCACAGGCGGCCGCCCCCCGGAGCATGAAGACGTTGTCCTCGGCACCGGCGGTGTTCTGCGAGAACCGCCGGACGACGTCCGCCGCGAGTTCGAGACTCTCGGGGTCGGAGGGGTCGAACCCGACCGCCTCGTCACCGGCGACCTCGGGTTCGCCACGGATGACGGGCTGACCGACCGGCGACTCGCGGTCGGCCGGCGGTCCCTGCCCGTCGTGTCCCCGTCCTGTCATCGTGAATCCGTAGGAAGAACCGATGCAAAAACCTCCCGCCCGCGTGCGTCGGGTGTGACAACGGGTACCCGCCCCGTCGTGACGACACCGGCGGCTCAGTCGTCGGCCTCGGCCGCAGCTTCCCGCCCCTCGGAGAGGTGCTCCCAGACCTCTGCGCAGCCGCAGCCGTCCTCGACGTCGTCCAGGTGGCTCGTGTCGATCTCTTCCTCGTCCACGGTAGCGGCCTCCTCACTCATCACTGCCCTCCGGCGCTACCAGCTCCGGCGCCACGTCCGCGGCCGGCGCGACATCGCTTGGTTGGCGATCGGTCATCACTCCTCCGTACAGCGGCTCCCTGTATAAGGGCGTGCGCACGGACAAGCCTGTCCCCCACTCCCCACTATCGGATGGTGTTACCGGTACCGGCGACGGCACCGTTCCGACGAACCCGGCCGCAGTCTTGCGATTCTCCGGCCGTCGGTCCGTCACCGCATCGAACGACACGGGGCGAGCCACGCGGGGGACGACACGGTTACCTGCGGCGGGGTCTTTCTCGGTGTGTGGTCACCAGCATCCACCAGCTCGACGACGGGGCGTGGATCAGCGTCAACGACTCCCGCGAGGTGAACGTGAGCGACCTCTGGTGGCTCGCGCGGGCCGACTTCTGTACCTGCGAGATGGCCGACTTCCTCGCCGAGGGGTTCGTCGAGGTCGGGGTCGACCCGCCGGACGTCGCCGCCCGTATCGCCGGCCAGTGCATCGCCTGCGGGGAGAGCGGCGTCACCGACTGGCTGGCCGTCGGCCGGGTCGACCCGGACACCGGGACCTTCCGGAGCGTCGACACCGAGAGCGTCCACGTCCCCGACAGGCGGACCCGCCTCGCCCACCCGCCGGACGAGTGAGCGGTCCGCAACCGGTCCGGCGCCCCCCGCCACGGACCGGTTCGGCCGGCGGACGAACCGGGCACCCGCCACTCCCGGATGGCGGCTGGACCCCGGAACCACCTGCTACAACGTGTCGGCAACATGATCCGGTATCGGGAAGCACCGGGGACGCTTGGCGAGAGAGGCGTGCCTATACGTGGGGGCCTGTTCGTGGTGGGTATGCCGAGCAAGGTCGAAGGGTGGAAGGACGAGATCTACGGCAACGAGATCCGTGACCACCTCTTCGAGTTCGCCGAACAGGGCTGGGACGCCATCCCCGACGAGGAGCAGGACGCGTGGTTCGAGCGCTTCAAATGGTGGGGACTGTACCACCAGCGGAAGGGCCAGGAGAGCTACTTCATGATGCGCATCGGCACCCCGAACGGGGTGCTCGAGCCGGGGCAGCTCCGTGTGGTCGGCGAGATCACCGACGAGTACGCCCGCGGCCCCGTCGACAACCCGGAGTTCGGCGGCGCGTACGCCGACTGGACCACCCGCCAGAGCATCCAGCTCCACTGGATCAAGCTGGAGGACATCCCGGCCATCTTCGAGAAGCTCGAGTCGAACGGCCTCTCGACCATCCAGGCCTGTGGGGACTCCTGGCGGAACATCGTCGGCTGCCCCGTCGCCGGGAAGGACGAGCACGAGCACGTCGACGCCTGGCCCGTCGCGCGCCAGCTCCACGACGAGTTCAAGGGCAACGAGGCGTACTCGAACATGCCCCGGAAGTGGAAGGTCTCCGTCACGGGCTGTGACGAGGGCTGTGGCCAGGGCGACATCAACGACCTCGCGTTCGAGCCCGCGGTGAAGGAACTCGATGGCGAGGAGGTCACGGGCTTCAACGTCCGCGTCGGCGGCGGCCTCTCGCGCAAGGAGCCCCGCTTCGCCCGCGACATCGACGTGTTCTGCACGCCCGAGGACGCCCCGAAGGTCTCGGCCGGCATCTCCGCGCTGTTCCGCGACCACGGCGACCGCGAGGACCGCTTCAACGCCCGCATCAAGTTCCTCATGGACGAGTGGGGGCCGGAGAAGTTCCGTCAGGTCCTGCAGGACGAGTACATGGACTACGAGCTCCCGACGGCGGGCGAGGACCTGCGCGACCAGTACACCTACAACGCCGGCGACGGCGAGCATGGCGACCACGTCGGCGTCTTCGACCAGCCCGACGGGAGGAACTACGTCGGCCTCTCGGTCCTGACCGGCCGGATGGGCGCCGACGACGTGCTGGAACTGGCCGACCTGGCCGACGAGTACGGGAGCGGCGAGGTGCGTCTGACCCAGCGCCAGAACGTCATCGTCACGGACGTCCCCGACGAGAAGCTGGAGGCGTTCCTCGACGAGCCGCTGCTGGAGGACTACTCGCCCGACCCGCATCCGTTCATGCGCGGCTCGCTCGCCTGCACGGGCACGGAGTTCTGCTCGCTCTCCATCACCGAGACGAAGAACCGCATGGTCCGGTACGCGCGCTGGATGCGCGACAACGTCGACGTTCCGGAGGGCGTGGAGGACTTCCACGTCCACCTGTCGGGCTGCACCGCATCCTGTGCCCAGCCCCAGATCGCGGATATCTCCCTGCGTGGGATGAAGACACGCAAGGACGGCGAGCCGGTCGAGGCGTTCGACATCGGCCTCGGCGGCGGCCTCGGCGAGGACCCGCACTTCGCGGACTGGGTCGAGATGCGCGTCGCCGCCGACGAGGTGCCGGGCTACATCCGGAACCTGCTCGCCGACTACGAGGAGCGCCGTGAGGAGGGCCAGTCCTTCCGTGACTTCATCGCGGCCCACTCCGAGGAGGAGCTGCAGGAGATGGGTGAGCCCGAGGAGACCTCCTACGAGGACCCCTACATGCACAACACGAAGATGACCTGGTACCCCTACGCCGAGGAGGACGACATGGGGTCCAGCCCGGCGCCGACGGACGGCAAGGGTCAGTCGCTGCCCGCCGACGACTGAGGCGCGATCACGTTCCTCTCGGCCCGGGTTCCCCGTTCGGCTACAGTTCGCGGTCCCAGTCGATCCACTCCTGCTCCCAGCCCTTCCGCCGCTCGGCGGCGCGCTGGGCGTGCTCGCGGTCCTCGCGGACCATCCGGTTGCGCTCGACGGTCGTGGCCTGCTCGCCCTCGACCAGCATCGGCGCGAACGCCGTCGTGCCCAGCCGGTCGAGCGTCTCGTAGCCGCCCGGGGCGTCGGCGGGTGAGACGACCGTGAGCGTCTGCTCGCCGCCGCCGACCGGGAGCACCAGCCGGCCGTCGGGCGCGAGCTGGCGCAGCAGTCGCCGCGGGGGCTCGATGGCCGCCGCCTCAACCAGCACGCGGTCGTAGGGGGCGTACTCGGGGAGCCCCTCGGCGCCGTCGCGGCAGTCGACCAGCACCTCGCCGTACCCCGCCGCCGCCAGGTTCGAGCGGGCCTCGTACACCAGCCGCCGGTCGATGTCGACGGCGTGGACGCGGCGGGCGCCCGCCAGTTCCGCACAGACCGCGGCCGTGTAGCCGACGCCGGCGCCGACGACCAGCACCTCGTCTCCCGGCTCCGGCGCGAGCGCCTCCACCAGTCGCGCGGCCGTCGACGGCGACAGCACACGGGTTCCGTGGCGCTCGAACGACCGGTCGGCGTAGGCGCCGCGCTCCTCCTCGACGAACGCCTCGCGGGGCACCTCCCGCATCGCGACGCTGACGGCCTCCGAGCGGACGCACCGCTTGGCCTCGTGTTCGAGGCTGTCGACCATGTCGTCCCGGAGCACCGCGGGGTCCATACCCCCGGAAGGGAGCGACGAGTATTGAATCCCGCGGCCACCCTCTCCCGCCGGAGTCGTGCGATTTCAGCGGCCGAGGCGGTCGCTCGACGCCCGTCGGACGCGCTCGCCCGACAGCCGCGCCTCGACGGCCGCGCGGTCGCGCGGCGTGTTGACGTTCCGGCGCCAGCCGCGCAACCGGACGGTCTCGACGCGTCCCTCGCGGGCGAGGCGCGCGATGGCGTCGGAGAGCTCCACCTCTCCCGTCTCACCCGCCCCCACTGCACGACACGCCTCGAATATGGCGGGCGTGAACGCGAAGCAACCGGTCTGCACGAGGCGAGCGGGCGGTGAGCCCGCAGGGCGAACGTCGCCGGACGTGTCCGGCGGAAGGGAATCGGGCTTCTCGACCACGTCGCGAACCCGTCCGTCGTCGTCGGTCGTCACGACGCCCACGCGACGCGCGGCCTCGCGGGAGACGCGCTCCACGAGGAGGACGGCGTCGGCGTCCGTCGCCGCCCGGCGTGCGACCAGCCGGCGGACGTTCGTCGGGCCTGCCCCGTGGCCGAAGACGTTGTCGGCGTTCAGGTGGACGAACGGGCCGTCGACGGCGCGCTCGGCACACGCCAGCGCGTCGGCCAGGCCGCGCTGTGCGGGCTGCTCGACGTAGGTCAGCGGGAGGCCCTCGTACTCGTGGCCGAACCGTTCGCGGACCCGCTCGCCGCGGTGGCCGACCACGACGACCGCCCCCTCGACCACGGGCCGGACGGCATCGAGCGCGTGCGCGAGCAGCGGCCGGCCCGCGACAGGGACCAACGGCTTCGGGCGCCAGCCCGTGAGCGGCCCCATCCGCGTCCCGCGGCCGGCGGCGGGGAGGACGGCCTGCACGCGCCGACGGAGACGGCGGGGCCGGAAAACGCTTTCCAGCCACGGGTTTTTGCCCACGGGGACGAACGGACCGGTATGGTCGACCGGACGGACCACGCGCCCGACCCCACCGATCACACGGTCGGCGCGGGGGACGCAGTGGACGACAGGGACCGGTCCCCGGAGCCCCGCGAACAGCTCGCGGAGGCGTTCCTGCCGACCGTCGCGGTCACCGTGACGGCGGCCGTCGTCATCTCGGCGATACTCGGGACGGGCCTGACGACCCTCGTCGCGGCGGTGGGCTACCTGCTGCTCGTTCCGCTGGCCGCGTTCCTGCAGGAGCCGCTCGTCACGATGGTCCGCGACGACGACCCGGTCGACGAACAGCAGGCCGCACTCGACCGCCTCCGCGACCGCTACGCCAGCGGCGAGATCGACGAACTCGAGTTCGAGCGGCGGCTCGAACGGCTGCTGGAGACCGAGACGGTCGAGGACGCCGCGGCGAGGGGGCGCCGGGACGTGGACCGCGGCGGGGCCACCGCCCCCGAGCGCGGCGAGACGACCCCGGAGGCAGAGGAGACGTGAGCGGGGACGACCTCGACGGTGACGCCGAGGCGCCCGGCCGGAGCCGCCGCGCGTTCAGGGTGGCCTACGACGGGACCGGCTACCGCGGCTTCCAGCGCCAGCCACACGGCGATACCGTCGAGGACGCGCTGCTGGACGCGCTGTGTCGGCTCGACGTCCTCGATGGCGACCCCGGCGCCGAAGGCGACAGCCGCGAGACGCCGCCCGGGTGGGCCGCCGCCGGCCGCACGGACCGGGGCGTCTCGGCGGTCGCCCAGACCGTCGCCCTCGACGCGCCCGACTGGCTGACGCCCCGCGCGTTCTGCGGCGAACTCCCGGCGGACGTGCGCGTCTGGGCCAGCGCCGAGGCGCCGCCCGGCTTCCACGCGACCCACGACGCCCGCGAGCGTCGCTACGAGTACCACCTCCACGCGCCCGAGGCCGACGAGGACGCCGTCAGCCGGGCGTGCGCACGGCTCTCGGGCGCGGTCGACCTGCACAACCTGAGCGCCGACCCGCGCGGCGAGGGAACCCGGCGTGACCTCTCGCTGTCGGCCGAGCGCGACGGGGCGTATCTCCTGTTGCGGGCGCGTGCCGACGGCTTCCCCCGCGAGTGCGTCCGCCGCCTCGCGTCGCTGCTGGCGGCGGTCGGGAGCGGGGAGCGCGACCTCGCCTTCGTCGAGCGCGTCCTCGGCGACGAGCCGCTGCCGGGCCCCGACGGTGTGGCGGCGGCCCCGCCGGAGCCGCTGGTGCTGGTCGACGTCGACTACCCGGGGCTCGACTTCACCGTGGATCAGCGCGCGGCGGCGACCGCGTGGACCGTCTTCGAGCGCCGGCGGGTCGAGCGGACGACGGGCGCGCGGGTCGCCGAGCAGTTGCGGCGTGGCGCCTCGCGGGACCCCTGAACCGACCCCGCTCAGTCCCAGCCGTCGGGCCAGACGCCGGCCGCGCGCATCCCCGGTTCCGCGCCGGCGTCCCGCAGCTCGACCGCCACCTCGGCCGGGTCGCGGCACGGCAGGTCTCGGCGGGTCAGTTCACGCACCACCAGCGCCGTCCACACGGCGTGCGTCCGGAGGTCCCGCCGGTCGACCTTGTCCCGCGTGTCGGCGCGAGTGTGGGTGTAGCCGCGGCCGCGCGGCCCGCCGCCCGGGCCCTCGCTGCCCGTCGGCGGCCGGCTGTGCAACTGCAGCGCCGGGACGCCTGCCCGGAGGAACGGCCAGTGGTCGCTGTAGGGGTGGGGCGTCCGTTCGAGGTGCAGCGGGACGCCGGCGTCGCCGGTGACAGCCCCCGCAAGCCGCTCGACGGCGTCCGAGCCGTGCGTGTACGCCCGGAGGTCCCGGGCGCGGCCGGCGCCGTCGACGTTGCAGACCGCGTGGACGGCATCGAGGCCGCCGTCGAGCTCGGCGTCGAGCCGTTCCGCGAGCGCCTCGCTCCCCAGCAGTCCCGTCTCCTCGCAGCCGACCGCCGCGACGGTGACGCCGCGTTCCAGCCCCGGATCGGGCGCGTCCGGGTCGGCGTCGACCGTCGCGAGCAGCCGGGCGGCCGTCACGGCCACCGTCAGCCCCGCTCCGTTGTCGAGCGCGCCCTCCGCGATGTCGTGGGCATCGAGGTGCGCGACGAGCACGACACGCTCGTCCGTGTCCGGGCCGAGGTGGGTGACGACGTTCCGGCTCTCGGCCCGCTCCGTGGTCGCCTCGACGTCGAGGCGGGCGATGGCCCCGGCGCCGTCGCCGCCGGCGGCGTAGTCGGTCAGCCAGCCGCCCGTCTCGCGGGAGACGCCGACGCCGGGGACGGAAGCGTCGCTCCCGAACCGGAGCGAGCCGGTCGGCGGCAGCTGGCCGGGGACGTGGTTGACGAACAGGAACGCCTCCGCCCCGGCCTCGACCGCGTGGCCGTACGTCTCCATCCGGTGGACGAACCGTTCGGTTTCCGGGCTGTCCGTCCGCGCGACCGCGATGGCTCCGTCGAGCGACGCGTCCCGTATCTCGCGCTCGGTCCCGTGGCCCGCGTCGACGAGCGGCGCCTCGACGGTGCCGCTGGGCGAGTACGGGAGCGCCACGGCCTCGAACGACCGCTCGACGGATCCGTCCGGGCGGTCGACGGCGACCGTGAGGTCGGCCCGCCCCCGCGTCCAGCGCTCGATGGGGAACGACTGGAGGGTCGGGGTCCCGGGGAGCGCCTCGCGTGCGAGGTCGGCGGCGCGGCGTTCGCCCCGCGAGCCGCCGAGCCGGTCCGGGATCTCGGCGACGCGGGTGAGGAACCGCCACGGGAACGGGTCGGCGAACGCCCGGCCCGCCAGCGCCCGGACGAGCGGGCCGGCGTCGGTCTGCTGGTCGAACATGGTGGTGGCGACGGCCGGGCGGGCCATAGGTCCGGTGTCCGGTCGCGAGGGCGAGGTACGCGGCTTCGAGGGTTGTCCGTGGTGGATGCCGCCACCAGACGGCGAAGCTCGAAGCTACCGGCGAACGAAGGAAAGAAACGGGAGATACCGCGGGTTACGACGGAATCAGTCGTCGTTCGAGGTGAGCGGGTCCGACTCCTCCTCGGTGAAGCCGGCGGACTCCTCCATCCGCTTCTTGGCCTCGGGGTCGAACTGTGCCTCGATGTCCTGGAACCGCGAGACGAACGAGAGCTCGTGGTGGCTCTCGGTCTCGTGGCCGAGGTAGCGGCCCTCGAGGTCGAACTGGGCCTCCTCGTCGTTCTCCGCGATGTTCTTCATGTCCTCGTAGACCGCGTGCGCACCGCTGTGCAGGGCGTAGAGGGTGATGAAGATGTACTGGTAGCCCAGGTCACCCAGCTCCTGGAACGTGAGCGGGTCCTCCTCCTCGGACCACGCGAACGAGCTGGAGTAGTTGAACGCCAGCTTCAGGTCCGGGTGGGTCTCGTGGATGGTCTCGGCGTACTCGACGGCGTCCTCGCGGGACGGGTCGGGCATCTCGGGCCAGACCAGGTCGACGCCGGCGTCGGCGTACATCCGGCCGCGCTCGAGGTGCTCCTCCCAGTCACCGTTGGCGGAGCCGTACGCGTCGGTGCGGGCGATGATGATGGTGTCCTCGTCCTGCTTCGCGTCGACGGCGGCGGAGAAGCGCGCCTTCGCCTCCTCGCGCGGGACGATCTGCTTGCCGGCGATGTGGCCACAGCGCTTCGGCGTCGTCTGGTCCTCGATGTGGACGGCGGCGACGCCGGCCTTCTCGTACTCGCGGACGGCGCGGCGGACGTTGTGGATGCCACCGTAGCCGGTGTCACAGTCGGCGACGACCGGCAGGTTCGTGGCCTCGACGATGCGCTTGGCGTTCTCGACCATCTCGGTCATCGTGACCATCTCGAGGTCCGGGAAGCCGAACTGGCCCAGGACCGTCGAGTAGCCCGACATGTAGGCGGCGTCGAGCCCGGCCATCTCGGCCAGGCGCGCGTCGAGGGCGTGGTAGAGACCGGGAGCGAAGGTGAAGTCCTGCTCCTCGAACTTCTGTCGCAGCTCGCGGGCTGCCTTGTTGTCAACGTCACGAACGATCGATTCCGTGTTCTGGACGCGGCTCGCGACCTCGTCCTTGCCGTCGTTGTCGTGTGCCATTGGTTGTCTGAGCGGGCGAATGCCCGTGCTCTGCCCCACTGTCGCTGGAGCGTGGATAAAACCCTTATGAATTATAATGGTAATATCGTCTAAGGAGTTGGGCCGCACTAGGTTCGACTAACGAATATAAGGGATTGTCATCCTCTAGCGGACGGGGCCGCGAGGGTGTGAGACCGCCGAACACGGCCGCGCCGTGCCACAAGGGTTTTCCACGCGATTCCCATAAAAAAGGGCAGTGAGCGAGGAGACGACCGGCGGTCCGGAGCGCGTTCCCGACAGGCCGTCGGTCGAGATCGCCGACCTGAACGTCGCCATCGCGCACTGGCGGGTCCGTGGCGTCGGCGGCGCCGTCCGGGTCGCCGGCGCCATCGCGGAGACCCTGGACGCCGACCGTATCTACACCGTCGACCCGCCGACCGATACCGCCGGCCCGTCGGATATCCCGTTCCACGACGTGCTGGACGACCTCTCGCTGACCCCGCTCCGGCGCGCGCAGGCACGGGTCGACCGCGTCTTCGAGTACGGCATCTGGGAGGACGTCGACTGGCGCGACTACGGTGACATCGACGTGCTCGTCACCTCCGGGGCGACGCCCCGGGCCGTCGTCACCCCGGACGACGTCCTCCACATCAACTACTGTCACTCGCCGCCGCGCTGGTTCTACGACCTCTACCACGAGCGCAAGGGCTCGCTGCTCGGGACCGTGGGCCGGCCGCTCCTGCGCCACCTCCGGACCCGCGACGCCGCGGTCGACCGCCGCGTCGACCACTACCTCGCCAACAGCCCCGTCATCGCGCGGCGGCTCTGGAAGTACTACGACCGCGAGGCGGAGGTGCTCTATCCGCCGGTTCCCCTCGAACGGTACCGGACGGACGGCGGGACGACGGCGACCCGGGTGGCCGCCGACCCCGACCGCTCGCCCCGGCCGGCCGGGGACTACTACCTCCACCTCGGCCGCCTGGACGACGAGAAGGGTGTCGAGGCCGTCGTCGAGGCCTTCGCCGACACGGACCGGCGCCTCCTGCTGGCCGGGCCCGAGGGCGACGTGGCCGGGTATGTCCGCGAGCGGGTCGAGCGCCTCCCGAACGTCGAGTACCACGGCTACGTCAGCGAGGCCCAGAAGCGCGCCCTGCTGTCGAACTGTCGGGCCGTCGTCTTCAACGGCCACAAGGAGGACTTCGGCATCGTCCCGGTGGAGGCCAACGCCTCGGACAAGGCCTGTCTCGTCAACGAGACCGGCTTCCCCGGGATGCACGTCGAGGAGGGCGAGAACGGCTACACCCACGACGGCACCCCGGCGGGCATCCGGACCGCCATCGCGCGCTTCGAGCGCGACGGCCTCGCCGACGGCGACGCGCGGGCGGCGGTCGAGGAGTTCTCCCGGGAGACGTTCGAGAACCGCCTCCGCGGACTGGTCGCCGGCCACCACGCCGACTTCCAGGCCCGCTTCTGATGGCCGGCGCTCCCCCGGGTGGTCGCTGATGCACGTCGGCGTCCTGCAGGCCTACTTCGCCCGGCCGGAACCCGGCGGCGGCGAGCGCCACACCGAACACCTCGCCCGGGCGCTCGCGCGGCGCGGCCACGACGTGACCGTCTTCACCGACGAGCCGCGCGACCGCCGCGACGGCATCGACGATCTCGACGTGCGGACCTACCCCTCCCCACGGGGGCTGAAGCTGAACCCGGTCACGGAGCTCGGGCTCGCCCGCGCCGCCCGCGTCGACGCCGAGGCCTGCGACGTGCTCCTCCTGACCGACGAGAGCGCCTTCCGCGGCGTCGACTTCGACGTGCCGACGGCGATGGTCTTCCACCTGGTCTGGCACGGCTGGCTCGCCCGCGCGGGCGTTCGCGGCGTCCTCGGCAAGCCACAGGCGCTGGCGTACGCGGCACTGGAGCGCCGCATCGCCCGCCGTGCCGACCGCGTGGTCGCCATCTCCGGGAACGTCCGCGACGACATCGCGCGGATCGGCCGCCTCCGGGGCCCGAACCCCGCCGCGGACGGTCGGCTCGTCCCGATTCCGAACGGCGTCGACACGGGGCGGTTCCACCCCGACGCCGGCGCGTCGGACGACGGGGGCCCCATCCGCGTCCACTTCCAGGGGCGACTCGTCGAGCAGAAGCGGCCCGGTCGTCTCGTGGACGCCGTGGCGGCATCGAACGGCGACTGGCGGCTCACGGTCGGCGGCGACGGGCCCCTGCGCGAGGACCTTGAGCAACGCGTCCGCCGGGCGGGCGTCGGCGACCGTGTCGAGTTCCTCGGCTACGTCCCCGACGCCGACCTCCCGGCGCGCTACGCCGCCAGTGACCTGTTCGTCCTCCCGTCGGCGTACGAGGGGATGCCGCTCACGGTGCTGGAGGCACTCGCCTCGGGGACACTCGTGGTGGCCTCCCCCCGTGCGGCGACCGATGTGGTCGACGACACTGTCGGGCGGGTGGTCGAGCCCTCGCCCGACGCGCTGGCGCGGACGCTGGACGACCTCGCGCGGGACTCCGGGGCGCTGGAGGCGATGGGTGCGCGGGCTCGTGAGCGGGCGCTGGCGTACGACTGGTCGCAGGTCGCGGTGCAGTACGAGGCGCTGTTCGAGGGCCTGGTCGGCTGAGTGGCGTGGTTGTGCGAGGTTCCCGCTGGCCCACACGACGAGACCGACAGCGATGACTGAACCGAGTAGAAAGGCCCCGTCCGCTCGACGCTCCGGGGCTCGCTGCGCTCCTCGGTCGCTCACTGCGTTCGCTCCCTGCGGTGCTTGCGTCGCCCGGGAGCGGTCGAGCGGACGGCCCCTTTCAGTCCCGCCCTGTTGCTTGCGGCACCGAGCGTTCGCGCGTGGTGGTTCCACCGGAGCGCTAGCGTCCCCACACCTCCCCGCGCTCGCGCCGATTGGGCTCCGGCACGCTCACTGACGTTCGCGGCCTCCGCCGGATGGCGCGAGCGCGCTTCCTAACCTCGGAACCAGCCGGCCGAGCAACCACCATCTGGCCGGGAGCGCGTGGCCGAGCACCGCGAGGCCCGCGCGACCTGGGGAAGGGCAGGGGCGCCGCGAGCCTCAACAAGTCATGTCGGGCGGGACTGAAAGGGGCCGGGCGGTCGACCCGGTGAGACGACGCAAGGACCACAGCCGAGCGAGCGAAGCGAGCGAGGCGAGGACCGCAGCGAGTCGCAACCGGTCGAGCGCCCGGGGGCTTTCTACAGGTTCCTGGGGGCTGTAGTGGGAAAATAATCAAATTCACTTGTAATTATAGAGGCCACTTTACAAGGTATGAAATAGGTTGAAAATCTGCAGAATTCAAGCGAAATCGTCGTACGTCGGCCGCTCGGCGTCACCGGGGAAGCTCTCGAACGGCGCGGTCGTCTCGTCGCCGCTGGCCATGTCCTTCACCGTCACGTTGCCGTCCTCGAGGTCGCGCTCGCCGACCACGACGACGGTCTCGGCGTTGATGGAATCGGCGTACGAGAGCTGCGAGCCGAAGCCGCGGTCGTTGAGGTCGGTCTCGACGACGTGGCCGCGCTCGCGGAGGTCACGGGCTACGCGGAGCGCCTCGGGTCGCGTCTCCCCCACCGACAGGACGTAGTAGTCGGTCGAGACGGCCTCGTCCGGGTAGACGCCGGCGCGCTGGCAGAGGAGGTGGAGGGTGGCGTGGCCGGGCGCGACGCCGACGGCGGGCGTGGGCTGGCCGCCGAACTCCTCGATGAGGTCGTCGTAGCGGCCGCCGCCGAAGACCGAGCGCGAGACCTCGCCGGTGGAGTCGAAGCACTCGAACACGACGCCGGTGTAGTAGTCCAGTCCGCGTGCGGTCGCGAGCGACACGTCGCAGTACTCGCGGACGCCGAAGTCCTCGGCCGCGGAGAGTACGGCACGCAGGTTCCCGACTGCGGCGCCCACGTCCTCGTTGCCGGCCTCGACGATGGCGTCGAGGTCGTCGTCGGCGAGGAGGGCGTCGAACGACTCGGCGTCGGCCCGCTCCATCCCCGCTTCCGCGAGGAGGTCGAGGTACTCGTCGTAATCGACCTTCTCGCGCTTGTCCACGGCGCGGATGGCCACGCGCCTGTCGACCTCGGGCTCGAACGACTCCAGCAGGTTGCCGAGGATGTCGCGGTGCGAGACCCGGAACTCGAAGTCCTCGCCGGTCAGCCCGAGTTCGGTCAGCGCGTCGGCCGCGAACGCCAGCACCTCGGCGTCGGCGGTCGGCTCGTCGGTCCCGAAGATGTCGACGTTGGTCTGGTGGAACTCGCGGAAGCGGCCCTGCTGGACCGCCTCGTACCGCCAGAACGGCCGCGTGGAGACCCACTTGATGGGCTTGCTCAGTTCCTGTCCCTTGTCGACGACCATCCGCGCCACGGTGGGCGTGAGTTCGGGCGTGAGCGTGACGTGGCGCCCGCCCTTGTCCTCGAAGGCGTACAGCTCGTCGACGATGTCGTCGCCGGACTTGTCCGCCCACATCTCGGCCCGCTCGAGCCGGGGCGTGTCGATCTCGCGGAAGCCGTACCGCCGGGCGACGTCCTCGACGGTGTCGACGACGGCGCGCCGGGCGGCCATCTCCGGGGGGAAGAAGTCGCGAAAGCCCTTCAGGCGCTCGTACATGCCCCGCGGTTCGCCGGGGGCGGGTTGAAAGGTTACGGTCGGCGCGGCGCGGCGGGGAACGGCGCCCCCCGGCGTCCCGGGGTTGGTCGGTCGTCGCGCTCCCCTCGTGTCACTCGGCCTCGTCCGCGGGCCGGACGGCGTCGCCCCCGTCGGCGGGGCTGGTCTCCAGCACGGTGTCGAACGCCTGCTCGACCAGGTTGTAGTCGACCTGTCCGACGGCGTCGGTGTCGAGCGTGGCGACGAACAGCCAGTCGTCGGCCCGAGCACGGTCGCTCATCCGCCGGAGGAACTTGTAGACGGACTCCCAGTCGACGGCGTCGAGCAGCGGCGCCACGCCGTCGACGCCGACCCGGCGGTTCGGGTTCGGCGGGTCCAGCTCGTCGAGTCGGCTGGCCAGCGCCATCCCGATGCCGGTGAAGTCGGCGGGGCCGTCGACCACCTCGACGCGCCGGTGGGGCTCCGAGAGCCCGTCGACGGCATCGGGGTCGAGGCGCCCGCTCGCGTCGACGGCGTGGACCTCGGGCTCGTCCGGGTCGACGCGCTCGAAGGTGAACCCGAGTTCGTCGACCGGGTCGGTCATCGTCACGAGCACGGAGCCGCCCTTCCGACCGGTGGTGAGCACCTCCCAGAGCAGCTCGCGCTTGCCCGACCCCGGTGGCCCCGCCAGCAGCACGCTCGTTCCCGCTCCGACACCACCCTCCAGCATCGCAGGCGGCAGTTCGTAGTCCATCGTGACCCCGTTCCTGTTTCCGCCGGACGATCCGGTGGTGGAAAAATCCCCGGCAATGTCCCACGGTCCGACCCCATCCTCCCGGACGGTGGACCGGCGGCTGCGTGGGTCAGTACGACCGCTCGGCGACGACCGCGCCGGAATCGTCCCGCACGGTCACCGTGTCACCGCCGTTGTTCCAGACGGCCCCCTCGCGACCCCAGTAGAGGTCGCCGTCGCCGTCGGTCCCGCTCCCGGTGTGGAGCGTCACCCGCTCGCCGGGCGCCAGCGTCACGTCGCCGAAGGTGTAGGTCTTCCCGGCCTCGTCGCTGACCGTCCAGCCCGCCAGGGAGAGATCGGTGTCGCCCGTGTTCTCCAGGGTGACGTACTCGTCGTTCAGGTTCTCGTTGTCGTTGCCCTCGGCGTCGGCGTGGATGCCGCCGTCGGCGGTCGCCGTCGCGGTGCCGGTCGGCGGCGACTCGGTGGCACACTCCCAGAGTCCCGTCCCGTCGCCCTGTGCGGTCGATTCGGCGTCGTAGAACGCCTCACGGGCGGTGAACTGCGAGTCGTACACACGGGCGTAGCCACCGGAGACGAGGCCGTAGTTGAAGTTCGACCCGTCGTGGACGACGTACGAGAGGAGGCGGCCGTAGTAGCCCCGTCGCCCCTCCTTCTCGTCGAAGTAGAGTGTGACCTCCTCGCCGGTCAGCGTCTCCTTCGCGTAGCTGCTGGCCCGCTCGCCCCAGCGCCCGAGACAGGAGCGGCCGGCCTCGGTCTCGGGGACGCCCTCGAACTCGTCGGGCGAGTTGTCGGTGTGGACCTCGGGCGTGTCGACCCCGAGCAGGCGGACGGTGTCGGCGGTGCCGTTGTCGTACTGGACCTCCAGCGTGTCGCCGTCGACGACCCGCGTGACGGTGACGGTGACGCTGCCGGTCGTCTCGGCGCCGTAAAGCGACGCCCCACCGGACTGACCGTCGGCCGCGCCGCCGTCACCCGGCGGCGCCGCCGGCTGAGAGGCCGTACAGCCCGCGGTCAGCAGGAGCGTCGCGAGCAGAACCGCCACGAGGCGGGACCGTTGCATACCCGCCTCTCGGGGGCGCACGGCAAAGCGGTGACGGCCCGTCGTTGGGGTGGTCCCGCCGCGCGGGCCACGGTCCCCGTGACCGGGTCACCGACGCGGCGCCCGCCCGCGGTTCGACCGCCGGCCGACCCCGGAGACTATGTGAGTGCCACACGTACGCACGCTCGATGAGTGACGAGACGGACGTTCGGGACATCCTGCTGACCCACTCCGACCAGCAGCCGGTCCGCAACGTCTTCCAGGCGGTCACGGACGGCGACGATGCCGACCTCGCGGACCACGTCGAGACGATGCGCGCGACCGACGGCGAGCTGGCGCTCGTCGCACAGGACGGCGCCGCCGACGTGTACACCCGGTGGTCGGGGAGCCGATTCGAGCTACTGACCGTCTGGCCGCCGTGGACCGTCACCGGCTACGACACCACGGACCGCGCCGGGCTGGAGGACCGGCTCGACGGGCTGGTCGCGCTGCGGCCGATGGTCCACGACGAGACGCCCTTCGCCTCGCCCGAGACGCTGGACAGCCTTCGCGGGCTGGTCTGGCCCTGACGACGGACGCGGCTCGCCGGCCGACTCCGAGCAAGGCTCGCTAGCTCGGCACACGGCGTCGGGAAGCCTTTTGCCCGGCCGGCTGTTACGCGTTCCCGTATGCCAGCCGACCGGGCCCTCCTCGACCGTGCCATCGAGCACGGGGAGGAGGAGGGCGGCAGCGTCGAGTTCAAGGAACGGCTCACCCGGGCCGTCCACCTGTCGGACGGCCGTCTCGAATCCCTCGCGGCGCAGCTGCGCCACCGTGTCCTCTCCGGCGACGGGGAGGCCACCTACGTCGTCGGCGTCACGGACGACGGCGGCATCGCGGGCATCTCCCCCGACGCCTTCTCCGAGTCGATGGACGTCCTCTCGCTGCTGGCCGAGGAGGCCGGCGCCCACATCGACGACGTGCAGACGTGGGGTGTCGGCCCGGAGGGGGCCGAACCCGGTGGCGAGGGCGAGCGCGGCATCGTCGGCGTCGCCACGGTCCGGGAGGGTGCGGTGCTCGACACCGACGACGAGCACATCGTCGTCGGCACCGCGGGCCACGTCGACCACGGGAAGTCGACGCTGGTCGGCTCGCTGGTCACCGGCGAACCGGACGACGGCGAGGGCGGCACCCGTTCGTTCCTCGACGTCCAGCCCCACGAGATGGAGCGCGGGCTCTCCGCCGACCTGTCGTACGGCGTCTACGGCTTCGACGACGAGGACGGCCCCGTCCGGATGGACAACCCGCACCGCAAGTCCGACCGCGCCGGCGTCGTCGAGGAGGCCGACCGCCTCGTCAGCTTCGTCGACACGGTGGGCCACGAGCCGTGGCTCCGCACCACCATCCGCGGGCTGGTCGGGCAGAAACTCGACTACGGCCTGCTCGTCGTCGCGGCCGACGACGGCCCCACCAAGACCACCCGCGAACACCTCGGCATCCTGCTCGCGACCGAACTCCCGACCATCGTCGCCATCACGAAGGCCGACATGGTGAGCGAGGAGCGCCTCGCCGAGGTCGAGCGCGAGGTCGAGCGGCTCCTCCGGGGGGCCGACCGGACGCCGCTGTCGGTGGCCCGGCACGGTGTCGAGGCCGCCATCGAGGAGATCTCGGAGACGGTCGTCCCGGTCGTCACGACGAGCGCCGTGACGATGGAGGGGTTGCAGGTGCTCGACGAGCTGTTCCACCGGCTCCCGAAGACCGAGAGCGGCACGGCCGCCGACACCTTCCAGATGTACGTCGACCGGAGCTACAACGTCAAGGGCGTCGGTGCGGTCGCCTCGGGCACCATCCGCTCGGGCACGGTGTCGGCCGGCGACGAGCTCCTGCTCGGGCCGATGCAGGACGGTTCCTTCCGCGAGGTCGAGGTCCGGTCCATCGAGATGCACTACCACCGCGTCGACGAGGCGCGGGCGGGCCGCATCGTCGGTATCGCGCTCAAGAACGTCCGCGAGGCCGACGTGGAGCGCGGGATGGTGCTCCTGCCGCGTGATGCGGAGCCGGAACCGGTCCGCGAGTTCGAGGCCGAGGTGATGGTGCTGAACCACCCGACCCGCATCGATGAGGGGTACGAACCCGTCGTCCACCTGGAGACGGTGAGCGAGGCGGCCGCCATCTTCCCCGAGGGCGGCCAGCTCCTGCCGGGCGATACGGGCCGCGCACGGCTGCGGTTCAAGTTCCGTCCCTACCTCATCGAGGAGGGCCAGCGGTTCGTCTTCCGCGAGGGCCAGTCGAAGGGCGTCGGCACCGTCACCGACATCCACCCGGACGGATAGCGGCCACGGCCACGGCGACCCCTCTCCGCCCACGGCAATCGTCTTGTCGCTCCCGCACCTACCGGCGAGCGTGTCCCGTCGCGGTCCTCGCCAGGAGAACGCCCCCGCAGCGGTCCACTCGCGCCCGTTCGACCCCGGACCGGGCCTCCGCGTCCTCATGGCCGTCGTCGGCATCGTCGTGCTCGTGCTGTACACGACGGCGGCGTTCGTCGTCTACCGCGGCCTCCTCTACGTGTGGGCCCAGCGCCCGGACCCCGCCACGACGGTCGCGGTCGTCCTCGGGCTGGCGCTGGCGCTCGGCTACGCCAGCTACCGGGGAGGACTGGTGGCACTCCGGCGCGACCTCGACCTCACCGAGATCCCGCGAGCGCGCGCTCCGGCGCTGTACGAGCGGGTCGCCGCGATGGCCGACGAGATGGGGCTCGCCCCCCCGACGCTCGCCGTCGGCCGGATGGGCGCCCCGAACGCGCTCGCACTGGGGGGGCCCCGGGACGGCCTCGTCATCATCGACCCGTCGCTGTTCCGCCTGCTCGACGGGCCGGAGCTGGAGACCATCCTCGCCCACGAACTCGCGCACCTGGAGAACCGGGACGGGCTGGTGAAGACGCTCGGCAGCAGCGTCGTCCGGACCGTCACGGGGCTCGTGACGCTGGCGCTCCTCCCGGTCATCATCCTCGCGGTCGGGGTCGCCCGCGCGGTGGCCTACCTCCGCGGGGACTCCCCCCGCGAGATCACGGTCGCGGCCTCCCGGGCGCACGCGTACGCCACGACCGGCGCCGTGGTCGTCCTGTTCGCCTTCACGCTCGCACTCCGGGCCTACTCGCGCCGGCGCGAACTCGCGGCCGACGACCGTGCCGTCGACGTGACGGGCCGCCCGGTCGCGCTCGCCAGCGCGCTCGCCCGCATCGACCGCGCCGCGCGCCCGCCGGCGGGCCTGCTCTCGGAACTGGTCATCCATGGCGACGAGGAGGGGACCCTGACGCGATTGCTGGCGACCCACCCGCCCATGGCGGACCGCATCGAGCGGCTGGTCGGCCGGAGCGAGCGCGACGTGGCCGTGTCGGGCGAGGCGCAGGCGCGTGGTGGCGGGGGGGTCCGTATCGAGGTCAAGTAGGCGCGAGGGCGGGGGGCTGGGATTCCCGGCCCCGTACGCCTCGCCCTAGCACGCACTCGCAAGCGTTTAGTCCGCCCTGCACCCGCATACGCCCATGAGCGACCAGTCGGACGACGCCGCAGCCGACGGCGGCCAGGACGAGACCGAGGCCCGCGCCGAACTCCTCGACCTCCTCTGTGAGAACGCCCGCTACTCCACCGAGGACCTCGCACGGATGACGGGACTCGACACCGACGCGGTCGAGTCCGTCATCGCGGATCTCGAATCGGCGGGCGTCGTCCAGGGGTACGCCGCGGTCGTCGACTGGGACCGCGCCGAGGACGTGACCGACGCCGAGCACGTCCACGCCCTGGTCGAGCTGAACGTGACGCTGGATCGCGAGACGGGCTACGAGGACATCGCCGACCGGCTGGCGCAGTTCCCCGAGGTGCAGGCGCTCCGGCTGGTGAGCGGGGACTACGACTTCGCGCTCGAGGTCGAGGAGGCCTCGATGAGCAAGGTGTCGCGCTTCATCAGCGAGAAGGTCGCGCCCGTGCCCGAGATCACGCAGACGGTGACCCACTACGTGATGGACACGTACAAGGAGGCGGGCCATCGCTTCGAGGAGTCCGGCGACGACGACCGGCTCTCCGTGACGCCATGAGCCTCGACGAAGCCGAGACCGACGAGAGCGAGGGCGACGAGCAACCGCTCGTCCCGTCCCAGCGGGTACAGAACACGCCACCGTCGGGCATCCGCCGGTTCTTCGAGCTCGCCGAGGAGATGGACGACGTCATCTCGCTGGGCGTGGGCGAACCCGACTTCACCGCGCCGTGGAACGCTCGGGAGGCCGCCATCACCTCGCTGGAGCGGGGCCAGACCTCCTACACCGCCAATCGCGGGATGCGCGAACTCCGCGAGCGCATCGCCGCCGACGCCGAGCGGTGGGACCTCTCGTACGATCCCGACGAGGAGGTCATCGTCACGGCGGGCGCGAGCGAGGCCATCGACGCCGCGTTCCGGGCGCTCGTCGACCCCGGCGATACGGTGGCGGTCGCCCAGCCGTGTTACGTCTCCTACGAGCCGGGCGTGCGGTTCGCGGGTGGGGAGGTGCTCCCGGTACCGACGCGCGCCGCGGACGAGTTCAAACTCACGCCCGAGGTGCTGGACGACGCGGGCGCCGAGGCGGCGGACCTGCTGGTCTACTGCTTCCCGAACAACCCGACCGGCGCGACGATGTCCGTCGAGGAACTCGCCCCCGTGGCGGAGTTCTGCAAGGCGAACGATATCGGGGTGCTCTCCGACGAGATCTACGCCGACCTCACCTACGAGGGCGACCACGCGAGCATCGCCGCGCTGCCGGGGATGCGCGAGCGGACGGTCGTGTTCAACGGCTTCTCGAAGGCGTACGCGATGACCGGGCTGCGGCTCGGGTACGCGATGGGGCCGCCGGGCGCCATCGAGGCCATCAACCGGGTCCACCAGTACGCGATGCTGTCGGCGCCGACGACGGCGCAGTACGCCGCCATCGAGGCGCTGGAGTCGTGCGCGGACGAGGTCGCCGAGATGCGCCGCCAGTACGACCGCCGCCGGCAGTTCGTCCTCTCGCGGTTCGCCGAGATGGGTGTCGAGTGTTTCGAGGCGACCGGCGCGTTCTACGTCTTTCCGGAGGTACCAGATCCGTGGGAGGACGCATCGACGTTCGCCGAGGAGCTGCTCGAGGCCGAATCCGTCGCGATGGTGCCGGGCGACGCGTTCGGGGCCGGCGGCGACGGCCACCTCCGCGCCTCGTACGCGACGGGACTGGACGACCTGAAGGAGGCGATGCACCGGCTCGAGCGGTTCGTCGAGGGGGCCGCCTGAGCCGCAGACGGGCGACGCACCCGAGCGCGGGAAGGCGGTCGCTACCGCCGCCGGCACGGCGCCCGAACTCGGTAGGTAGCGGTTAAATAATCCGGTTCTTCCCGGGCTGGAGGCGGGGACTGAACGCCCAGTATACGGGCCGAGGCGGGCGTCTACTGGGGCTCACGGAGAGGCTAGGGTGGTCGTAATTTATATCCCTACTCGGGCCAACCTGTCTCTCAATGGCTATCGACGAGGCAGACGGCGGCGACGGGGAGGATGCGGTCGAGCCCGCCGTCGATGACAGCGAGGCGTCGGAGGCGCCTCGTGCAGACGGGGCCGACGTCGAACCGAACGAGGAGTCGTCCGTGGTCGCCGGCACGTACGACTGGGACGCGTTCAAGGAGGAGCACTACTACGACGAGAACGGGAACCCGCCGACCGACAGCGACGGGACCCGGATCGAGTTCGACCCCGAGGAGTACCTGGGGTTCGACCCGGAGCGGATCGAGGGACAGCTGGCCCTCGCCGGGGACATCGCCGAGGCGACCGCCGATATCGTCGAGGACCGGACCGTCACCGTCACGGATGAGCTCGACGAGGACGAGTTCTTCAGCGAACCGGACGGCTCCTCGACGATCGTCACACGCTACGACCTCGAGAAGGCGGTCCCGCTCTCGAAGAAGACCCACTTCCGCGAGGTCGACCGCTACTGGGTCAACAAGCCGTACGCGTTCGTCATCATCTTCCACTCCGAGAAGGAGAACGAGAAGAAGTACTACCTCATCGAGCCCCATCTCACGCCCATCGAGGCGGACCTCCGGGAGTTCCTCTCCTCGAAGCTGAAGACCGCCATCAAGTACTCCAGCGACGATGTCATCGTCGAGGGCGACGACGACGCTCGCGCCAACGTCATCGAGCAGGAGACCCGGAACCTGCTGGAGCGCTACGACCTCTACGCCGAGGGCGCCGAGGCCGCCTGGAGCGGCGGCGACGCCGGTGACGGCGACGCCGGTGGCGGTGACATGATGGCCAAGGTCAAGGGCGCACTCGGGATGGGCGGCAGCGACGAGGGGGAGGAAGGTGCGCTCGTCCCGGCCCGCGAGGTCACGGTCCGGCCGGAACACGCGGTCATCGAGGAGGATTCCGAGACGCTCACCGCCTACCAGATCGAGAAGATCCTCTACCTGCTGAAGCGTGACTTCATCGGGTTCGAGCGCATCGACGGCATCAAGCACGACATCAACGTCGAGGACATCTCCGTCGACGGCTACAACTCGCCGGTGTTCGTCTACCACTCGGACTACGAGCAGCTCATCTCCAACGTCTACCACGGGGAGGAGGAGCTGGACGACTTCGTCGTCAAACTGGCCCAGCGGTCCGGGAAGGGTATCTCGAAGCGCTCGCCGCAGGTGGACGCGACGCTGCCGGACGGCTCGCGTGCCCAGCTCACGCTCGGCAAGGAGGTCTCCGACCACGGGACCAACTACACCATCCGCCAGTTCAAGGACGTCCCGTTCACGCCGGTCGACCTCATCAACTGGAACACCTTCTCGCTGGACGAGATGGCGTTCCTCTGGCTCTGTATCGAGAACCACAAGTCGCTCATCTTCGCCGGCGGCACGGCGTCGGGGAAGACCACCTCGCTGAACGCCGTCTCGCTGTTCATCCCGTCGAAGGCGAAGATCGTCTCCATCGAGGACACCCGCGAGGTCGAACTGCCCCAGCGCAACTGGATCGCGTCGGTCACGCGCCCCTCCTTCTCGGAGGGCGACAAGGGTGACGTCGACGAGTTCGACCTGCTGGAGGCCGCACTCCGACAGCGACCCGAGTACATCGTCATGGGCGAGATCCGTGGCGAGGAGGGTCGCACCCTGTTCCAGGTCATGTCGACGGGACACACCACCCTGACGACCTTCCACGCCGACTCCGTCGGCGAGGTCATCAAGCGGTTCACCACCGAGCCGATCAACGTCTCGAAGACGATGTTCACGGCGCTGGACCTCGTGAGCATCCAGACCCAGACCCGCGTCCGTGGGCACAAGGTCCGCCGGAACAAGTCGCTGACCGAGATCAACCACTACGACCCGGAGAACGACGAGATCAACGTCCAGGACGTCTACCAGTGGCAGGCCGAGACGGACACCTACCTCCAGATGGGCGAGTCGAACACGCTGGAGACCATCATGTTCGACCGGGGCTGGAGCCAGGACCGGCTCAACGAGGAGATCTTCAAGCGGAAGGTCGTCCTCGCCTACCTCATCGAGAACGGCCTCAACACGTACACGCAGGTCGCGGCCAGCCTCCAGGCGTTCATGAACGACCCCGACACCATCATGGGGCTGCTGGCCGGCGACCGCCTGGAGCGGTCCCTCGAGGACCTCCGCGAGATGGAGTCCGTCGAGATCGACATCGACCCCGAGAAGGAGGAGATGGTCCCCCGCCCGGACGCCGGGGAGGAGATGCTCGAGGAGACCGCCGAGGTCCTCGAGAGCGCCGAGGAGATGCTCGAGGAGTACCGTGGCCGGGGGTCGGGCGACCTCGCCTCCGCGCTCGACGTGAGTGCGGACACCGGTGAGCCGGCCGCCGCCGACGGGGGTGCGACCGACGATGTCGACTTCGGCGGGTTCGCCTTCGACGACGACGAGGGTGGTTCGGAGTGAGCCTCGACACGGCAGGCGGCGCCGGGGCGGGAGCGGACGACTCCTACGGCGAGGGGGGCGCCCTCAGCGACCTGTTCTACCCGCTGTACAAGCGCGTCTTCGACGAGGAGGGCGATTTCGTCTCGAACGTGGAGACGAAACTCGCCGAGGCACGGATGTCCGAGACCGTCGAGATCTACCTCTCGCGGTCGCTGGCGGTCGGCGTACTGGTGGGGCTGGTGCTGTGGTTCCTCGGCGTGTTCGTCGGCTGGTTCGTCTTCAGCGTCCTGCTGACCGAGGTCCCCATCCTGCTCGGACTGCCGGTCGGCGAGTCGATGGCGGCGACGCTGAACGCCATCAAGATCCCGGCGTTCATCATCGTCACCGGCATCGTGATGGGGGCCATCGGCTTCGGGCTGGGCTTCGGCTCGATGGTCGCCCGCCCGTACATGACCGCGGGCGAGCGGAAACGCGAGATCAACGTCCTGCTCTCGGACTCGGTCTCGTTCATGTACGCACTCTCCGTGGGTGGCCTGAACCAGCTCGAGATCCTCGAGGCGATGGCGAAGGCCGACGACACGTACGGCGAGGTGGCCAAGGAGTTCCAGTCCATCGTCCTCGAGACGGAGTACTTCGACACGGACTACCGGACGGCCATCCGGAACCAGGCCCTTGAGACGCCCTCCGACGAGCTGAGCCAGTTCCTCACGGACATGCTGTCGATCATCAACTCCGGGGGTGACATGGAGGCGTTCCTCTCGGACCAGAAGGAAAAGCAGATGCGGACCTCCAAGCAGGAGCAGGAGATGGTGCTGGAGACGCTCGAGCTGTTCGGCGAGATGTTCATGACGCTCTCGCTGTTCCCGCTGCTGCTCATCATCATCCTGGTCATCATGTCGATGCTGGGGAAGGCCCAGGACTTCCTGCTGCTCGGGACGGTGTACGGATTGATCCCGCTCATCGGCGCCGGGTTCCTGGTGCTCGTCTCGACGGTCGTACAGGACGAGGTCGGCGACGGCTACCTCGACCCGGAGAACGCCGACGCGGCCGCGGACAACAGCGCGATGTTCGACCTGGGTATCGTGAACAACTACACGGGCGAGTACGGGCTGTTCGACCGCATCAAGTCCCGCGAGGGGACCTACGAGCTGATGGGGATCCTGAAGGCACCACATCACTTCTTCCGTGACCACCCGCTCGCGGTGCTGGGGCTGACGCTGCCCATCTCCCTGGTCGTACTGGCGTTCTCGGCGCTGAGCGGGCTGGCACCGACCTCCTGGGGCGGACTGAAGAGCGACCCCATCCTCGGGACGTTCTTCTGGCTCTACCTCCCGCTGTACATCAACTTCATCCCGCTGACGGTCTTCTACGAGTGGAACGTCCGGTCGCGGCGGGCCATCACGGACAAGCTCTCGGACAACCTCCGGAAGCTCTCCAGCGCCAACGACACCGGCATGACGCTGCTGGAGTCGGTCAAGGTCGTCTCGGACACGTCCTCGGGCAAGCTGGCCGACGAGTTCGAGACGATGTACGCGAAGGTGAACTACGGGACCAGCCTGAAGACCGCCCTCGTCGAGTTCAACAACAAGTACCACATCCCGCGGCTGGCGCGGACGATGAAGCTCATCTCGAAGGCCCAGGAGGCCTCCAGCCAGATCACGCAGGTCCTCTCGACGGCGGCGCAGGCCTCCGAGAACCAGGACGACATCGAGCGCGACCGCAAATCGAGAACCCGGATGCAGACGGTCATCATCATCATGACCTACATGACGCTGCTGGGCGTGATGGCCATCCTCAAGGTGAAGTTCCTCGACGTGATGGCCGGCCTCGCACAGCAGGCCTCCGGCGGCGGTGGCGGCGGTGCCGGTGGCGGTGGCTTCAGCGGCGGCGTGGACGTGAACCTGCTGAACATGCTGTTCTTCCACGCCGTCACCCTGCAGGCCATCATCAGTGGCTTCATCGCGGGCTACATGCGCGACGTGAGCCTGATGGCCGGGCTGAAGTTCGCGGTCGTCCTGCCGACGTTCGCCCTGCTGACCTTCATGTTCCTCTGATCCCAGATGCGAGCACGACCTCCCTCGTTCGACGCGCGCGGAGACACGCCCGGCCCCAGCGACGCCGACGGCCGGAGTCGCGGCCAGACGACGCTGGACTTCGCCGTCGGCATCAGCCTCTTCCTCCTGACGATGGCGTTCGTCGTCTCGTTCGTCCCCGGGATCCTGGGGCCGTTCGAGTCCGGTCCCCAGGAGGAGACGGTCGTGGCCGACCGGATCGCGAACCAGCTGGGGCAGTCGATGCTGGGCGATCCCGCGGAGCCGTACGTCCTCGACGTGGACTGCACGACGGAGTTCTTCGACCCGGAGCCGGCCGGGAGTCGGAACGCCAACGGCTGTCGTTACGACGAGTCGCTGGACCTGACCGGCAGCGCCACGCTGAACGAGCTGCTGGGGCTGGCGCCTCGACAGAACGTGAACGTCACCATCCGCGGTGACCCCGACGGGGACGATACGA
This sequence comes from Haloglomus litoreum, assembly GCF_029338515.1. GTDB lineage: Archaea > Halobacteriota > Halobacteria > Halobacteriales > Haloarculaceae > Haloglomus > Haloglomus litoreum. The sequence continues at coordinate 3,898,082 of NZ_CP119988.1, read as the reverse complement.
CGGAGCTGCTCTGCTTCGACGACTCCGCACAGGCGCTCGTGTCGGCGTCCAGCTGTAGCGGATCCGACGACCAGAGATACGGCATCGGCGGTGACCCGTCCGGCGCGGAGTCGGTCATCAGCGCGCGACGCATCGTCTCGGTCGGCGGCGTCGAGGGAACCCTGGTGGTCCGCGCATGGTAGACCGCGAGCGCCGGCCGACGTGGACGGTCGAGCGGGGACAGGCCCACACGCTGGAGGGTGTCATCGCGTCGCTCCTGCTGCTGTCGAGTCTGGTGTACGCGCTCCAGGTGACCGCCGTGACCCCACTCTCGGCCAGCACGTCGAACCAGCACATCGAGAACCAGGAGCAGGCGAGCGCGAGCGGCCTGCTCGCGACGGCGGCGAACAAGCCCCGGCCCGACGGGGACGCGTTGAAGGTCGCCGTTCTCTACTGGGATGAGAGCGCCGGGGCGTTCCATGGTCTCTCCGCCGGTCCGTACCAGAACGACGCTGGGTTCCCTTCCGAGTTCACCCTCGGGCGGATGCTGCAGGACGGGTTCAGCGACCGCGGCATCGCCTACAACGTCTACCTCCACTTCCAGACGGACACCGGGACGGCAACCGAGCGACTGGTCTACCGGGGCGCACCCAGTGACAACGCTGTGAGCGCCTCGCGAACGGTGACGCTGTACAACGACGACGAGCTGTACGAGGCCGACGAGAGCCTCGATACCGGTACCACGGTCGGCGACGAGGACAGCGATTTCTACGCGCCGGACGTTGACTCGTCGAGCGCCGTGTACAACGTCGTCCGCGTCGAGGTGGTCGTGTGGCGGATGTGACCGCCGGTCGGTCGCGCGCGCAACTGCTCGTTCTGGCCGGTGTCCTCCTGGGCCTGCTGTTCGTCGCGCTCGCGGTCATCCTGAACGGTGTCATCTTCTCCGAGAACCTGGCGAGTCGCGAGGAGAACCCGGGAGGGACGGGGACCGACCTCCGGACGTCCGTCACCGAGTCGGCCACGAGCCTCGTCTCACAGGTCAACCACGCCGACCGCTACCGCAGCGCGAGCTACGGAACGCTGTACGGGAACGCCTACACGGCGGGACTGAACGGCATCGCGAGGCGGATACGGGACCAGGCAGCCGATCGCGGACAGGGCGTGTCGCTGGACCCGATCAGTGGTCGTGAGGGGACCCGACTGGTGCAGGACACGGACGGGACGTTCGAACCGCGGGCGGCGCCGCCGTCGACCCCGCTGGCGACGAGCGATCCCAACTGGCAGGTCGTCGCCGACGCGGCCGTCCGGAACGCCCGGCTGACGGTCGAGCGGGGGTCACTGGCCGACCGGTCGGTCACGGAACTGCAGTCGGAGCTGGAGGGTGGCTCGGGGGGCACGCCGTTCTACCTCCGGGTCGAGGACCCCTCCGGCGCAGCCTGGGAGGTCGGACTCGCCCACGAGCCGGCCACCGGGGCCGTGCTGGTCGACGTGTTCGACGGGTCGACCCACCGGACCTGCCGCCTCGACGGCTCGCGGGTGACCGTCGACATCGCACGCGAGACCCTGCTCGCCGGCGGAACGGCCGTCGGCTGTCCGGCACTCGACTTCCTCGGGGACGCCTCGGGGACGGTCGATGTCTACTACGTGAACGGTGCCTCGGTGACGGGCCAGTACGAGTGGATCGTCGACCGCGTCGAGCCGAGCGTCCGGGCCGCGGTCGACGCCGGCAACGGGTTCGGCTGCACGACGCCGACCACCTACGGGGCCGGCGCGAGCGAGGACCCGTACACGGAGCCGGCCATCTACGCCACCACCGTCGATCTGCAGGCAACTGGCGGGGACTCCTCGTACGACACGAGGCTCCGCATCGCCCCGGGCGACCGGATGGGGCCGAGCACCGCGCCACGGGTGACCGCCTTCACCGTCGACGACACCTCGCCGTCGGGACCTGACGGGGACAGCGCCTCGTTCGACGTGTCGTGGCGCGTCGCCGACCCCGACGGGAACCTCGACTCGGTGACGGTCAGCGTCGAGAACCGGGACCAGGTCGGCGAGGACGGCTCGACCACGACGACGGTGAGTGGCGCGAGCGCGTCGGGGTCGTACACGAGCTACGAGGGGTCGTCGGGGACGGCGGGCGACGACTACCGCATCGTCGTCCGCGTCGACGACGGGACCGAGACGCGCCGCGTCGTCACGGTAGAGCCGGCGGACGGCACCGACGGCTGCGGCGGGTCGACCAACGGCGCCCCGACGGCGCGGTTCGACCCGCCCGCGAACCCGGAGGTCGGTCAGACCGTCTCCTTCGACGCGAGTGCGAGCGACGACAGCGACGGCTCAATCGTGGAGTACCGCTGGGACTTCGACGGCGACGGGACCGTCGAGTCGACGACGACCTCGGCCACGGCGAGTCACAGCTACGCCAGCGCCGGCGAGTACGACGCCGAACTGACCGTCGTCGACGACGACGGCGCGACCGCTGCCGTGACCGAGGCCGTCGACGTGACCGCCGGCAGCGGCTCGCCGCCGGTCGTGGAGACGAGCGGGACCGGCATCCGCCAGGACAGGAGCAAGCAGACCGGAAACGGGGAGACCGCCGAGTTCAGGGTCGAGTGGACGGTCTCGGATCCGGATGACGATCTCGAACGCGTGGAGATCACCCTCTACCGCGACGGTGACACCGGCGCGTCGTACGTCGACAGGACGACCATCAACCGGGTCAGTGGGTCGGGCTCGGGCAGCTCCGGCGGGAGCGGAACCACGGTGGCCTGGAGCAGCGACGGAGCCTACGGCGAGCAGTACGACATCCGGGTCGAGGTCGTCGACCAGGCCGGCAACGTGGACAGCCTGCTGCTGGAGCAGGTCGCCGACGGGGACGACGAGACGTGACAGCAGGGGATGGTAATGACCGGGGTATACCCGGGGAATGGCCGAAACAGGCAAATGTCTCCATGAAGATGGGGTAACAGATACCGGGTTTCGAGGTGGTCCATGATACGACCCACAGAGCGCGATGGCCGCGGGCAGATGATCCTGATCGGAGCGCTGCTGCTCGCGGTGACGCTGGTGGCACTCGCGCTGGTCACCAACTCCGTCATCTACACGGAGAACCTCGCCAGCCGGGACGAGGTCAAGACCGAGGACGCCGTCTCGTTCCGGCAGGCGGCCGCCGAGGGGAGCCAGCGGGGGATGTTGCAGTCGAACTTCGGCCAGGACGATGTCGACTACGCCGCACGGGAAGCGGCGTTCGAGACGGCGGTCAAGGACTGGGCCCATCGGTCGACCAGCTTCCTCTCGACGAGTGGCGTGAGCGGCGAGGTCGTGCCCGGGAGCCTCACCCACGGGACACGGGTGAGTCAGGACACGACCGGTGAGTTCACACCCGTCGACGAAAACGTGATACTCGGAATCGATCCGCTAGGGGTGCTGCAGGACGCCTGGCTGGCCGCTCCCGATTCGAAGCTCCGGCGGTTCGAGATGACCGTCCAGCGAGACGAACTGTACGAGCGACCCTCGACCCTGACCGGGAGCCTGCTGGACCTGTTGCTGGGAACGGACGACCCGTTCTTCTTCGCCACAGAGGACGACGACGGGGACAACTACTACACCTTCGTCTACCGGAACCCGAACCCCACCCCGAAGAGCATCGAGATCGTGACCTACAGCTGGCCCGACGGGGGAACCGCGACGAAAGTCGGGCAGTGCAGTGTCCAGGCCAGCGAGGCGACCATCGACGTGACCGGTGAGCGGGTCGTCGCCGGCGGCCAGGTCGAGTCGTGTGCGGCGCTGGACTACTACGATGACGTCACCGGATCGCCGAACACCTACTTCGCGAACGGGGATCAGGTTGAAGGAACGTACCACTTCGTCGCCGACAAGGAGGTCTCGACGTTCCGGGACGACATCGAGGACTACAACCAGAACGTCATCGACCAGCTGTTCGACATCGTCGGCGGCTCCGTGTCGGCACTGAACGACGGCTCGGTCACGCTGCTGAACCTACTCAGCTTCCTGGACATCTCGCCCGATGCGACCTACCACGACGCGTCGACCGATGGTGCCGCGGACGACCCATACACGAACACCGCCATCTGGTCGGCAGACGTGCGGATGGACTACGAGACCAAGGCGCTGGGCTACGAGTCGACGATGCGGGTGGCGCCGGGGCTCCCGGGCGAGGCCAGCGCGGCCGTCAGCGCGGGTGGCGGCTCGAACCCGAGCAACAGCCCGCCGACCGCCGAGTTCACCGTCACGCCGTCGAGCGTCTCGACCGGTTCGTCCGTCACCCTCGACGCCAGCGGCAGTTCCGACCCGGACGGCAGCATCGCCAGCTACGAGTGGGACTTCGACGGCGACGGGACCACCGACGCCACCGGAGTGACCACAACGACTTCCTTCTCCACCGCCGGTAATCACGACGTGGAGCTGACTGTCACCGACGGCGACGGTGCGACGGACACGCGGACCAGGACCGTGCAGGTCACGTCGAGCGGCAACACGGCGCCCAGCGTGACCTCCGTCTCGACCACCGACCTGAGCTTCGGGAAAACCGCTCAGTACGCGGTCACGTGGGAGGTCGAGGACACCGACGGCAATCTGGGGGAGGTGGACATCCGGATGTACCGTGCCAACAACAACAACCAGGTCGCCTCCGTCGGACCGATCACCACGATCTCGGGGTCGAGCGCCGGCCCCCGAACAACGACGATCTCCTGGTCGGGCGGCAATCCCTGTAACAAGGACGTCTACATCACCGTGACCGTCGAGGATACTGACGGGAAGAGCGCGAGTCAGCAGACCGCCACCATGTCCCCATCGTGTTGAGCAGTGGCCCCCTCTCCGGTCCCGATGTCATCGACGAGCGTGCGGTGTCGACGACACTGGGTTACGCGCTGACGCTGGGCATCACGACGCTGCTGGTGAGCGGCCTGCTCATCGTCGGCGGGACGTTCATCCAGGACCAGCGCGAGGACGCGACCCGGACGGAGTACCGGGTGGTGGGCCAGCGGATGGCGGCCGACATCGGGGCCGCCGACCGCCTGCTTGCGACCGCCAGCGAGGGCGGGTCGGTGCGGGTCGAGCGGGCGCTGCCCGACCAGGTCGTCGGCGAGAGCTACCGCATGGGGATCGACCGGGTCGACGACACCGACCGGTACCGGATCCGGTTGCGCAACGGCAAGGAGTCAGTCGTCGAGACGGTCCAGGTCCGCTCGGAGGCGGCGGTCTACGACTCCGGGGAGCTGGCCGGCGACCGGGTGGTGATCGAGGGGAACGCCATCGTCGACGAGAAGCTCCTGGTCTCCCCGGAGAACGAGCCGTTCAGGTACCCCGCAGCCGACGAGAACACCATCGTCGTGGAGGCCGAGGCGCCGACGAGCGTCAGGCCCGGGACGGACGACGGCGCCGGAAGGGAGTGGGTGGAATTCCACGACGCGGCCGCGAGCGGCAACACCGCCATCACCACCGTCCCGAACTCCAGTTCCGGGACCGGGGAGGGGAACGTCGAGGACACAACGGACGGGCCCCGGCTCGACTATCCGGTCGAGGTCCCGCAGTCGGGGACCTACTGTGTCTTCGTCAGGCTTCGCGAGCCGCCGACCGACGGTGACAACAGCGACTCCGTCCACGTCGGTGTCGACGGGAACACGCCGGTCACGTACGGGAGTGACGGGCTGTCGGTCGGCTCGACCGAGACGGCGTGGCGCTGGCTCCATGAGGTTGATGGCGCGAACGAGTACCCGTCGGTGACCTTCGGTTCCAGCGGCAGTCACACGCTGAACCTCTACATGCGCGAGGACGGCACCCAGGTGGACAAGGTCGCACTCGTCCATCCCACCGACGGGACCTGCAGCGACAACGAGGAGCCGACCGGCACCGGTCCGGAGGTGGGCTGACGATGGCGATGGACGACCGCGGGGTCAACGAGGTCATCGGGTTCGTGCTCGTCTTCTCGCTCATCACCGCGACCGTCGGCGTCGTCTCGGTCGTCGGGTTCAACGGGCTCCAGGAGACGCGCAACGCCGAGCGCGTCGACAACGCCGAGCGGGCGTTCGACGTGCTGGCGGACAACGTGGCCGACATCTACTACGAGGACGCGCCGACCCGCGCGACGGAGATCAAGCTCGCGGACGCCCAGCTGTTCCTCGCGCCGAAGACCGCCTCGTCACCATCACCGACGAAGTTCCGCGTGACCGTCGACAACCCCGGCAGCGCCAACGACGTGGAGACCAAGCGGTACCCCCGCCCGCTGATCTACCAGTCGAAGACCGCCAGCGACAGCCGGGTGGTGTACGACGCGGGGGCGACCTTCCGGGTCGATGGCGACAGCGCGGTGATGCTCCGGGAGCCACCGCTGGTCCTGCGGGAGAACTCCCAGTCGATCATCACGCTGGTCAACGTGGGTGGGAGTCCCGGGAGCTCGGTCGGCGGGACGACGACCGCGCTGGTACGGTCGGAGGAGCGGGGGTCGGAGACGACCTACCCGACGAACACCGTCGGCCCGTCGGTCAGCGGCGAGGTGACCATCGCCATCCAGACCACCGACGCCAGAGCGGAGGCCTGGGAACGGTACCTGGAGGAGGAGATCAGCTGGGAGTCCGACGCCTGCTCGGTCAGTTCCGGGACGGTGGACTGCACGTTCGAGACCGACAAGCTGTATGTGAACGTCGTCAGCATCGAGTTCGAACTCTCGGCCTGAGGCCGGTCAGTCCAGCTCGACCTCGACGCGGTTCTCCGTGATGTGGAGGTAGGTGACAACCCGGTTGTTGCCGTCGTACGACAGCGTCCCGCTCGCCGGCTGGCAGTTCGAGCCGGTGTCGGCGTAGCAGATGGCCCCGTTCCCTCCCGTCTGGTCGTAGACGTTCAGCGTGAACTCGTCGCCCATCAGCGCGGAGTAGTGGTTGACGACGACGTCGAGCGACTCGGTGTCGCTGCCCGAGTAGCTGAGGTCGGTCTCGCCCGGTACCCCGTCGTCGAAATCGGGGTCGCGGTAATCCCCCTCGGTCCCGAAGTACCGTACCGTCCCGCCGCTATCCGGCGTCGCCATGGTGGTCGAGCTGGAGAGGTCGAGATTGAGGCGGGCGTCGTCCTGACCGTCCCCGTCGTAGTCGTCACAGGTCATCTCGATGGGGGCGGTCCACATCTCGTGTTCGTCCGCGCTGTCGTCGTAGTAGTAGACGGTGAGCTCGGCGCCCGGGTTCGGACTGCCGCCGTTGCAGCGGGCGGACCCCGAGCCGGAGCCCTTCTCGAGACTCAGCTCGAGCTTGTCACCCTCCGCGTTCTCCGTGTGGAGGCTCCACTTGAAGCTGTTGAACGCGTCGTTGTTCTGGCCGTCGGGGTAGAGGTCCATGTCGAACTCGTTCAGCGCGTACCCGCCGTCCTTGCCGCGGATCCGGATGCTGTCGGAGGCGCTGTCGAAGGTGAAATCGCCCTGCGAGCCGAGCGTGACCAGTTCGAGTCGGGCGGTCTCGGTCGACTCGTCGACCGTCACGTCGCCCTCGGTCCGCTTGCGGAAGTAGTCCGCCCAGGCGGCGTAGTACTTGCTCTCGACCTCGATGACGATGTATCCCTGCTCGACGGGGTTCCGGTACCGGTCGCTGTCGGGGTAGGTGCTACCACCGGGGTCGGGATACTTCCTGGCGAACGGGTCGGTGTCCGCGGGGCGCACGCGGGCGCCGATGGTGCCGGCGCCGCTACTGCTGTCGCCGGCGGTCGTCTCGACCACGGGGAGGGTGAGCGTCGAGCCCCGATAGTGGAACTCCGGCGGCGACACCATCCGTGGCTCGCCCGAGCCGACGCGCCAGACGCCACCGCCCTGGTAGGCGATGCTGGTCCCTCCCCGTTCGTAGACGACCGAGCCGAGTTCCGAGGAGTAGACCTCGTGGTCGTCGTCGTTGGGGCCGTCGTCGACGCTGTTGCCGTCGAGGTTGAAGTTCGACGAGTCCTCGGTGAACCCGACGTGGGTGATGGTGATCCGTCCGGTGCCCTCCTCGACCCGGTAGCTCCCGGCGCCCTGGCCCAGCTCGATGGTCTGGGTGTCCGACTCGCTCAGGGCCACCATCGCGGCCCGGGAGTCGAACAACGTCATCTGGTGTTCCACCCGTTCCAGCGAGGCCTGCGTCTGCGTATCGGTGAGTGCCGCGCCCCCCAGCGCGACCACGGCTACTGTTCCTAGCAGCGCCATACCGATCAGCAGCGCGTACCCGATGACCGCCGACTGACCGCGGTCCGGTCCCTGGCGGCTTTCGGACGGAGGGGGATGCACGTACACACCGAGGCGTTCATCGCCCATAAGTCGCGTGGCCATCGCGGCCTGTTCCCGGTATCTGCCGCCTACCGCGCGTCCGGTGGCCCCCGCTCGTGTTCGTCGTAGCGTCGCCGTCGTCATCGTCGGGCATCGACTTCACGGCCCCACGGACGGTGGCTGAACGGTTGGTGAATAACACGATAGGTGAGATTGCAGGTGCCGAACGTGGCTATATTCATGTTAATGTGGTATTTTATACAGAAATTTCTGACATTTAGAATATATATGTATAGTATAAGGTGTCAAAGGCAGTTTCAGCAAACCCTCAAATACCTGGCGTGTGCTATCTGTTCCCACAATGAGTGCCAAGAAGCGGACGATGAAGGATGTCAGCCACACACCGCCGTCGGGTGAGCCCGTCCGTGTCTGGGAGCGGGGTCGCAAGACGACCGACGACGAGTAGGCCGCCGCGCTTCTCCGGTCCACCCATCGCGCCAGCGGCTGCTCCGGGAGCGTTAAGCCAGCTCCGGACGCGTCCCCGGCGATGACCGACGACCAGGCGACGCTGGGCTCGTTCGCCGGGGACGGGGCCGGCGGGAGCGACGACGGGGCTGACGAGGAGGGCGCCGACGAACGGACGACGGCGGGTGGCGGCGCGGAGCCGACCGACCGGGCTGACGGGACGACGGACGGTGCGGGCGGCATCCCCGGCGACGACCTCGTCTGCCCCTGGTGTCTGGCTCCCGGTGACCGGTTCGTCGAGGAGGGCCCCACCGGACTGGCCTGTGGTCGCTGTGCGGCCGCGCTTCCGGTCGACGCCGACTGGTTCCGTGCTCGTGAGGTCGTGGCCCGCCGACCGATGTACGAGGCCGAGGGCTGACGGCGGTCGCGCCGGGCACGGGGACGGGCACCGATGACGCCGGGTGCAGCCCTGACCGGGGCCGGGGCAATCCCCGAGGGGCGTTCTCTGGCTCCGAGAACGCCGCGAAGGATTTTATCTCGCAGTATCGAATCCGAATCCATGTACGGTGTACAGAAGGCGTTGCTCTTCCTCCTGACACTGCTGGTCGTCGCGCTCGTGGTGGCAGCCGTCGCCGCTACCGGTCTCGGGTTCGCGCCCTGACGCTGGGCCGATGGCGGTCAACGCTCCCCCGCTCGGTCCCGCTGCCCGTGCCAGTGGACGATACCGACGGTCGCGACGAGCGCGGCCGTTCCGCCGAGGAAGAGCGCGCCTCCGAGCAGTACCTGTCCCCGGAACCAGGCCAGCAGGAGGCCGAGACTCGCGGCGAACAGGCCGCCCTGCGCCAGCAGCAGGGCCGTGACGAAGGCCCGGAAGGTCCCCGTGGAGAGCGATCCTACACCGTCCGCGAGTCGCTCGCCCGCGTCGTCGTCCTCCTCGGCGACCACGGAGAACGGATCCATCGTCCGCTGGTTGGGCCGAGCGAGGGATACCCCTTCCGCCGGCCCTAACCCGGCGCGGGTGGCCCCCGGATCCCGGCGAGGATCCGGTGACGGCGGGGGGTATGGGGTATGTCAGCCAGTTACCGTCCCGTATCGTCACTCCATCCCATGAATGTTTATGTACCAACGGTCGAAAGCGGGGAACGAACGCGCCCGAAATCGAGGGCGCCGGTCCCCGTTTCCCTACCCACGCGACTCCGGTCGCGGTCTTCGGGGGACCTGCCGTGTAACCACGGGGTCGACAGGTGACAACGATGAAAGATACAACTCCCTCCACGGGGCGCTGGCGTCGGGTGCTGACGGCACTGGTCGCCGTGCTGATGGTCACGAGCGTGGCCATCGGCGCGGGGGCGGGTGCCGCGGCGGCGGCTGCCGACGGTCCGACCCAGCAGTCCCTCCAGGAGGATGACGACGGTACCGGTAACCAGACACTCGACCCGGCGGACGACATCTTCGTCAGGGAGAACGGCGACGCCGTCCTCTACTACGAGGACGAGAGCGACGCCGGCTCCGAACTCTCGAACGGCGAGTACGGTCTCAGCGTCGGTCGTGGGATCTTCTACGGCCTGATCGTGAGCGACCTGGACGAGGCGCCGAACGCGACGGGCTCGGCGAGTGCGGTCCTCGAGCCGGGCTCGCTGACGGCGGACGGCGAGCTGACGGCCGCCCGGCCGGAGGCCATCCAGGAGCTGAGCCTGACCGTCGATGGCGTCCGGACCCAGGAGAACAACCGGTTCGACGCCGACGGGCGCGTGGCCGTCGCGACGCGGAGCGCCCCGTCGCTTCGGCTCATCGAGTCGGCCGACGTGTCCCTCCAGTCGACCGTCGCGCCGGACTCGCTCGACGCCTCCGGTAGCCTGAACGCCCAGACCTCGACGCAGCTGGGCCAGCCGATGGCGGGCTCCTTCGAACTCGTCGAGGGCCAGGGCACGTACACGCTGCAGGCGGCCCAGAACCAGACGGTCCGCGAGTTCGCGCGGGACCAGTGGGACAGCGAGGAGCGCGCCCGGCAGACCATCCGGCAGCGCTACGCGAGTGTCGCCGAGCAGCTGGGTGGCAGCGCCACCGTGACGTTGAGCTCCTACGCCTTCACGAACACCAGCCAGCGCGGGGTCTACCGGCTCGACGTTGACTACACCGTCGAGTACGAGGGCGTCGACGAGGGGCTGGAGCGGCAGGCGGCCGCGTTCCTGGCCAACTCCGAGCAGTTCGACCTCTCCCGAACGGCGGCCTCGGACATCGCCGCGAACGTGACCAAGCTTGAGATCGAGCGCATCGCCGCGGACTACCGGATGCAGGCCCAGTCCGTCGAGGGCAGCTTCGACATCCAGCTGGAGAACTACAACGACGCGCTGCTGGCCGGCCTGGACGCGCTCGAGGGCTACTCGCCGCCCGAGCAGGAGGTCCCCATCCAGCCCGAGCAGCTCGAGGATCTCCGCGCACAGATCGAGGCCCAGCAGGCCGCCGACCTGACGCGGACGTACTCGTTCAGCGCCTCCCACACGCTGCCGTCCAGTTCACAGGCTGTCATCGAGTTCCAGGCCCAGTCCCGGACGGAGAACTGGCAGGCCTACGTGAGCGAGCTGGAGAGCCGCGACATCACGGTCGCGAACCAGGAGTACTCGCTGGCCGCCGACACGTCCGGTGACCAGATCGTCGCGAACGGCTCGCTCAGCGTCGAGCAGGAGGACCTGGTGGACAGCACGGTCGACCAGTTCCTCAACGCGACCGAGCAGGGAGCCGCCGAGGACCCGGAGACCGAGCAGGCCCGGCAGTTCATCCGCGCGTTCCGCGAGGCCGGCTTCCAGAAGGCCCGCATGGACGTCGAGGTCACCGAGGGTGACGTGACGTTCGAGGCGGGCGCGAAGTTCGAGGACATGGCCGCGTTCCGTGATGTCCTCGAGCAGTCCGGCCAGCTCGACCTCTCGATCAGCGGGGTCGTCGGCCGCACCAACGAGAGCGGCTCGCTGAACCAGTACGTCTACGTCAACGGGGCCGTCGAGGCCGGCGCCAGCGAGAGCGCCGTCCGCGAACTCTCCGTGGTCGACGAGGACACCACGGTCCACATGCCCGGGACGTACGACCGCTCGTTCCCCGAGATGGACATCGAGCGCGCGTTCAACTACCTCGAACTCGAGCCGCCGACGCCCACGCCGACCGCCGGTGGTGACGGCGGCGATGGCGGCGATGGCGGTGACGGCGGCGATGGCGGCGCCGGGACGTCCACCGGTGGACAGCCCGGCTTCGGCGCCGTAGTCGCACTCGTCGCGCTCGTCGCGGCGGCGCTGCTCGCTCGCCGCCAGCACTGAGCGACCGACCACCCTTCTCAGTATTTTCGCACGCTCGAGCCGTGCGTCTGACGCGTGTCGTGCGGTGTGGCAACATTTAACGAGGGGCGGGAGAGACACGGCGAAAGGAGTCAGAGTCAGATGTCCAGCAGGTCACACGACGGCGAGCGGGACGGTGAGATGGAGCGCTATCCGGCCGTCGGGCCGGAGGCGGCGGCCTACGAGGGGTACGAGTCCCGCGAGGTTGACGGGTGCGTCCGGGTGTACGAGTCCGGGCGCGAGGAGGCCGGGGCGTGGCTCGCCTCGACACTGGTGCTGTCCCGCCGCAGTATGCGGTAGCCGGCGGGCGTTACCGGTCGTCGAACCGGCGGACGCCCGGATTCGTGACGGCACCGTTGGCCGCCGAGTCGAACGCGAAGCCGTACTTCGCGAGGACGCCGGTGTCGTACGCGGGTGCGGGTTGCTCCCAGTCCTCCAGCCGCGCGTCCAGCTCCTCGTCGCTCAGGTCGACCTCGATGGTCCGGTCGGGGATGTCGACCCGGACGTGGTCGCCGTCCTCCAGCGCGGCGATGGGGCCGCCGACGAACGCCTCGGGCGCGATGTGGCCGATCATCGGGCCGCGGGTGCCGCCGGAGAACCGCCCGTCGGTGAGGAGCGCCACGTCGTCCTCGTGGCCGGCGCCGACGACGGCTGCCGTGACGCCGAGCATCTCGCGCATCCCCGGCCCGCCGCGGGGGCCCTCGTTCCGGATGACGATGACGTCGCCCGATTCGATGTGGCCCTCCTGGACGTAGCGCATCGCGTCCTCCTCGTTCTCGAAGATCCGCGCGGGGCCCTCGTGGTGGAACTCGTCCTGGCCGGTCGCCTTCAGGACGGCCCCATCGGGGGCGAGGTTGCCGGTGAGGATCTTGATGGCGCCCTCCGGGTACTTGGGCTCGTCGACGGTGTAGAGGAACTCCGCGTCGATCTCGTCGTCGTCGGGCAGGTCCAGTTCCTCGAGCTCCTCCGCGATGGTGCGGCCCGTCACGGTGAGCTGGTCGCCGTGGAACAGCCCCGCATCGAGCAGGCGACGGACGACAACGGGCACGCCGCCGACCTCGTGGAGGTCGTTCATGACGTGGGTGCCGCCGGGCGAGAGGTCGGCGATCTTCGGCGTCCGCCGGCTGATGCGGTCGAAGTCCTCGATGTCGAGGTCGACATCGGCCTCGGCGGCCAGCGCGAGCAGGTGGAGGACGGCGTTGGTCGAACCGCCGATGGCGGTCTGGAGCGCGATAGCGTTCTCGAACGACTCCTTCGTGAGGATGTCCGAGGGCCGGCGATCCTCCTGCACACACTCGAGGACGAGTTCGCCCGCGCGGTCGGCGACCGCGTAGCGCTCCTCGTCCTCCGCCGGGGCCGAGGCCGACCCGAGCGGTGCGAGGCCGAGCGCCTCGCTGATGGAGGCCATCGTGTTGGCGGTGTACATCCCGCCACAGGAGCCGGCGCCGGGGCAGGCGTGCCGTTCGAGGTCGTCCAGTTCCTCGGCTGACATGTCGCCCTCGGCGTAGGCGCCGACGCCCTCGAACACGTTGACGATGGTCACGTCGCGTCCCTCGTGCTGGCCGGGCATGATGGAGCCGCCGTAGAGGAAGACGGAGGGGAGGTCCGTCCGGATGGCGGCCATCATCATCCCGGGGAGGTTCTTGTCACAGCCCGCGACCGTGACGAGGGCGTCCATACGCTCGCCGAAGGAGACGAGCTCGACGGAGTCGGCGATGACCTCGCGCGAGACGAGCGAGGCCTTCATCCCCTCGGTGCCCATCGAGATGGCGTCGGAGATGGTGATGGTGCCGAACTCGATGGGCATCCCGCCGGCGGCGTCGATGCCGTCGATGGCACTCTGGGCGACATCGTCGAGGTGGACGTTGCAGGGCGTGATGTCGGCTGCGGGGTTGGCGACCCCGACCATCGGGGAGGCGAGGTCCTCGTCGTCGAACCCCATCGCGCGGAACATCGCGCGGTGCGGGGCGCGTTCCGCTCCTTCGGTCACCTCTCGCGACCGTAGGTTCTCGGGCTTCTCCCCTTCGGATCCGACCGCGTCGCCGTCCTCGGTGCGGCTGGGACGTTGCTGACTCATGACATCCGGTTGTCGCGCACGGGGTTAAGTTCCGCGAGAGGGGGCGAGTTCTGCCCCGACAGGGTCGAAAGTCGCTTGTCGGCGGGCCGCCCACCCCCGACAGATGCGAGCCACCGTCTCGACCGGCGCGCGACTCCACGTCGGCTTCGCCAACCTCTCGCTGGCGCACGAGCGCCTCTACGGCGGCGTCGGGCTGGCACTCGCGGAGCCGCGCGTCCGTCTCTCCGCGACACCGGCGGAGACGGTGACCTGTCACGCCGCGGACGCGGCGGTCGACGAGCCCGACGTGGCGTGTGTCCGCGAGTACGCGACTGCGGTCTGCGACCTCCTCGGGGTTCCGGGGGCCGAACTGGCCGTCGAGGCGACGCTCCCGCGCCACGTGGGGCTCGGGAGCGGGACGGCGACGGCGCTCGCGACGCTGGCCGCGGTCGCCCGAGCACACGGCGAGGACGTTCGGTCCCGGGAGCGCGCGCCGGCGCTGGGTCGAGGTGGTCGCTCGGGCGTCGGCGTCGCCGCGTTCGAGCAGGGGGGGTTCGTCGTGGATGCGGGCCACCCGACGGAGCGGTTCACCACCCGGCCGCCCGCGCAGGGGAACTGGACGGTACCCACGGTGCTCGCGCGGCACGCCCTCCCGGCCGACTGGCGGGTGGTGCTTGCGCTCCCCGACGCCGAGCAGGGCCGCCACGGCAGCGACGAGGACGACAGTATGGGTGCCGTCGTGGAGTCGGCGGACCCGTCGGTGGCCGACGACCTCGCGGCGCTGACGGTCCGGCGCCTGCTCCCCGCGGCGGCCGAGGGACGGCTAGGGGCGTTCGGGGACGCTATCGCCGAGTTCGGCCGGCTCAACGGAGCCTGGTACGCCGACGAACAGGGCGGCGTCTACCGTCCCCCTGCCGGACAGGTCGTCGAGGAGCTGCGTGAGTCACCGGCCGTCGCCGGTGTCGGCCAGTCGTCGTGGGGGCCGGCCGTGTACGCGCTCACGGACGCCGACCGGGCGGGCACCGCGCGACGAGCGGCCCACGCAGCCCTCGACGCGGCCGAGAGCGACGGGGACGTGTTGATCACCCGGCCGCGCAACGAGGGCGCCACCATCGAGAGCGAGGCGTAGCGAGCAGGCGGTGCGACCGAGACCCGGACCGGGCACCGCGCGGGTCGAACCGGCCGGGGAGTGGCGTTCTCCCCGTCCGGGTCGGCGGTCCGGGGCGACTCGTCAGGACATGGGGTGGCTGGTCCCGTTCCCGTATATGAAGCTCCGTGTTCCCCGTGGCCGGGAGGGATATCTGGTTACTGGAGACGTATCCGCTCAACACACTCATTCAGTGGAAAGGGTGCGAGAGCGCTGCGAGAACACCGCGGTACGGTTCGAACCTCAGAACTCCAGGATGAGCCCGTAGCCGGCGCCGAGGAAGCCGCCGTAGAGGACGAACCCGAGCAGCGTGCCGCCGTCGAGGTTCGGGGCCGGGCCCATCGAGAACGCGGTGAGGTTCTCGACCAGCAGCGGGAGGCCGACCGCGCCCAGAACGACCGCCAGCGCGACGCCGTAGGCCAGGCCGACCGCCGTCGCGGTGGTGGTGACGGAGGCCTGCTTGAGCGCGGGCTGGAGGAGCTGGCGGAGGTCCCGGTTCCGCGAGGTGGTCATGATGAGGCTGTTGACGTAGTCGTCCAGCGTGTTCCGGACGAGGGCGACGAACAGGCCACCGAGCACCAGCGCCAGGACGAGCCACGCGACCCAGGCCTTCTCGAAGCTCCCTCCCATCCCGAACAGCGAGCCGATGTAGCGCATGTACACGGGAGCGCCGATGTGGTAGATGGTGAGGCCGCCGACAAGCCCGCCGAAGACGGAGCCGAACGCGTACGCCCGGAGCCGGCGTGAGCTGACGCCGGCGCTGACGGACTCGAAGTCCGTCTGGGGCTCGCCAAGCGGGAGGCTGTCCCGGTAGACGGCGGCGAAGACGAAGCCGAAGACGACGTACGCCAGCAGGCCAGCACCGACGTACGGCGCGGGGTAGGCCTGGAGCGGCGTCACGCCGTCGATGACCGAGGGGACGAGGGCGGTGCCGGCGACGATGGCGAACACGAGCCCGTAGATGATGCCCGTGGTCCCGGCGTCGAGCGTACTGGTCCCGGGTTCGAACCGACGGCCCGGGATGGCCGCGATGACCACCGCCAGCGGGAGGCAGACGATGAACCACGCGAGGAACCCGCGTCCTGCGGTCCCGCTCCGGAGGATGGTCCCCAGCCAGAGCAGATGCGGCTGGGCGAGGACGTAGAGCAGGACCCCGCCGGCTGTCCCCCCGGCGAGCAGCCCCTTCAGGGTCGCCGTGCTCCGGACGTCGGCGACGAGGTCGACATCGCGGCGCCGGAGCAGCCCGTAGGCCGCGGTGGTCCCGAAGCCGAAGAGGAAGTAGCCGAAGGCGATGGGGAAGTAGCCGATGGGCACCTGCAGCGGCCAGCCGCCGATGGCGCCGACGAGGGCCGGAACGACGAACAGGCCGAAGACGGTGGTACCGATACCGGCGAAGATCCCGGTCGAGAAGGGTGCCGCGGCGGTCCGGGTGCCGGCGACCCGGGAGACGGTCAGCGTGAGCAGCAGCCCCATCAGGAGGAGGAAGACCAGCCCGCGCTGCTGGGTGCCGCTCGCGAGGATGGTGCCGACGAACCGGAGGTGCGGCGGTCGGATGATCAGCAGTGCGAGCCCCCCGAGGTAGACGCCGGCGAGCGAACTCGCGACCACCCGGGCCCCGTTCCGGCGGAGGTACGCCGGCAGGATGGACTGCCCGGAGAGGACGCTGGCGTATGTCGTCCCCATCACGAGGCCGAAGACGGCCCAGCCGAGGACGGCGACGGTCGGTGCCGGGTCGATGGTCGCCGGGGTGCTCCCGACGAGCGACGGGACGACGAACAGGCTGAACGCCCCGCCGAGGACGGCGCCGAAGGCCAGTCCGGTCGTCGCGCTCCGGCGGACGAAACCGCTCCCGCGGCCGACGAGCTTCGCGCCGGTGACGACGTAGAGCCCGGTCAGGGCGAACGCCACGAGCCCGAAGAGGAACATCCCGCGAGCAGGGCGCCCACTCTGGAGGATTGTCCCCATGTACCGGAGGTGGAGCGTCGCCACGGCGTAGGTCGTGATGGCGCCCGCTAGCGAGCCGGCGAGCCCCGCGTAGGCCGTCGCACGCCGTTTCCGGCTACCTGTCGCACTCTGCGTCCCGCTGCTCATGGCCATCCCGGACCCCGCCGTCAGGAACCCCTCCATCCCGTCGGGTGCGGAGACGACGCCCGTTGCCACCAGCACGGCCAGTGCTCCCGCGAGGAGGCCCCCGAGGAGCGCGACCACCACCTTGTCGTTCGTCCCGCGCCCGGGATTCCCACCGATCCCGGCGCGGCCAGACACGTTGCTGTGCGTCACTGTCGGTCTACCAGCGTTTGTTGACCCCACCTAATAAAGCGTTGCGGGGGTGCTCTCCGGCGGTTTATACGCCCGATGCCGCCGGTTTCGGCGGTTCCCGGTGAGCGTCACCATACGGTACCGTCGGCGGTTCGCAACGACGATGGGTTTAAATCATACGTCGTATGAAGGGCCGAAGTTTTAATCACCGACCGTGTGAGGTGTTGTGTCATGATGGACGAGATCGACTTCCCCAGCGAGGAGTGGTTCGAGGAGTACGGGCGCCGGGTCAACGAGAGCGAGGCCTACTCCGAGAACGGGGCCGGATGGGGCGTGGACTTCAACGGCGATTTCCTCTACGTGTACGAGGCCGACGACCGGCTGCCGGAGACACGACAGTTCTTCGTGGGGCTGCACGACGGCGGCGTGACCGATACCTACGAGGTCGATGACCCGGACGAGGCCGACGCCGGGTTCGTCCTCCGGGGGGCCTACTCGGACTGGATCGACCTGAACGAGGGGAACATCGGCGCCATCGACGGCATGATGTCCGGCGTGTTCGAGCTGGAGGGTGATATGCAGAAGGTGATGCAGTACACCCAGGCGGCCGTCGACCTGACCGAGATCGCCAGCGAGATCCCGACGAACTACAAGTACTAGCACGAGCTTTTTTGACGACTCGGGTGACCTCGCGCTCGCCTCCGGCGAGCGCTGCGGCACCACTCGCCGCAAAAAACGTTCAGAAAAAATGCCGGCCTCCGCTCACTTCGTTCGCTTCGGCCGGTGAAACTCGCTCGCTACGCTCGCGAGTACGCGATACTCTATACGACCTCCCGGACCTCTATGCCGGTCGCCCGGACGTACACTCGCAGCTGTGTGGACCGATAGGGCCCGAACTCGTAACTCGCCTCCCCTTCAGAGCCCGCGCTGAACTCGTAGGCGTAGAGATGGCCGCGTAGTTCTGGGATCGTATCCTCCACCACGTGTCCCGTCTCGGAGCGGGGTGCGAGGTCGTACGAGCGTTCCATGACCGGTTCGCCCGATTCCTCGTCGGTGACGTACATCCGGGCGGTGACCTCTGCGTTCGTCTTGTTGGAGAAGCGGAAATCCTCCCGGCGTTCCGAGTCGGAGCGGGCGGTCTCCGTGGGTGAGGACCCTCCAGTGGAGGTGCATCCGGCGCTGAGGGCCCCCACTCCGCTAGCACCAGCAGTCAGGAGGAGTCGCCGGCGAGGTATCGGGGGCACGTCCGGCGGCACGAACGTCCGCAGTAAACGTCTTGTGGGGGTCGTCGCCCGGACTGCCAGTACTACCGTGGCGGGAGGATGCCGGTGTCGGTCACACGCCGCGTCCCTGCAGCTTCTCCTCCTCGGGCATGTCGACGTTCGAATCGCCCTTCATGCCCTTGCCGATGTCGGTGGCGATCTCGACGAGGCGCTCGGGGTCGTCCCAGTTGTTGACGGCCTCGACGATGGCCCGGCCCATCGCCTCGGGGTCCTCGGCGCCGAAGATGCCCGAGCCGACGAAGATGCCGTCGCAGCCGTGGTGCATCATCAGGGCGGCGTCGGCCGGGGTGGCGATGCCACCGGCCGCGAAGTTGACGACGGGGAGCCGGCCCATCTCGGCGGTCTGGTGGACCAGGTCGGCGGGGGCCTCGTGCTCGCGGGCCCACTTCTCGCGCTCCTCGTGGGTCTTCCCCTCCAGTTCGCGGATGGCGGACTTGATGGCGCGCTGGTGGGTCACGGCCTGGTTCACGTCGCCGGTGCCGGCCTCGCCCTTCGTCCGGATCATCGCGGCACCCTCGTCGATGCGCCGGAGTGCCTCCTGCAGGTTCCGGGCGCCACAGACGAACGGTGCCGTGAACTCCTCCTTCTCGATGTGGTAGTCGTTGTCGGCGGGGGTGAGCACCTCGGACTCGTCGACCATGTCGGCGCCGGCGGCCTCGAGAATCTCGGCCTCCTTCGTGTGGCCGATGCGGGCCTTGCCCATCACCGGGATGGAGACCTCGTCGATGATCTCGGTCAGGCTCCCGGGGTCGGCCATCCGCGCGACACCGCCCCGCTTGCGGATGTCGGCGGGCACCGCCTCGAGGTTCATCACGGCGACGGCGCCGACGTCCTCGGCGATACGGGCCTGCTCGCGGTTGACGACGTCCATGATGACGCCGCCCTTCTGCATCTTCGCGAACCCGCGCTTGACCAGCTCCGTCCCGCGTTCGAGTTCCTCGAGATCGGTGGCCTCGCTCATGGGAAAACGTTGGGTCCGGACCCACTTAACGCGTGTCTTTGGGTGTGAGTCGGTGGCGTAGCGATGGACCGGTGCCCGCCGGCGTCACAGGTCCGCCGCGACGGCCGGGGCGACGCTCACACAGGAGACCGCCCGCTCCAGCGTGTCGGTCCCGTAGACGGCCTCGATGTCCGCCCGTTCGAGTCGCGTCCGCGCGCTCGCCGCCAGCATCGGGTGGATGCAGGTGACGAACACGCGCCCGACGGCGTGCCCGTGCAACTGGTCGATGGCCTCGCTCATCGTCCCGCCCGTGGCGATGATGTCGTCGACGAGGACGACGTCCCGGCCGCCGGCGTCGACCTGCGAGGGCTCCATCTCGACCGCGCCGGTCTCGCGGTCGCGGTGCTTCACGAAGTGGTCGGTCGCGCCCGCGCCGTAGGCGTCCCGGACCGTCGCCGCGAGGTCGATCGCGCCCTCGTCGGGCGCGAGGAACAGCGGTTCCCGGAGGTCGTCGGGGAGCGGTTCGGCGAGGCGGGCCGACGCGTCGACGGCCGTGAACGGCACGTCGAAGAACTCCCCGACGCCGGGTTCGTGTGGGTTGACCACGAGGACGCGGTCCGTGCCGGTCGAGATGGCCCGTGCCATCGCCCGCGCGGAGATCGGCTCCCCCTCGCGGAAGCGCTCGTCCTGCCGGCCGTAGCCCATGTACGGGACGACGGTCACGACCTCGTCGGCCCGGTCGGCGACGGCGTCCTGGAGCTGCAGGAGTTCGACGTGGGCGTCGCTCGAATCGGTGGCCGCGACCACGACGGCGCGCTCACCCTCGAACTCGGGGACGCGCGCGAGCAGTTCGCCGTCCGCGAACCGCTCGAACTCGACGGGGGCCAGGGGCTCGTCGAGGGCGGCCGACAGGGCGGCGGCCAGCGACTGCGACCCGGACCCTGGAACGATCATGACTGCGGCTCCCGCGTGGAAGGTAACAAGCGTTTCCGTCGGCGGGTGTCGATGTGTGGCGTTCCTGACGTCGAAGTCGTCCTACAGCGTCACACCTGGAACGGCAAGCCGGCGCGCGTCCGGGAGGCCGAGCGAGCGGTCGCGCCAGCCGTCGCCAGCGTTCACGAGGACGGTCCCCTCGGCGGTGACGGCGTACGTCGCCTCCGGGCCGTAGGCCACGTCGACGACATGGCCGGTGACCGGGAGGTCGACCTCGACCCACGCCTCCGGCCCGTAGCCGTCGCTCCCGGGGGCCCGGGCGTACAGGGCGTCCGGCGTCGCGGCGTGTGCGCGGCCGTCGGGCGCGGCGACCACCGCCCGGAAGTCGCCCGGCAGTGCGTCCATCCAGCCGTTGCCGAGGTAGTAGAGCCCGTCACCGGTCGCCGCGAGCGGGACCGAGGGCGCCACGTCGCGGGCATCGGCGAGGCCGATGTGGCCGCCGTCGAGGCGGAACAGGCCGTCCGCGGCGGCTACCGTGTCGTCGACGATGGCGCGGACGTCCCCGACCTCGAACGCGGTGGTCCACGTGCCCGGGGCGGGGTCGTCGAGGTCGCCCACCGCGGGGTCGCCGTCGGGGTCGAACCGGGCGACTCGGCCGTCGCCCGCGGCGTGGAGGGTGCCGTCGTGCCAGCCGACGGCCGTCGCGGTCCCGAACCCGGTCGGCCGGAAGATGTCGCCGATGCCGAGGCGCACGTCGTCGTCGGCCGCGACCGCGAGGCGTCCATCGTGCCCGGCCACGTCGTGGACGCCGCCGCGGTGGGCGAGCCCGAACTCGCCGACGAGGTCACCGGAGATCTCGACCCGCGCGAGGCCCGCGCCCGTGGCGACGAACGCGGCCGTCGTTCCGGTCTTGGCGCCGTAGACGCGCTTCTCGTCGATGGAGATGTCGTCGTCGCTCATACCGGAGCGCCGACGGCCACGCCCAAAGCGGTTGCCGTGGGCGTCGGGGTACTCGCCGTCCCGGGCGGACGCCGGCCCGGCGGCGGCCCGTCACCCAACACCGGATGGCGCCGGCGCGCGGGCGTCCGGAACCCCTTTGACCCGACCGGACGGACGGCCACCCGAATGGAGGTGTTCGGCTCCAGCGGGGTCCGCGGCGTGGTCGGCGACCTGATGACGCCGGCGTTCGTCGGCCGGGTCGCGCGCGCCGCCGGGGCCGTCTGGCGCGACTCCCACGACGGCCCCGGCCGACCGGTCGCCGCCCTCGCCCGCGACACCCGCCGGACCGGTGAGACGTTCGCCGACGCGGCAGCGGCCGGTCTCACAAGCGTCGGGCTCGACGTCCACCGGCTCGGGGTCGTCCCCACCCCGGGGCTGCAGGCGTACGCCGAGAGCGAGGGCGTCCCCGGGCTGATGGTGACGGCCAGCCACAACCCGCCGGAGTACAACGGCATCAAGCTCATCGGTGGCGACGGCATCGAGCTGGACCGCTCGGAACTGGAACGGGTCGAGGCCCACGTCCGCGCGATGCGGTCGGACGGGGCCGTCGGCCCCGGCTACGCGGCGTGGAACGAGACGGGCCGGAGCCGGTCCGTCGGCGACGCCCGCCGCCGGTACGTCGAGAGCGTCGTCGAGGCGGTCGACCACGGAGCCATCGCCGCGGCCGACCTGACGGTCGCGCTCGACCCCGGCCACGGCGCCGGCGCACTCACCTCGCCCGACCTGTTCCGCGAACTCGGCTGCGAGGTCGTCACGGTCAACGCGACGCCGGATGGCCACTTCCCCGGGCGCAACCCCGAGCCTGTCCCGGAGAACCTCGGCGACCTCGGGCGCCTCGTCCGGGCGGCCGACGCCGACGTCGGCATCGCCCACGACGGGGACGCAGACCGCGCGGTCTTCTACGACGCTGCCGGGCGCCCTGTCGAGGGGGACGCCACGCTCGCCGCGCTCGCCGCGGCCGACCTCGCCCCCGGCGACGCGACGGTCTCCGCGGTCAACGTCTCCCAGCGCCTCGTCGAGGCCGCCCGGGGGGCCGACGCCGACCTCGAACTCACACCCATCGGGAGCACGCACATCATCACGCGCATCGAGGAGCTGCAGGCCGAGGGGACCCGCGTCCCGGTCGCCGGCGAGGGGAACGGTGGCGTCCTGTTCCCCCCGTACCGGCTGGCCCGCGACGGCGCCTACACGGCCGCGCGCTTCTGTGAACTGCTCGCCGGCCGCGGCGACATCGCCGGCGTCGCCGACGGTCCACGGACGGTCCGCGAGATCGTGGCGCCGTTCGACGGCTACGAGAACGTCCGGCTCAACGTGAGCCACGGCGGCGGCACCGAGCGCGAGGCGATGCTCGACGCCATCGAGGCGCACGCGGCCGCGGCCGACGCCGACGTGACGACCATCGACGGCTACCGGCTCGACTTCGGGGACAGCTGGGTGCTGGCCCGCGAGTCGGGAACGGAGCCGCTCGTGCGCGTCTACGCGGAGGCGCCCAGCCGCGAGCGCGCCGAGGAGCTCGCCCACGCGATGCGGGACGACATCCTCGCGGCGACGAACGAGGGCTGAGGCCGACCGCGGCGATGGATCCGGGGTTCGGACTCGCCCGGTCTCGGCGGCTCCCGCGACCTCCTCTCGTACCCTCATGCGCCGACGATGAGTGGGCCCATCAGCACGCCCATGAGGTGCGACCGGCGAGCGCCGAGGCGTGCGGGCACCAGCCCGAGCCCGCCCGCCACGAGGAACACGCCGACGCCCACCGGGCCGGCGAAGACGAACGAGACCGCCACGAGGCCGACGAGAACGGCAGCCGACAGCCGGCCGTAGTCGGCGTCACGCAGGCGCCGGAGGTACCGGTCGCCGACGAGCGGAACCATGCAGAACCCGGCCACGGCCGCGAGTCCGGCGGCCGCGAGCAGGAGCGGCAGGTTCAGCGGCGTCCTCGCCTCCTCCAGCGCCACCAGCACGCCCGTCCGCGGCGAGCCGAGCGCGACGAGCGCGAACAGCGCGAATATCGAGTTGGCCGTGTTGACGCCGCTCGTCGTCACGACGAAGCCGCGGGCACCGCTGCCCCCGACGGCGAGCAGTGCCACGGTGGCGGCGACCGCGCTGGAGACGCCCGGGATGTAGCCCACGACCGCGCCCGCGAGCGCGCCGACGGCGCCGAGGCGGGCGACGGTTCCGGGGGCCGTGGCGACCGTCGCATCGTCCTGCTGGGGGACCCCGCTCCCACCGAGCGCGTCGACGAGGACGGGCGCGCCGAACAGTCCCGCGAACAGGGGCGTCAGCATCCCGCCGACCGCGAGCGGGGCGGCCGGGTCCAGATCCAGCGTCAGCCAGCCGAGCGCGCCGCTCGCGAGGAACGACCCCGCTCCGACGAGCATCCGGAACGGGTCGCGCTCGGTGACCACGAGCACCAGCGCCACGCCGCCGAGGACGAGCGGGAGGTGCGCCCGCAGTGTCGGATAGGCAGCGACCATCGCCCTCGTCACGGGAACCGCGAGCGGGACCGCCAGCACCACCGCGAGGCCGCTCCCGAGCGCCGAGAGCCGCAGCGCCTCCCGGCCGCGGCCCTCCAGCACGAGCCGATGTCCCGGGAGCGCGGAGGCCGCCATCGCCGGGTCGGGCACCCCGAGCGCCAGCGCGGGCACCACGTCGAGGAACGTGTGGACGACCCCGGTGGCGAGCAGCGCGGCGCCGACGAGCCGCGGCGGCCCGGGGACTGCGGGCGCCACGGAGGCCAGCAGTAGCGCCATGTTGTTCGCGTGCAGTCCCGGGGTCAGCCCGCTGACCGTCCCCAGCAGGATGCCCCCGGCGACGAACGCGAGTGCCGTCGCCGCGAGCGCCGGGTCGAGCAGGATTCGGACGCCCGCGAGGTCGACGGCCGTCAGGAACGTGGGCGGTCTGGACTGTGTCGCCGGGAGCACGGTGGGCCGTCTGGTCCCGTTCCGGTACTTCAACTCTCGGGATGCCCCCGGGTCGCAGGCTGTCGGCTTCGCTGGGTGTCATCTCCCGTCGTTACTCTGCCCGATGGCGAATTTGTGGTCGATATCGGGCATTATTGTCGAAATAAGGGTTTTGATTGGTTGTATATGGCTTATCGGTTCTATTCTCCATCCCACGGCGATCCGGGGCAGAACGGACGCCCTTATCCCCGCCGACGGTCAAGCCCCTTCAATCAGCGATGCCCGCATTCGAATCCCTGCAGACCGTTCCTCGCTCGGAGGAACTCGTGGACAAGGCGTTCTCCCGAGCGGCGCGTGCGGGCCGCGCGAAGCAAGGCGTCGAGGCCCAGGAGTCGATGCTCATCACGGCCGCCAACATCCTCAGCGACAACCTCGAGAACGTCGTCACCGGGTGGCCCGACTTCGACGCCGTCGACCCGTTCTACCGCGAACTCGCGGACGCCGTCTGCCGGGACGCCGAGGGCGTCCCCGGCGTCGACGCACTCCGCCAGCATCTCTCCGAGGTCGGCTGGGCGAGCCGCCAGATCGGCGAGCTGCGCAGCGAGTACCAGGGCCGCATCCGCCGCGCGGATCCCGACACCGCCCGCAAGGTCCGCAAGCAGGCGTTCGCCCGGTTCGCCGACATCCTCGACGAGGTCGAGGACGACCTGCTCGCGCTGGGTGAGGCCCGCGAGGCGCTGAAGACCCTGCCCGACATCCGGGCCGACGAGCCCGCCATCGTGGTCGCGGGCTACCCCAACGTCGGCAAGTCCTCGTTCGTCAACGCGGTGACGAACGCGCGCAACGAGACCGCGAGCTACCCGTTCACCACGACGCAGATACGGGTGGGTCACCTCGAACGCGACCACATCCGCTACCAGCTGGTCGACACGCCCGGCCTGCTGGACCGCCCGGCCGAGGACCGCAACGGCATCGAGCAGCAGGCCGTGAGCGCGCTGACGCATCTCGCCGATGCCGTCCTGTTCATGGTCGACGCGAGCGGCGACTGCGGCTACCCCATCGAGGCGCAGCTGGCGCTCCGCGACGAACTGGAGGAGGTATTCGCGGTCTCCGGCGACGACGCCGAGCCCGTCCCCGTCATCACCGTCTGCAACAAGAGCGACCGCTCGCGCGACGTCGACGCCGACGCCTACATGAGCGTCACCGAGGGCGAGAACGTGGACGCGGTGGTCGACCGCCTGATCGATGCGGTGGGGTACGAGCCGGAGCTCCCGTTCGACGAGTAGCGACCGCCGCGACTACCGACCCCGGACCGCCACGTCGACCATCCCCGCCTCGTCCAGCCCGGTTCTGACGTAGCGTGCGGGCCCGCCTTCTTCCGGCCGCTCGACCGCGAAGGTCCGGAGCGTGACGACCAGTCGCCCGTCCTCCAGCGTCGCACGCAGGACCGGCCCGACGCTGGTGACGACGACGTACGGCGGCGCTGGCACGGGCTCGGCCCGCAGGCGGCCGCCCGCGGCCGTGACGCACTCGCGGAGCACCGTCGGGAACTCCCCCAGCACGCCGGCCCGCTCAAGGGTCGCGCGCAGCGGCCCCGTCACGAGGTCCGGGTCCGTCGTCGACTCGCCGTCCCACCCCGCGGCGACGGCGTCCGCGCAGTCCGCGACGGTCGCGATGAGCGCGCGGCGCTCGTCGAGCAGGTGGGCGCGGACGGCCGCGGTGTCGAGACCACGGTCCGGGTCGAGCGCGTCGTCGCTCCCCGGCGCGTCGTCGCCTCCCGGCACGTCAGTCCGCGGTGGCGGCGCAGTTGTTCGGCCCCAGTTCCAGTTCGAACGCCGTGTCCTCGTCCGCGGTCTCGCGCCCGAGATTGACCGCGATGATGGTTTCGTGGTTGGCGGGCCGCGGCGGCATCCCGGCCAGCACGCGCTCGACGAACGTCCCCCGGTCGACGCCGAGGAGGTCGAGGTCCTCGCGCAGGTCGCCCAGGCGCGCGGTCACGAGGCCGTCCGTGACCTCGTCCTCGTGGGCGTAGTGCCCCGGTGCGACCAGCGTGTCGTCGTCGAGCGCGCCGAACCGCTCGGTGAGTGTCTCGTGGAGGGTCGCGGCGAACGCCTCGACGCGGTCGCTCCCGGCCTCCAGGTCGGGACGCGCCACGCTGTGGGTGAACAGCGAGTCGCCCGTCAGGAGGAGGTCTCCGATTCGGTAGGCCAGCATCTCCGTCGTGTGGCCGGGCGCGGCGACGGCCGCGAGTTCGGTGTCGCCGACGGCGACCGTCTCGCCCGCCGCGACGAGCGTCGCGTCCCACGCCAGCCCGCGGTCGACCGCACCCGCCGGCAGGACCGCCTCGGCACCGGTCGCGTCGGCCACCTCGCGGACGCCGCTGACGTGGTCGGCGTGGACGTGCGTGTCGACGGCCGCGACGAGGTCGGCCCCGCGCTCGTTGGCGTCGGCGGCGTACCGCTCGGCGAAGGCCCGCAGCGGGTCGACGACGACGGCCTCCTCGCCCGACACGACGAGGTACGCCAGACAGCCGCTGGAGGGCCGCCGGTACTGGAGTACCGTCACGCCCGCGGGCGTGGCGTCGGCCGGGAGCTCGGTCGCCTCGTACAGCCGTGCCCAGCCGTGCATGCCGCCGGCGAGGTTGTACGCCTCGTACCCCGCGTCGGCCAGCAGGTCCGCGACCTCCGCGCTGGCCTCGCCGCGCGGGCAGACCGCGACGAACGGGCCCTCGCCGTCGGTCACGAGGTCGTCGACACCGCCGGTGACGCGGGCGCTCACGAACTTCATGTACGGCACGTCCAGCCGCCGGGGCGCGTCGATGTGCCACTCGTCGATCTCGTCGCGGTTGCGCGTATCCAGCAGGGTGAACGCGCGGCCCTCGTCGAGCCACGTCTGCAGCTCGGCGGGCGTGAGCGCGCCCGCCGTCTCCGGTTCGGGCGACTCGGCCACGGGGTCGCCCTCCGCCGGAGCGGCGTCGGGGTCGACGTCGTCGGTCATGGGGACAGGTACGCCGCGGGGCGGGATAAGCGTGGGCGGGAGGCGGGTCCAGCCGTGACCGGGGCCACACCTATGCCGCCCCCGGTCGACCGGCCGGACATGAACGGCGAGGAACTCGTGGCGGCCGTCCGGGAGGAACGGGAGACGGAGCTGAGCCGGCTCGGCTCCGAGAAGGCCGTCGTCGCGGCGACCGGCGCACAACTGGAGACCGGCCCCGTCCTGAGCGCGGCCGCACGCCTCCTCGACGGCGGCGCGGACACGCTGGCTGCGTGGGCCGACGAGACCGACAACGAGGACGCTCGGGCGGCCTTCGCCGACGCGGCCGACACGCTGGCCGGCCACCGGGATGCCCTGCTCGACATGGACGACGCGGCGAGCACCGACGGGGACGCTCCCTACGTCGTCGACGAACTCCGGACCGCCGAGACGACGCCCGAACGGGTCGCCGCGGGACTCGTCGCCCTCCCGCTGGTGGGCGAGCGGCTCCTGTTGCAGGTCATCAACTACCTGGTCAACGAGGGGGTCCGCTCGGGTGCCGACACGGTTCGCGACGCCCGGAGCGACCTGCAGGCGATGCCCGGCGACGCGGCCGCCCTGCTGGACACGGTCTGTGTCGATGACGGGGACTGGGTGACCGCGCAGACGGCCGCGACCGACGCTCTCGGGACCGCGTACGACGAGTACGCCGAGACGCTGAACGAGATGGGACTGGACCCGAAGCCCGTGTGCTGAGTCGGAGTCAGTCGCGCGTCGCCTCCAGATCCACCGTCGAGATGACCAGGGTCGAGAGGTCCGTCTCGGAGAGGTTGTCGTTCTCGAACGCGTGGAACCAGCCCGCACGGGCCTCCCAGCGCCCCTTCGGCTCGCGCTCGTCCGCCGGCTCCTCGATGTCGTACACCCAGACGGTCACGTCCGTCGCCGGCCACCCCCGCTCGCGGGCGTCCAGCAGCTCCTGCAGGATGGTCCCCATCTCGTTACGCGGCACACCGTCCTCGGGCGAGGCCGTCTCGTAGGCGACGTGGAACGTCCCCTCGGAGACGGTGTGGTCCGTGACGTAGACCCCCTCGGCCATCAGGTGCTCCTCCAGATGCTCGCCGAGCTCCCGGTGTGGCTCCTCCGATTCGCTCATGGCTGCCCCTTCGGGTGCAGGGTGTTAATCGGTGTCGTCGGTTGCGGGGGGAGCGGGCCCGCGGTCACACCGGCTCGGGCGGTTCGTCCTGGAACGCGACGGCAGCCTCGCGGAAGTCG
This sequence comes from Haloglomus litoreum, assembly GCF_029338515.1. Taxonomy (GTDB): domain Archaea; phylum Halobacteriota; class Halobacteria; order Halobacteriales; family Haloarculaceae; genus Haloglomus; species Haloglomus litoreum. The sequence goes on along the minus strand of NZ_CP119988.1, from coordinate 3,869,308 downwards.
TCGGGGACCCGGGTGGGGCCGTCCTCGCCGACGGCGACGTGGGTGAGTTCGCCGCTGGCCACGAGGCGGTCGTCCGCGGCCTGCCGGCAGACCCACTCGAAGTCCGCGCTCGAATCGCGGACCGCGGCGACGCGGAACCCGTTCCGGAGTTCGTCGTCGAACTCCGCGAAGGAGTGGTAGTCCAGTTCCGTGTGGACGACGTGGAGGTCGACGCCGCTGGCCTCGAGTTCGTCGTACGGGAACTCGATGGTCCGGAGGAACTCCGAGAACGTCTCGTCCTGGAAGGTGACGTACTCGCCGTAGAAGACGATCCCCTGCGCGTCGGTCTCGGCGTACCGGACCCGGTTCTCCCAGACGTAGTGGAAGCGGTCCTCCGCGGGGTCGTCCGGGATCTCGTCTGCGTCCATACCGGCTCCCGGAGCGGCGACGGGATAACGCTATTCGTCGTCGGCGTCGTCGGCGTCGTCGTCGGCGTCGTCGCCGGCGGCCGTGGACGCCTCGTCCGCGCCGGCACCCTCTCGCAGCTTCCGGGTCATCTCCCGGGCCTCCTCCATGATGGCCTCACGCTCCTCATCGTCGACCGCTCCACCCGGGACCGCGGCCGTGTCGACGTGTTCGGGGAGCCCCGACGGCCCGTGTCCAGCGTCGTGGTCCGGGGCGTGGTCGTGGCCGTGCTGGTGCCCGTGTCCCTGGCCGTGGTCGTGGCCGTGGTCATGTCCGTGGGCGCCCCCGTCGTCGAACAGGGCGCCCGAGCGCTCGGCCGGGTCGTCCCGGCCGGCGCTGCCGTCGTTCCCGGTGGTATCCTCGAACACCTGCGGGTAGTCGCGCTCCTCGAGGCGGTCGGTGTGGTCCTCGAGCGCCGCCGAGAGCTCCGCCTCCTCGTGGTCGGTCCAGCCGGGGACGTGCTCGTCCAGCCAGTCGGCGTGGGCCTCGTTCCGGAGCATCGCGGTGAACGCGAGATGGTTGGCGAGGTGGCCGATGTCGGCCTGCGGGTCCTCACAGACCGGGCAGGCGTAGCCGGTGGTCATACCGGCTGTTGGGCGCGAGGACACAAAAGCCCGGGCGAGTCCGGTCGGCCGGTGGGCGGTCCCCGGCGAGTGCGGGGGGGCGGCCGTCAGTCCCCGGGGCGGACCATCACCAGCGCGTCGGTCCCGTCGTCGTAGTAGCCGGGGACGGTGTGGTGGTGTCTGAAGCCGAAGTCCCGGTAGAGCGAGATCGCGGCGTCGTTCCCGTCGCGGACCTCCAGTTTGACGCGTGCGGCGTCACGACCCTCCATCACGGCCAGGCCACGCTCGAGCAGCCGGCGCCCGATGCCCCGGCCGCGGTGGTCCGGGTGGACGGCGATGTCCTTGACGTGACCGATGGGACTCCCGTGGTTGGGCACGGTGTCGGCGACGATGTAGCCGGTGATGGTGCCGGGGTCGTCGCCCTCCTCGCGCTGCTCCGCGACGAGGAATCCCGGCGTTCCGAGGAACCCCTCGAACGCGCCGTAGGGCCACGGCTGCGGGAAGGAGGCCCGCTCGATGCGGAACACCTCCAGCAGGTCCGCGCGGGTGGCCTCGCGAACCACGAGCGACCGGCGCGGGGGGGTAGCCGTCACGACCCGGCGTACGCCCCCCCGTCAGTTAAGCCCTGTTGCCGCCCGCTCGGTGGTGATAGCGGCGTTCCACGGGGGGCGGGGACACGGGTCGGCCCCGACCGTCGCCCGCGGCCCCGGACCGCCGGACCGCCGGACCACCGGACGACCACAGGAACCGACCGGAGGACGGTTCTGTGCGGTGATGCACGTTTTCATGAACCGAGTGACGCCAGGCGACGCACCGGTGGCCGCAAGGTTGATACCTCCCGCGGCGATACACTTAGTTGCACCCGATTAGGGTGCATCCCCACCCCCCCACCCCGCTTTTGCAACCCGAGCAGCCGCAGTGGATTACTTCGCTCCGCGAGAACCACCGATACCGTTTGGTATCCCCGGTCCGTCATCCCGACAATGCCCGACCCGGGTGACACGGGCGAGGACTACTACGCGGTGCTGGGCGTCCCGGCTGACGCCAGCGTCGCGGCCATCGAGGACTCGTACCGCGAGCGGGTCAAGGAGACGCACCCGGACCTGAACGACGCACCGGACGCCACCGACGAGTTCCAGCGTGTGAGACGCGCCCGGGAGGTGCTGACCGACCCCGAGGAGCGGGCGCGCTACGACCGCCTGGGTCACGAGCGTTACGTCGGCAACGGGGCGGACGGGGATGGCATGACCGGAAGCAACGCCAGCGACGGCTTCGGCGGGCGCGGGCGCCGCCGCCAGCGCGCTCGCTGGACCGCCGAGGGCTGGACCGATTCCAGCACCGGCGCCGGGGCCGGGAGCAGCGCCGGCACTGCGGCCGGGTCCGGCGCCGGTCCCACCGCGGACCCGACCGCGAGCTACGCTGCGGACGAGGATGCCGAGGGTGCTGGTACCGTCCCCCCGAGCGGTCTGGGCGACCGCATCACGGTCGCCGCGCGGATGCTGGAGCGGTACCGCTTCGATCTCGACCCGAAGACCGCCATCTTCGGGCTGGCGACGTTCTTCTTCTACCCCGTCTTCCTCGCCAGCAGCGTCACCCCGCGCTTCCCCATCGTGGTCAACCTCATCCTGCTGTGCTGTCTCCTCTGCACGCTCGGCTACCTGCTCGCGACGCCGGAGGTCGGCGTCCCCGTCTTCGGCGCCTGGTCGCTCATCGGTCCCATCATGTTCATCTTCGCGGACCGGCCGCTGCTGTCGTGGGCCGGCTTCTTCCTCGTCGCCGCCACGTTCGTCCCGTTCGGACTGAGCCTGACGATCATGGAGCTGTTGCGGCTGGACTGATGGCGAGGTAACTTGGCTACTCAGGCCATAATTTGTATAGTGAGTACATAATATTTGAATATCTGTCGTAACGTCTGAATGCGGCTTCCCGGCACGTGGGGGGTCCGGCCGCTCTCCGGGCGGGTGCGAAAGAAAGGGGAACGTTCCTCGGCGGCGCGCTCAGTCGTCGGCCGGGGTCGCGCCGGAGCCGCCGTCCTCGGCGAGCTTCTTCGTGTGCGAGAGCTTGCCACCGTCGGCGAGGATCTCGCGCTCGCGCTCGGAGGCGTCGAGGTTGGCCGTGAACTCCCAGTCGTCGTTCACGCGGACCGTGAACTCCTCCTGGCCGGAGCGGACGCCCTCGGCGACGTCGTCGACGATCTCCATGTCGTCGCCCTGCTCGAGCTTCTCGTAGGTCTCCTCGTCGATGGTGAGCGGGATGAGGCCGAAGTTGAACAGGTTCGCCTTGTGGATGCGGGCGAAGCTCTGTGCGAAGACGCCCTCGATGCCCAGGTACATCGGGCACAGCGCCGCGTGCTCACGGGAGGAGCCCTGGCCGTAGTTCTCGCCGGCGACGAGGAAGCCGCCGTCGCTGTCGAGGGCCCGCTGCGCGAACGTGTCGTCGACGCGCGAGAGCGTGAACTCGCTCAGTTTGGGAACGTTCGACCGGTACATCAGGATGTCCTGCGTGGCCGGAATGATGTGGTCGGTCGTGATGTTGTCCTCCATGTGCAGGAGGTTCGGACCGGCCAGCTCGGAGTCCAGCTCGTCCTTGAGCGGGACGTCGCCGATGTTCGGGCCCTTGATGAGCTCGTCGTCGACGGCCTCGTCGGGCGCGATGAGGTCGGCCTTCGAGCCGTCGTACTTGTCGGGCAGCTCGACGCCCGGCGCCTCGAGGTCGCCGAGTTCGTCGGCGAGGTCACGCGGGTCGACGATCTCGCCCGCGAGGGCGGCCGCGGCGGCGACCTCCGGCGAGCAGAGGTAGACGGAGTCGTCCTCGATGCCGGAGCGACCCTCGAAGTTGCGGTTGAAGGTGCGCAGCGAGACCGAATCGGAGGCGGGAACGTGGCCGATACCGATACACGCCCCGCAGGTGGCCTCGGAGAAGTTGACGCCGGCGGCCATCAGCTCCGCGGTCCAGCCCTGGCGGGCGAGGATCTCGGAGGCCTGCTTGGAGCCGGGCGCGACGATCATCTCGGTCTTCTTGTTGATCTGGCGGCCCTCCAGCATCTTCGCCGTCGGGAGGATGTCCTCGTAGCCGCCGTTCGTACAGGAGCCGATGATGACCTGGTCGACGGACCGGCCGGCGGCCTCGCGGACCGGCACGACCTTGTCCGGCATCGAGGGCTCGGCGATGAGCGGCTCGATGTCGGACATATCGACGACGATCTCGTCGTCGTACTCGGCGTCCTCGTCGGGGCCGATGTCGACGAACTCGTCCTCGCGACCCTGGCGGGCGAGGTAGTCCTTCGTCTTCTCGTCGGTCGGGAAGATGGACGTGGTCGCACCGAGCTCCGTGCCGAGGTTGGTGATGGTCGTCCGCTCGGGGACGGTGAGGTTCTCGACACCGGGGCCGGTGTACTCGAAGATCTTGCCGACGCCGCCCTTGACGGTGAGGCGGCGCAGCATCTCCAGCGCGACGTCCTTCGCAGTGCTCCACTCGGGGAGTTCACCCTCGAGCCGGACGTTCACGACCTCCGGCATCTCGATGTAGTACGGGCCGCCGCCCATGGCGACCGCCACGTCCAGGCCGCCGGCACCGATGGCCAGCTCGCCCAGTCCGCCGGGCGTCGGCGTGTGGCTGTCGGAGCCGAGCATCGTCTTGCCGGGCGCCGCGAAGTTCTCCTTGTGGACGTTGTGGCAGATACCGTTGCCCGGGCGCGAGAAGTGCGCGCCGAACGTGCCCGCCGCGCTCCGGAGGAAGCGGTGGTCGTCCGTGTTCTTGAAGTCGAACTGGTAGGTCTGGTGGTCGCAGTACTGGGCCGCGATCTCCGTCTGGACCTCGTCGAGGTCCAGCGCCTCGAACTGCAGCCAGACGAGCGTCCCGGTCGTGTCCTGTGTGAGCACCTGGTCGATCTCGATCCCGATCTCCTCGCCGGTCTCGAGCTCCCCGTCCACGAGGTGGTCGGAGAGGATTTTCTCGGTAAGCGTCTGTCCCATTGTCGTCCGTGGATGTGCGACCCGCGAATATAAATCCGGCGTGTCCGCCCTCTTTTGCGTGTTTAGGCGGGCCTCAAGCGCCCGAAATCGGGGCTTCCGGGGACGCCGAGGGGTCGTCCGTTCGCTCGCCGGTCGGGAACGCTACCTGCCGTCAAAACGGCTATTGTGCTGCCGGCACCGGCTGACGATATGGTCAGCCTCTCGATGCGCCGGCGGCGGACGCTCCTCTGGGCGCTGCTCGCGGGCGGGTTCCTGCTGGTGAACTTCCACCGCACCGCGACGGCGGTGCTGGCGGACACGCTCGCCGCGACGTTCGACGCGACCGGGGCCGAGCTGGGAAGCCTCCACGCCTCCTTCTTCTACATCTACGCCGCCCTCCAGCTGCCCTCGGGGCTCGTGGTGGACCGCTACGGGCCGCGGCGGGTCGGGGCCGTCGGACTCGCGGCGATGACCGGCGGCGTGGTCTGGTTCGCGTCCAGCGGCGGCCTCGCCGAGGCGTTCCTCGCGCGGGCCGCCATCGGGCTGGGCGGCAGCGTGCTGTACATCGCGACGCTCCGGTTCTGTGCGAACTGGTACCGTCCGGACGAGTACGCGACCATGACCGGCTACACCATCGCCGCGGCGGGGGTGGGTGGCATCCTCGCGACGACGCCGCTCGCGCTCGCCATCGAGGCGGCCGGGTGGCGGACGGCGATGCTGGCGGCGGGTGGCGTCGGTGCCGGCCTCGCGGTCGCCATCGGTGGGGCCGTCCGGGATACGCCGGCGCGCGCCGGACACGAGCCGGTCACAGGGGCCGACGACGAGGGGACGGCGGCCACGCTGGACGAGGTGCTCGCCAACACGCGGACCGTCCTCGCGGAGCGGGAGACGTGGCTGCTGGGTGTCGCCCTCTTCCTCACCCTCGGGACCAACTTCACCGTCCTCGGGCTGTGGGGCGTGCCGTACGTCGTGGACATCTACGGCGTCGACGTGGCGACGGCCTCGACGTACGTTCTGCTGGGGAACGTCGGGTTCGTGATCGGGTCGCCCGCGTTCGGCGCGCTCTCGGACCGGCTCGAACGCCGCACGGCGCTGATGGTCGGGGCCGCCGCGCTGTTCACCCTGAGCTACGCCGCGCTGGTGCTGGTGCCGCCCCTGCCGGTCGTGGGGGCAGCGCTGTTCCTCGCGCTGTTCGCCAACGGCGGCGTCGCGCTCGCGTTCACCGTGGGCAAGGAGCGCCACGACGCCGAGGTGGCGGGCACCATCACCGGCGTCATCAACAGCATGGGCTATTTCGGTGCCGCGGTGTTCCCGACGCTGCTCGGGGCCGTTCTCGACGCCTACTGGACCGGCGAGGTCATCGGCGGCGCCCGGGTCTACACCGTCCCCGGCTATCGGGTCGCGTTCGCCATCGCGACGGCGACCGGCGTGCTCGCCACGGGCGCCATCGTCTGGCTCCACCGGCGCGAGCAGCGGGCGCCGACTGCGGATGGGGCCACGCCCGCGACCGACTGAGGCCCCGCTGGAGAGCGGCTGGCGGGCCTCGGTGGGCCCGTGGGCCCGCCTGTCGCACCCACGCCGGGACCGCGGGCTTATACCCTCGGACCGGCAAGCGCCGTCCATGAGCACGAACCGCGTCGCGGTCGCCTGTCCGTCCTGCTCGCCGGGGGACGAGACGGTCCACGAGGTCCTGCACGAGAGCGGTCACGCCACCGTCCGCTGTACGGAGTGTGCCCACGTCCACAAGACGGACCTGCCGAGCGAGCCGACGGTCGAGCGCCGGGTCATCGTCTCGCAGGAGGGCGACTCCTTCGACGCCAGCGTCGAGTTCGACCCCGACGAGCGGCTGTCGGTCGACGACGAGTTCCTCGTCGAGACCGACGAGGCCATCCTCTCGGTGGCGGTGACCAGCCTCGAACTCGCCGGCGAGGACGAGTCCCCCCGGACCGACGCCGCGCCCGTCGACGACGTGAAGACGGTGTGGACGCGCGTCGTCGGCAACGTCTCGGTCGACCTCACCCTCCACCCGAAGGACGGCCGCCACGACTCGACGTACTCCACGACGGTCCGGGTGCCCGGCGACGAGGTGTTCACGGTCGGCGAGACCCACGAGTACGCGGACGCCGAGTTCACCGTCGAGGGCATCTACCTCCGCGACGACGTGGAGCGCTACGGCCAGCAGAAACTCGACTACGCGGGCGACCAGGCGCCAGCCAAACACATCAAGCGGGTGTACGCCCGCGACGAGTCGAAGACCTCCGTCGCCTGGTCCGGGTGGTAGGCCGCCGTAGCGAGTGGCGACCGACGTGATGGCGGAGCCCCGCGGCTACTCCCCGTCGTGGGGAGACAGCGCCTTCGCGAAGTAGACGGTGTGAACGCCGGGCGCCCGGTGGTTGGGGATCGTATGGACCCGGTCGAAGCCGAACTTCTCGTGGAGCCGGATGCTCCGAACGTTCTCGTTCCACGTCCGAGCGACGACGTACGGGAGCCTGTACGCCGGTGGTAGATCGAACAGGAAGGTCCGATACAACGCCGTTCCGACGCCCTCGTTCCGCCACTCGCGGCGGACCGCCAGAATCGTCGGGTAGTTCGACGGCGAGAACCGTCGCAGGAACGGGGGAGTGTACCGGTGCCGGTAGGAGAGAACACCGACGAGTTCGTCGTCCGTCTCAGCGAACAGGAACTGCTGATCCAGACAGGCCTGGAAGTACGAATCGATCCCGCTTCCCTCGTCCCCACCGAGGTCATCCACCTCTGCGGTCCCCGACCGACTCGAGAGCGGGGGGACGAACTCCTCGTCGACCGACCTCAGGATGGCACGAACCTGATCGGCGTACTCCCCGACACCCTCGGAGAATCGAAGAAGCATGGTCTAATCAGTGGACCGGGGCGGCAAATCGTTGTCGCACATACGGTCAGAGCAGCGTGAGTAGCCCAGCAGCGGTACCGAGTATTGTCAGCAGGAGCGAGATCACGACGAGTCGCCACGAGAGTGTTATGTCGTCGTACTGACAGTGGACCTCGACGTCGTCCTTCGCGAACTCGCACTCGATCGCCTCGAAACTCCAGAAGATCCCGGTATACCCTTCGGTTTCCAGCTCCTCCCTCGCGTAGCCGGGGTGCTGGACGACGACGGACGTCTGCCGATCGGGAGCGGGTCGCAACGAGACTGGACTGCGACCCGGAGGAAGGCCGAACCAGATACCGACGTCTTCTACGGGGATGGGCGACATATCACGCACCTGTGACATGAGCGGAGCGTCCCCCCAGACGTCGTAGATGGAATAGATCCGGGTATCGATCTCCTGCCGTTTCGAGAGGACCGGAACGAAGGGACTGGCGAAGTCCGGTCGTCGATACTGTAACGTGATGAGGTGGTCCTCTCCGGCGGATATCGGTTCGTCCAGTTCCGTGTGGATTAGCGTTCCACGGTCGAACTCCCGTGTCTCGCGAACGGTCAGACGGTTGATTCGTCGATGGGTCTCCCCGTCGTAGTAGACGACCCCATCCTGCTCCTGCTCTACCGTTCCGGCCTGGTCGACGAACGTCGTGATGTACTCGACATAGTCCTCGTCGCGGTAGATGTCCGAACAATCCTGGATGCTGCCGACCTCGCCGGCGATGACGAACTCGAGGGAGTCGAGCGAGCCGCTGTTGCACCGGACGTGAAGGGTGTTTCTGACGATGGCACTCCCACTGTCAAACAACGAGCCACCGGTGAGCCACGCGGTCGTATCGAGCTCCTCGACCACGACATCGGTGTCGGGTTGACACCTCCCCTCGGCGATGACCACTACGCCCATGCGACAACAGTTCCTGCCACACTCAACATACTTTGTGCTGGATAGTATAGCTCTCTGGCATGCGCTCGACCGTCTCCTCCGAGCTACCCGATGACGTCTACCGAAGCTCCAGCGTCCGACACGTGCCCTTCGACGGGACCCTGTCAGTTGAAGACGGGGTGGGACACGAGGGCGATGTCTGCGTGTTCCGGATCGAGCGCGGCGGAACGCCGATCGACGCGATCGAGCTGGAGGACGGCGAGCAAATGCCGTTACGCCCTGGGAAGTCGGTCGTGGGCTGTCTGGGGACGAGACCCGCTGTCAAAGAGCTCCACGGAGGGGTCCCGGAAGGCGGAATCAGCTCCGAGGAGACCGGGCTGTCCCTGCTGATCGAGAGCGGGTTGATCGGGGAGGTCTGGTCTGCGATCCCCTCCTTCGCGCCGACCCGGGTGTCGATCGTCGGGTTCCTGATGGCTGACGGCGAAGCGGTCAACGTTACCGACCACCCACGCCTCACACCGACCTCCGGTCCGGAGCCGGGGAACGTCCCGACGGCCCTGTTCTGCGGGACCTCGATGGAATCGGGCAAGACGAGCGCTGTCGAGGCAGGTGTCGACGCCCTATCGGCCTCCCTGGAGGTCGGGGCGGGCAAACTCACGGGGACGGTCATGCGCCGGGATCTACTGCGTTTCGAGGCCGCGGGAGCGGCGGCCACATCCGACTTCTCCGATGTCGGGGTCTCCTGCACGACCGAGCGGGAGGAATCGATACGGTGCGCTGAAACCGTACTCGGCCACCTGCGAGGAAAGGAGACCGACGTCGTTCTGGCGGAACTCGGTGGGGGCATCCTGACGTATGGGCCCCGACACGTGCTGGAATCCAGTCTGATGGAGGACATCGACGTACTGGTGTTCTCGGCGGCCGATGAATGCGGGGCGGTCGGGGGTGTGGACCTGCTGCAGGAACGGTACGGGCTCGAGCCCGACATGATCGTCGGGCCGGTGTGTGACACCGAGCTATCGAGACGGCTCGTGACCGACGAGGTCGGCGTCGAGACCTTCTCCGTCGCCGAGAGTCGCGGGCGATCGACGTTCGAGACTGCGCTGGAGCGGTTGCTCGAGGTCCCCGGCTCGGCGTAACCTCCGTTCAGGCCCTGTTGGCTACCGGATCGGCCCGGCCGGTCGAGTCCGGTGGACAGGGTGGGGCCTCCCTCGGTCACCGTGCCATCGCCGGCCTGTTCCAGGGGTCCCGGCCCTCGGTGCGTCCGTGTCGTCGCGACGGGTTCCGCCGGGAAGCGATCCGGACGGAACGCTCGATTAGCCGTGCCCGCGACCGCAGAACGCCCGGAAGAGAACTGCGTGACTGGATCGCGGTGGCGGGGAGTCGAGCCGTCGCTCCGCCGGTTCGCAGGCGTTTCTGACGCAGGACCGACGGAATTAAGCCCTCAGGGTGGTAACGTATGACGTGGGCAGCCGTGACACCGGCTTCTCTCCCCCCCAACCGGCTGCCCGTTCTCCCGTCCGAGAGCTGCTCGGCCGGTGAGCGGTCGTCACGTCGGTCGCGGGAGTCGTCCGAGATCCGGTCACCGCTGGTATCAGATGCTGGGTGTCGTCGGCCCCGGTGCCGCAGTTCACGGCGTCCAGAACCGTCGCTCTCGATGGCGAAGGTACCGGAAGCATCCATCTCCCCGGAGGGGTGTAGCGCCGTGTGGGCGACGCCTCCCCGACCGCGCGCGGCCTCGGATGCTACGATGCGGGCTCCCGCGCCCGATGTGGGGTCAGAGGCGGACGGGTATCCCGCACCCTGGGATGTGGCCTGGTACCTAATAAACACGGGGACCACTTGTCTTTCAACTGGAGATAGCAACCCCGTCGCTCGGGTGCCGACCATCAGGTGTCGTGTGCCGGTGGTCCTGTCGCCCCGTAGAGGGCTGTGGCGCGCCGCTTTTGACCCGTGAGTCCCTACTCCGGTCCATGGCCGATTGCGTCGTCTGTGGCCGGGAGACGTCCGTCACGGCCGCCTGTCCCCACTGCGGACGGCCGGTCTGTGCGGCCCACCGGCCGACCGACGCACACGACTGCCCCGGGCTCGACGCCGAGCGGACGGGCGGCTGGATCATCGACCTCGACGGTCCCGCGAGGGAGCCGATCCGCGAGGGCGGTACCACAGCGGGTACAGCCCGCGAGGACAGCACCACAGCGGGCACAGCCCGCGAGGACCCGGGCTGGCGCGAGCTCCTGACGCCATCCCGGAGCGGCGCGTACATGGCTGCTGGAAGCCTGCTCGTGGTCCTGGTCGCGGCGCTGCTGGTCGTGTTCGCGGCCCCCGGGCCGGGCGCGGCCGCCGGGGACGGCCTCAACGAGACCCGCGTCGAGCACCTCGTCGCCGAGGAGGTGAACGAGCGCCGGGCCGCGAACGGCCTCGACCCGCTCGACTACGACGCCGACTTGGCCGCCGTGGCCGCCTTCCACTCCCGGGATATGCACGACCGGGACTACTTCGCCCACGAGGGGCCGGACGGCGAGACGGTCTCGGATCGCTACAGCCGCTTCGGCATCGACTGCAACGGCGGCGAGAACATCTACCTGACCCGTGGCGGCGGCCTGGCGGCGACCGAGCGGACCCTCGCCGACCACGTCGTCCGCGAGTGGATGAACTCCGAGGGCCACCGCGAGGCCATCCTGAAGGAGCGCTTCACCCGCCAGGGTATCGGCATCGTCATCGTCGATGGGTCGGTGTACGCGACACAGAACTTCTGCTAGACGCCCGTTTCCTGTCGGTGTGGTTGATATACGCGAAAATTTTAGTATATCTCATGAATGGCGTCTATCTCCTATCCATTCGGTGCTTTCGGTTACCACCTGCGAGGGCTTCGGGGTGGTCCGGTCTCCCGAGGTCGGGGGCGACGGTTGCTCCCCGTCCATCGGGTCCGGCTGTGGCTGACAGGGTGGTCTAGAACCTGAAGTTCCGGTCCAGGATCGCGAAATCGCAGTCCAGTTCGTCCACGCGCTCGAACGTCGGTCGCGACACGAACCGCGACGCGGTCGAGCGGTCCGAGGACGAGCCGATGATGACGAGGTCGTAGCTCGCGGAGACGCGGGTGAGGAACTCGACGATGTCGTCGCGGGCGACCCGCGTCTCGACGCCGCCGTCGGCGGTCTCGGCCAGGTTGCCCAGCATCCGCTCCGCGTCGGCCCGCTCGCGCTCGCTTCCGATGCACTTGCAGACCGACACGCGGCCGACGTCGCCGGCGAGCCGGGTGGCGAAGTCGATCATCTTGTGGGCCACGTCGCCGGCGCGGCGGACCGGGACCAGCACGTCACGCCACTCGCCACCGGACGGGTCCTCGGGGTCGGCACAGCGATGGACCAGGGTGTCCGTGTCGCTGTGGAACAGTTCGTGGATGTGCGGCGCCAGCCGGTCGCCATCGGTCTCGTAGGGGGTGACGATGAGGTCGCAGTTCGTGTCGTGGGCCGCCTGCACGATGGCGCGCCCCGGCGTCTCGGGGGTTGTCTCGGCGACCAGCACCTCCGCGGGGACCCCGTAGGTCGTCTCGATGTCGGCCGCGCGCGATTCGAGGTCCATCGCCGAGGCGGCGGTCGCGAGCTGCTCGGCCAGCGCGTCACCGGCACCGTCGGCGACCGCCCCGTCGACGGTCGCCTCGTCGGGCGAGGTGTCGTCCGCGCCCGCGGCCGTGACCGTCCGTCCACCCGCTGTCGCGTCGCGCTCGCCCGTCGCCCCGTCGTCGTCGAGGACGGCGATGCGGTCGTCCGGGGCGTCCGTCTCGGGTGCGTCGGCCGCGGCGGCGAACGCCTCGGGGTCGAGCAGTCCCAGCAGTACGACCTTCGCGCCCTCGTGGGCGGCGGCGATGCGCGCGCCGAGGCGGGCGGTCTCGCCCGGGTGTGCGCCGCGAACGGGCACGAGGACGCGGTCGTCGCCGCGGGTCGAGGTGTAGAGGTAGCGCGCCCGCCGGTCGAAGAAGCGCTCGCGCCACAGGAGGAAGACACCGGCGACGAGGAGGCTGGAGGTGGCGACGCTCACGACGTACGTCAGGCGGTCGGTCCCCGTCACCAGCACCAGCAGCGCCGTCGAGAACGCCGACGGCTCCTCGAGGTCCAGCGCCCAGGTTCCAGCCCCCGCCAGGAACACCGCCAGTGCGGCGCTCGTGGGCGTGACCTGCAGTCCGTCGACGGTCGTGTGCTGGAACGCGGCGGCGACGTTGACCGCGACCAGCCCGGCGACCGCGCCGAAGGTGATCCCGCCGACGAACCGCCGTGGCGAGGCGAACGCCCCGTCCGGGTCGTAGAACAGTGTGTACGTCCCCGAGGCCAGCGGCGGGAACAGGAGGAAGGAGATCTGCTGGAGCTCGCCCGACAGGAACGTGACCGCCCCCATCAACAGCGGGACGAACAGCAGCGCCGACAGGTGGATGAGGTTGTTCGTGTGCTCCAGCCACGCGCGGAACCCCCGGATCTCGCGCCGTTCCAGCCGCCGCAGACGGCGCCACGCCGACCGGAGCCGCCCCGGGAGGTCGTCCTGCATGGCTGGGGACGTGCGGTTCGCCGCAGTAAACCGTTCCGCCGACGTCTGCCACGCGTCAGCGGGCGTATCGGTGTGCGCCGTAGATGCCGGCTGCGGCCGCGAGCGGGATCAGCACCGACGCGACCGAGGGGATGGCGTACAGCACCGCGACCAGCGGCGCCAGCAGCCCCGACGGCGGCGTCCGGGTGATGGTCTCGCCGTCGAGGACGAACTGCGGCGGGATGGAGGCGATGATGCCGAGATAGAGCGACACCAGGAACAGGCCCCCTGACGCGGCGAGCAGCCGGTCGTAGCGGGGGTCGCTCCCCGACCGCCGGTGTCGTCGCGCGACCAGCAGGACCGGCGCCAGCACCGGCCCGACGACGAACAGCCCGATCAGCAGGAAGAACGCCCGCGAGAAGGTGAACGTCCCGCCCGTCCCCGAGAGGGTGTTGAACACCTGTACGACGAGCGCGAGGCCGAAGAACAGGGCGAGCAGGCCGCCGAGCAGGCCCCCGACGACGACGTACAGCTTGCACAGGCGCGAGTCGGTCCGCCGGAAGGCGTACGGGAACGCCCCGAACAGCCCGGAGTAGGCGTCGTCGTCGGGTGCGCCGGCGTCGCCTGCTGCCGTCGCGGCCGTCGCCGCCTCCGAGTCGGTCATCGTCCGCCGGTAGGGCCGGCAGGTCGAAAAGCACCCCGGTATCGGCGGCCGTGGGCGCGTCGGTAGCCCACGCCGAAGGGGAAACCCCTTGCCGACCGACCGCGACCCCCCGCGCATGACCAGCGTCAAGGAGTTCGTCATCGAGGAGGCCGCGACGCCCGATGCCGTCGGCCGCGGCCGGTTCGCCTTCACCGACGACTACTCCGTCTTCGACTGGGGGAAGATGCCCGACCCCATCCCCGGCAAGGGGGCCTCGCTCTGTGCGATGGGCGCCGCCAACTTCGAACTGCTCGAGGCCGAGGGCGTCCCGACCCACTACCGCGGGGTCGTCAGCGGGGCGTCGAAGACGCCCCGGGCGAACGGCGAAGCCGTGAGCAGCGACGGCGAGGTCGTCGCGCTCGATGAGGCCGCCGACCCCCCGCGCGAGATGGCAATCGACCTCTCCCGTGTGCCGGACCTCCCGCACGAGGGTCGCACCTACGACTACGACGCGTTCCACGCAGAGGCCGGCGAGAACTACGTCGTCCCGCTGGAGATCGTCTTCCGGAACACCGTCCCGGTCGGCTCCTCGCTCCGGGGACGCGCCGACCCCGCCGACTTCGGCCTCGACATCGACGACTGGCCCGAGGAGGCCGTCGATCTGCCCGAGGCCGTGGTCGAGTTCTCGACGAAGTTCGAGGAGTCCGACCGCTACCTCTCGCAGGACGAAGCCGACCGCATCGCCGGCGCCGCCGACATCGAGGAGCTGGAGGAGACCGCCCGCACGGTCAACCGCCTCGTCACCGAGCGCGCCGCCGACGCGGGGCTGAAACACGAGGACGGCAAGATCGAGTGCATCTACGTCGACGGCGAGGTCCGCGTCGCCGACGTGGTCGGCACGTTCGACGAGAACCGCTTCTCCTACGACGGCCAGCAGGTCTCGAAGGAGGTCGTCCGCCAGTACCACAGGCGCGAACAGCCCGAGTGGGTCGCGGCCGTCGACGAGGCCAAAGCACGCGCGAAGGCCGAGGACGTGGCCGACTGGCGCGACCTCTGCGAGCGCGACCCCGAGCCGCTCCCCGAGAATGTCGTGCAGGCGATGAGCGACCTGTACTGCGGCGGCGCGAACGCCTACCTCGGTCGGGACCTGTTCGACGCGCCCTCGCTGGCCGAGGCGGTCGAGCGCGTGCGGGACCTGTAGCGGCGGGTCGGCGGTCGCGGGTCAGCGGTGGTCGTCTATCCACCGGCACCAGGCGTCGAAGTCGTCGGCGCCGCACTGGTCGGCGATGTTCCGCAGGGTCCCTTCCCTGATTCGGTCGTGCATCGGGACCGAGACGAGGCGTACCTCGTCGGTTTCGGGATGCTCGTATCGGAGTCGGACGTGGCTCCCCGTGCGGCCGACTGGTCTGAAGTCGTGCTTCCGGAGGACCGCTATCAGGTCCCGCCCGGAGAAGTCGGTCGGCCGACTCACTGCATGAACTCGGGGAGGTCCTTCGTCTCCTCGACATCGTCCGGGTCGATGCCCACCTCGCGGAGGAAGGCTTCCTCGTCCTCGATGGGGTCTCCGCCCCCTTCGTGCAACGCCACCGCCTCGTCGAGGTTCTCCAGCGCCGCCTCCCGTGTCTCGCCCTGACTGGCGACACCCGTCGCCTCGTCGATGGCCGTCCACCAGCCGTCCTCGTTCTCGACGAGGCGGATCTCGCGCCCGGTGCTCATACGCCGGCTAGCGCGGGTTCGTATTTGAATCCTCGTCCGCGCCGGGCCTCAGTCGTCCTCGGAGGGTGACCCGCTCGGCACGTCCACGTCCACGTCGTACTCCAGCCCGGCGCCGTCGCGGGGCTCGCTGGGCCGGAGCGCGTCGGCCTCGTCCGGCAGCCCGAGCTGGTACTGCGAGCGGTCCACGTCGTCGCGGAACTCCGTCCGGCCGTGGTAGACCGACACCGCGTCGTCCAGATGCAGGCGGACGGCCTCGACGAGGGCCGCGGCCTCGAGCGGCTGTCCGCGGCGTTCGAGCTCCTCGACCTCGGCCCCGGCCGGCGCGTCGAAGACACGCTGGGTGATGATGGGCCCCTGGTCGAGGTCCGTCGTGACGTAGTGCGCGGTGACGCCGGCGACCCGGACGCCCTCCTCGCGGGCCTGCCGGTAGGCCTCCGCGCCGGGGAACGACGGGAGCAGCGAGGGGTGGACGTTGATGATGCGGCTCTCGTAGCGGAAGACGACGTTCGGGCTGAGGATGCGCATGTAGCGCGCCAGCACCACGAGGTCCACCTCGTACTCCCCCAGGAGGTCGAGGAGGCGGTTCTCGTCGGGGACACCCTTCTCGTCACCGATGTCGTGGAAATCGACGCCGCGCTCGGCCGCGAGCGGTTCGAGGTCGTCGTGGTTGCCGATGACCACGCTGATCTCGGCGTCGAGTTCGCCCTCCTCGCGGGCCTGGAACAGCGCCTCCAGGCAGTGGGACTCCTTCGTCACGAGGACGGCGATGCGGTCGGTCTGGCGGTCGCTCGGGAACCGGACCTGGATGTCGACGCCGAGTTCGCCGCTCAGCTCGTCGAGGTCGTCCCGGAGCGTCTCGTCCTTGACGACCATCTCCGAGGTGTCGACGTGGAGCGTCATCCGGAAGACACCGTCCCGGACCGCCTGGTCGAGATCCTCGATGTTGATGCCGCGCTCGAACAGCAGCGACGTGACGCGGGCGATGAGCCCCTTCTTGTCGTCGCCAACGACGACGATCTCCGTGTAGTGGCGGGTCACGCGACCACCTCGGCGGGCGTGGGGCAACTCATACCCGTCCACAGCCGCCGCGCCGGCAAAAGCACCCCGCTATCGGTGCGGCGGAAGACGCCGGAGCCGGGGAGCCGGCCCACGGCGCGGCAGAACAGGGCGACGGCCTACGCCGTGAAGTCGTTACAGACCGGGATGCCCATCGTCCCGTAGTCGGTCATCGCCTCCAGCCGGTCGGGGATCTGGTGGATGTCGATGGTCTCCTCGACGAGCGCGGTCGGGTCGAGCTTGCCCGTCTCGATCATCGACAGCATCTCCGAGTACTTCGAGGGCTGCAGCCCCAGCGAGCCGACGAACTCGATCTCCTTCGCGACGAACTCGTCGGTCGGCAGCGGCACCATCCCCTCCTCCTCGGAGGTCGTGAGGCCGATCTGGACGTGGCGGCCGCCCTTGCCGAGCGAGCGGACGGCGTTCTGGCACGTCGTCGCGATGCCGAGCGCGTCGACGGAGACGTCCGCGCCGCCGTCGGTCATGTCCCGGACCTCCTTCGCGGGGTCGTCGATCTCTCTGGCGTTGACCGTCGCGACGGCGCCCAGCTCCTCGGCCTTCGCGAGTTTCTCGTCCATCAGGTCGACGCCGATGACGTTCGCGCCGAGCGCGTTGGCGATCTGGACGGCCGAGAGGCCGATGCCCCCCAGGCCGTGGACGACGACGTCCTCGCCGTTGCCCACGTCGCCCTGGTGGGCCATCCCGTGGTAGGATGTCATGAAGCGACAGCCGATGCCGGCCGCCGTCTCCGTGTCGATGCCGTCCGGGAGCGGGACGGCGTTGATGTCGGCGGTCGGGATGTGGACCTCCTCGGCGAACGCGCCGGGCGCCTCGTTCATGAAGCCGAGGCCGATGTGGTTCTCGCAGATGTTCTCGTGGCCGTTCCGGCAGAGGTCGCACTTCCCGCACGCGAAGTTGAACGGGATCGCGATCTTGTCGCCCTCCCGGAAGCGCTCCACCTCCTCGCCGACCTTCACGACGGTCCCTGTCGGTTCGTGGCCCAGCACGTGTGGCGGGTCCGGGCGGTAGTTGAACCAGTCCCAGTCGCCCTGCCAGCAGTGCCAGTCACTGCGACAGACCCCACAGCCGTCGACCCGGGCCACGAGCCCGTCGACATCCGGCTCCGGTCGGTCGACCTCCGTCACGTCGAGCGGTTCCTTGAACGCCTCCAGTACCACTGCCTGCATGGACATGGTATCTGGAACCCACGGGATGAGATGTGTTAACTCGGTTGTCGATTCTCGTTCGTCGAGATTCCCGTCACGCGGGCTCGCTCCCCGGTCTGTCAAACGGCGGGGCCGCCCCGCACAACAGAACCGTTTTGTCCGGCCGCCACCGCCCCTCGGACATGACCGCCTACACCGCCGTCGTGACGGTCCGGCTCAAGCACGGCGTGCTGGATCCGGAGGCCGAACGCACCCAGGAGGCGCTCGAACGACTCGGGTTCGAGCTGGCCGACCTCCGCTCGGCCGACCGCTTCGAGGTGGACCTCGACGCCGAGGACGCCGACGCGGCGGCCGACCGCGCGGAGGAGATGGCCGAGCGACTGCTCGCCAACCCCACCATCCACGACTACACCGTGGAGGTCGACCAGCGGTGACGGTCGCAGGCACGATGACGTCGACGCCCGACGCCCACCCGAGGTGGTCGCTGTGACCGTCGCCTCGATGATGACGTCGACGCCCGACGCCCACCCGAGGTGGTCGCTGTGACCGTCGCCGTCATCCGCTTCGGCGGCTCGAACTGCGACCGCGACGCCGTCCGCGCCCTCGAACACCTGGGCGTCGAGGCCGACATCGTCTGGCACGAGGACGGCCTCCCGGCCGACCCCTCGGGCGTCGTCATCCCCGGCGGGTTCTCCTACGGTGACTACCTCCGGGCCGGCGCGATGGCCGCGCGCTCGCCCATCATGGCGGAGGTCCGCGAGGTCGCCGACGAGGGAACGCCCGTCCTCGGAGTCTGCAACGGCGCGCAGATCGGCTCCGAGTCCGGCCTCACCCCCGGCGCGTTCACGACCAACCGGAGCGCCCGCTTCCAGTGCGAGCACGTCCACTGCCGCGTCGAGCGCGCGGACACGCCGTTCACGAGCGTCTTCGACGAGGGCGACGTCATCCGCCTGCCCATCGCCCACGGCGAGGGCCGCTTCGAGATCGCCGACGACCGCTACGACGACCTGGTCGCGGAGAACCGGGTCCTGTTCCGCTACTGCGACGCCGACGGCGAGGTCACCGACGCGGCGAACCCCAACGGCTCGAAGGGGAACGTCGCGGGCGTCCTGGGCGAGCGCGAGTCCGTCGCCGTCCTGATGCCCCACCCGGAGCGCGCGACGCTCCCCGACCTGCACGCCGGGACCGACGGCCAGGGCCTCCTGCGGGCGTTCGCGTAATATAGTCAATATCCATATCTAAATCTCTGCTCATCTATAATATACTACGTTTTAGTTACGAAATTCCAGAAGAATCCGATAGCGTCGCGGTCGACTGAACGGTCGCCGGTTACGGCTCGGCTTCTCCGTCCTCGTCGTCGTCCGCGGCCCTGGCTTCGGTGCTCTCGCCGTCCGCTCCCTCGGCCAGTTCCTCGTCGGCGGCCGCGATCTCCTGCTCGTCGGCCTCGGCGATGCGGGCGGCGAAGTTCTCCACGCCGGCGCCCCCGCCGAGCGCGGACTGGGCGAGCAGGTGGCCGCCGATGACGGCCGGCGAGACGACCGTGTCGGCGCCGGCGCGCTTGAGCTTCTTCTCGTTCTGTCGCTCGGTCGCCGCGGCGACGATGTTCAGCTTGGGGTTGAGCTCCCGGGCCGTGAGAATCGCGAGGGCGTCCTGGGCGTCGTCGTCGGTGGCGGCCACGAGCGCGCGGGCCCGCTCGATGCCGACCTTCCGGAGCGGCTCCTCGTCGGAGGGATCCGCGACGACGACCTCGATGTCGCGGTTCCGGAGGCGTCGGGCCTTCTCCTCGTTGCGGGTGATGACGATGAAGTCGACCCGGCCCAGTTCCTCGAGTATCGGTTCCGTCATGTCGCTGAACCCGACCACGATGACGTGGTCGTCCAGCAGTTCCAGTCGTGATTCGTTCATGGTTCCCAGTGCCTCGGCGAGACGGGCCTCGATGGCCGGTGTCAGCAGCGTCCCCAGCGCGACCGCGAACGATGCCGTCCCGATGACGAGGGCGCTCATGGCGAACAACTTCGCGGTTTCGGTCTCGGGTGTCACGTCGCCGTAGCCCACCGTGGATGCGGTGACAAGGGCGAAGTAGAAGGCATCGGTCAGCGAATCGACGCCGCTGAAGCCGTCCTGCAGGGCGAACGCGCCCGCCGTCCCGTACACCTGCGCCCCGATGATGGCCGCCAGCGCCGCCAGCTGCGTCGTTGCGAGGTCGAACTCCCGGTCGAACGCGCGGAAGTTGATGAGCAGACCGAGCAGCGACAGCACGGAGAGCGCGACCAGCGGCGTCGCCACGGGGATGGTCCGGCCGGCGACCGCGACCCCGGTGGACCCGACGAGTCCCTGGAACGCCGTCACGGGGAGGAGGACGACCGCGATGCCCCAGGCGACACGGACCCCCCGGCGGAGGCCGGCGGTGGTGGCGAGCAGGATGAACCCCGTGAGCGCGCCGGTGAACCCGAACGCCTGCTCGACGGACTGCGGGACGTACGCCGAGAGCAGTCCGGACGTCTCCGTGCCACCGATGTTGATGATACCGGTGACGATAGAGAGGAGGGCGACGACGGTGACGAGGCCGATAGCCGCACGGACCCGGAACAGCCCCCGGCTCGCACGCCGGACGGACCGCCCAGCGTCCTCGAGTTCGTCGTCGACCCCGCTCATGGGGATGGCCTCACTCTCGGCCGACAAAACTACCGCGGTCCCGGATGCGAGAGCGGTCCCGGAGACGGGAGTGGTTCCGACGCGCCCTCCGGTACTCGTTTAACGGGCCCCACCGTCAGGGCGCGCATGGCTCCGCTCCCCGTCGAGGTCGTCCTCGGCATCTATCTGGGGGTGCTCACCGGCATCATCCCGGCCCTGGTCGCCTGGGGGCTCGGCTTCATCTTCAAGTACGTCACGGGGGTCTCCATCCCCGGGTTCGGTGTGGTCGTCCTCGCGCTCGCCATCGCGGGCGTCAACGGCGGCCTCCTCGCGCTCACCGACCAGACCGTCACCGACCGGGCCACCGGCCCGGTGGTCGTCGTCGCCATCCTCGTCGTCCTGATGATGTCGCTGTACGCCCACGCGAAGGGTGACGCGATGGGCGCGGCGTTCCCGAGGCGAGTCTCCCTGCAGAAGCTCCGCGAACAGACGCTCTCGGCCGACGTGGTGGAACTCGTCGGCGGCCGTGGACAGGTCCGCGTCAAGGTGGTCGGCGAGGTGGCCGACATGGAGGGCTACCCGCCGCTCCCGGACGACATCCGCGCCGAGATCCGGGACGGGGACTGGACCTTCCCCGCCGACCTCCCGATCGGCGAACTCGAATCGCGGTTCGCCGACCGCCTCCGGACGGAGTTCGACTGCGCCGAGGTGACCGTCCGCCTCGACGAGCGCGGCCAGGCGACCGTTGCGGCCGCACCGCCGCTGGCCGGCCTCTCGAAGCGCGTCCCCGATGGACACCGAGCCGTCTCCGTCGACGCCCTGCTCCCGACCGGCCTCGCACGTGGCGACCGCGTCACCGTCCGCACCGACGGCGGCGCCGTCGACGGGACCGTCCTCAGCGCGAAGACCGGAACGCCGCCGGCACCGGCCCGGATGCCGGAGCCACCCGAATCGGCACCCGGCGCCAATGGCGACCTCTCGGCCCCGGCCGACCGCGATGAACGGGACGGCGACGCCCGGACGGACGGTGGAACGGCCACCGACGCCACCGAGGCCCCACCACCACGGGCGCCGACGACCACCGGCGGCGACGGCCGGCTGACGGTCGCGGTCCCGCGAGGGGACGCGGACACCCTCCTGCGAGCGGACCGCGGGCGCGTGGTGGTTCGGTCACGGGGGCGTCGCCGCGAGTTCGAACTCCTCTCGCTCCTCCGTCGCGCCGGCAAGCGCGTCCGGCGGCTGACGCTCCGTTCCGGTGGCGCCCTCGACGGGGCGAGCATCGGGAACGCCAGCGTCCGCGAGACGTACGGCGTGGCGGTGCTCGCGGTCCGGACGGGCGAGGGCTGGGCGTTCGCGCCCTCCGGGGAGACCGCGCTCGCCGCCGGCGACGAACTGTTCGCCATCGGGACACGCGAGTCACTGGACGCGTTCGCGGAGGCCGTCGCATGACCGGGCTCGCCGCGTTCGACGCCCTGCTCCAGTCGACGGGCGGGATGGGCTCGGTGCTGGGGATTCCGGTGCGCTCGCTCGTCAACGCCGCCGGCCTCGCGGTGCTTGCCCTCGTGCTCGGTGGCGCCATCGGCCTCGTCCACCGCTGGTACGCCGCCCAGACGGTCCCCGAGGGGCTCTCCGTGCTGGTGGGACTGAGCGGCGTGGCGCTCTCGCTCAACACCGACTTCGCGCTCGCACAGGTCATCGACGACAAGACCGCGGTGCTGGCGCTCGAGACGGCCGTCTTCAACGTCAGCGTCTTCCTCGCTGCGGGGGTCGCGGCGGCGGCCGGGGGGCGTGCCGGCGACCGCCTCGGCGCGGGCGCGTTCGCACTGACGGGCGCCGACCGTGTCGAGGGCGAGGTCTCGAAGGTCGTCCGGGCGGTCGGGCGCGTCGTCACCGTCGACCTCCCGGAGGACGTGAGCGATATCGAGGGGTACGACCCGGTTCCACCCGAAGCGAAGGCCGAGTTCGCGGGCGCGACCCTCGTCTTCCCCCGCCGCCTGACCGTCGCGGAGCTCCGCAAGCGACTCATCGAGCGCCTCAAGACCGACTACGGCGTCGGGCAGGTCGACGTCGAACTCGACGAGAACGGAGTGGTGTCGTACCTCGCGGTCGGCTCCCGTGAATCCGGTATCGGCCCGTCACTCCCGACCGGGACCGCCGCGATCCCCGTCCGCGCGGACCCGGCCCACGCCGCCCGGGCCGGCGACGTGGTGCAGGTGTTCCGGCCGGCCGACGGCGACGGCGCCCCGAAGCGCGTGGCCACGGCCGAGGTCCGGGGAAGCGCCGGCGACACGGTGACGCTGGCCGTCGACGAGGAGGAGACCGAGGCGTTCGACGACACGACGCGCTACCGACTCGTGACGCTCCCGACGAGTCCCCGGGCGGACCGCGAGTTCGCCTCGCTGTTGCGGGCGGCGGAGGAGACCATGGGCGTCGCCACCGTCGCCGATGGGAGTCCGCTCGTGGGGGTGAGTCTCGGCGGCCTGGCGGTGTCGGTGGCGGCCGTCCGACCCGCCGAGGGAACCGTCGAGGCGATCCCCTCGCGGACCCGGACGCTCGCCGCCGGCGACACGCTGTACGCCGTCGCACGGCCGGCACTCCTCCGACGCCTGGAGGCCGCCGCCCGCGGCGACGCCGGTGCGGCGGCGCCACTGGCGGATGCCCCGACCGCGGACGACGACGACTGATCCCGCCAGCCGGGCGTGCCTCGCGCCCCTCGCTGGGGCCGGAACCGACCGCTCCGGGAGCGGGCCCCGGTGGGTCGCAGGCGTCGCGGTGCGGGTCGATTCCACCGTCCTGGACTCCTCGCCTACTCCCACGGCGGGTCGACCAGCTCCCGCATCGACCCCAGTTCGAAGTGCGGCCGGGTCCCCGGTCGGCCGGTCGCGTCCCGCTCGTCCGGGTGTCGGAGCCACGCCGCCCGCATCCCGGCCGCGTCGGCCCCCAGCACGTCGTCGCGCCCGTCGCCGACGTGGACCGTCGCGGGCGCCGCGCTCCCGAGGGCGTCCAGCGCGTCGAGGAACGGCGCGGGATCCGGCTTCGCGAGCGTGTCGTACCCGGCGTGGACCACCGTCTCGAAGCGGTCGGTGAGCCCGAGCGCGTCGAGTTTGGGTGCCTGGATCTCGGGCGCGCCGTTCGTCACGACGGCGAGCGGGTAGCGCTCGGCGAGCGCCGTGACGGCCTCGCGGGCGCCCGGCACTGGGTCGACCGCGCGGTGGTCGCGCCGGTTCGTGTGGGCCGCCGCGACCCGGCGGCCAACAGCGCGGTCGTGGCCCCGCTCCTCCGCGAGGTCCGCGAAACACGCCTCCCGCAGCTCGGCCTTCGTCTCCGTCCGGGGCACGTAACGGAACATCCGGTCGCGGTACTCGTCGGCGGTGAAGAACGGGTCGACGCCGACCTCGGCGAACGCCTCGGCCAGCAGCTCCGCGGTCGAGCGCCGGTACTCGCACAGCGTCCGGTCGATGTCCAGCGTGACCGCCTCCACTGCCGTCATCCGGAGGCGGGTTCGGCCTGCCCCGGATTAAACGACTCGGCGCGGTGGGGGACCGCTTCTCCGAGGGTCCGCGCTCACTCCCATGGCGGGGCCGCCAGCTCGGCCATCCCGTCGACGGTGAAGTGGGGCCGGTGGTCGCCGGGGCCGCCCGGCTGGCGGAGCCACACCGACCGGCAGCCCGCGTTGTGCGCGCCGGCCACGTCGCTCGAGAGGGAGTTACCGACGTGGACCGCGCGCTCGGGGCGGCCATCGAGGGCCGCTAGCGCCTCGTGGAACGGGTCGGGGGCGGGTTTGGCGGGGGCGTCGTAGCCCGCGTGGACGACCGTCTCGAAGCGGTCGGCGAACGGGAGCGCCGAGAGCTTCCGTCGCTGCATCCCGGGCGCGCCGTTCGTGACGACGCCGACGCGGTGGCGCTCGGCGAGGGTCTCGACGGCCTCGCGGGCGCCCGGGAGCGGCCGGACGTTCGTGTGGTCGCGCTCGGCGGCGAACGCGCGGGCGATGTCGCGGCCGAGGTCGGGGTCGCGCCCGCGGTCCGCGGCGATGGCGGCGAAGCACCGCTCGCGGAGGTCTCGCACGTCGTCGCTCTCGTCGGTGAACTCGCCGTAGCGCGCCTCGTACTCGGCCTGCCCGAAGAACGGCTCCACCCCGACCGCCTCGCACGCGATCTCGATGAGGTCGCCCGGCGAGCGCCGGTACTCGCAGAGGGTGTCGTCGAGGTCGAACAGGACTGTCTCTACCGGATCGGCGGGCATCGCCTGTGGGATGGGGCTCGGCGGATATAGACCATGGGGATGGGGATCGACCCCGTCAGGGGCGAAGTGAGAAGGCTTATTCGCCGCCGTTTCCGACCCGTGGCCATGGTAGATTCCGCGCACGTGGGGGTGAGCGTCGGTGGCTGAGGCCGACGCGACCGGGAAGCTCCCGTTCGACCTCCCCGACGTGGACTACGAGCGGTACACGAACCGGCAGCTCATCGCCATCCCGCTGGTCGTGCTGATTCTCGCCCTCGCCGTCATCGGCGCGTTCTTCGCGCTGACCGGGGCGCCGGTCCGCCCGGGACTGGCGTTCACCGGCGGGACCGAGCTCCAGGTCACGACGGGCGATACGACTGCCCAGATCGAGTCGACGTTCGGGTCCGCGGGCTACGACGTGGAGTCGGTACAGCCGATCCGCTCGCAGGAGAACTCCTTCATCGTCACGTTCCAGTCGACGAACACCGACGGCATCCAGAACGCGGCCGAAGGGGCCGGCTACGACGTGAACTCGATACAGGGTCGGTCGGCCTCGTTCGGGGCCCAGAGCCAGACCCAGGCCCTCCTCGGCGTGGGCATCGCCTTCGGCGGCATGGCGGTGCTGGTGTTCGCGCTGTTCCGCACGTTCGTTCCCTCCGTCGCCGTCGTCGCGTCGGCCTTCTCCGACATCGTCATCCCGGTCGCGCTGATGAACCTCTTCGGGATGGAGCTGACGCTGGGGACCGTCGCGGCGCTGCTGATGCTCATCGGGTACTCCGTCGACTCCGACCTGCTGTTGAACAACCACGTCCTCCGGCGGTCGGGTGGCTTCTACGAATCGACCTACCGGGCGATGCGGACCGGGGTGACGATGACGCTCACCTCCATCGCCGCGATGACCGTGATGTCCATCACCGCCTTCCTGTTCGGCATCCCGCTGCTGCCGGCGGTGGGGACGGTGCTCGTCTTCGGGCTGACGGCCGACCTGATGAACACCTACATGCTCAACGTCACGCTGCTGCGCTACTACAAGTACGAGGGGGTGGCGAAATGAACATCGACCCCCGCGAGAACTGGCGGATCTTCCTGCTGATCGTCCTGCTGCTCGTGAGCACGGTCGCGGTGTTCGTCCCGCTCGGGGGCGCCGACACGGACGGCCCGACGAACCTCCAGTACGGGCTCGAACTCTCGGGTGGGACCCGTGTGCGGGCGCCGCTGGTCGGGATGACCGCCGAGGTGGACGTCCCCGACGGCGAGTCGCGTGAACTGGCCGCGACCCTGTCGAACCAGCTGAACGTCTCGCGGACGGACGTCAACGTCCGGGATGTCCGGAACGGGCAGGACACCGTGGAGGTGTTCGCCAACGAGGACAACGGCGGCGTGACCCGGCAGGAGTTCGCGGCGGCGCTGAACGCGGCCGGGGTCGAGGTCTCGACGGACGACATCCGCGATGGTGTGACCCAGGAGACCCGGCAGACGGCGGTGAACGTGCTGTCGAGCAAGATCAACAACGTCGGGCTCTCGGGCGGGACGGTTTCGACGACGACCACGCCGACGGGCGAGACGTTCGTGCTCGTGGAGGTGCCGAACGCGAACCGGTCGGAGGTGCTGGAGCTGATCACCTCGCGGGGTCGGGTGGAGCTGGTCGCGCACTTCCCCCAGCAGCGCCAGAACCAGAGCGGCAACGGCACCCGGACCGTCTACCGCGACGTCTCGCTCCTGACGCAGGAGGACTTCTCGACCAGCAACTTCCAGGCCCAGCCCGCCAGCGAGGGCCAGCCCGCACAGGTTCCGGTCGCGCTGCGGGACGAGCCCGCACGGAACTTCTCGAACGCGATGCAGACGTTCGGCTTCACCGACGAGGGGATCAGCAACTGCGGCTACCAGCCCAGTTCCGGGGCCGACCCGGACACCTTCCCCGGCTACTGTCTGTACACGGTCCGTGACGGCGAGGTCGTCTACGGGGCATCGATGAGCCCCGGCCTCGCCCGGACCATCCGCTCGGGCGACTTCGTGCGCGACCCGACGTTCGTCATCACGGCGAACAACTTCAGCGAGGCCCAGCAGCTGGCCATCGACCTGCAGGCGGGTGCGCTGCCGACGACGCTCGACATCCAGGGCGAGGGGACGACCTACTTCCTGGAGCCGTCGCTGGCCAACGAGTTCAAGCTGTTCTCCCTCATCACCGCCATCATCGCCGTCCTCGCGGTCGCGGGCGTCGTCTTCATCCGCTACCGTGAGCCCGGTGTGGCGGCGCCGATGGTGCTGACGGCGGGCGCGGAGGTGTTCCTGCTGATGGGCTTCGCGTCGGCCGTCGGGCTGGCGCTGGACCTGTCGCACATCGCGGGGTTCATCGCGGTCATCGGGACGGGGGTGGACGACCTCATCATCATCGCGGACGAGATCCTCCAGTCGGGTGAGGTCAACACCTCGCGGGTGTTCGAGTCGCGGTTCCGCAAGGCGTTCTGGGTCATCGGCGCAGCGGCGGCGACGACGATCATCGCGATGTCGCCGCTGGCGGTGCTGTCGCTGGGTGACCTGCAGGGCTTCGCCATCGTCACCATCGTCGGTGTGCTGCTCGGTGTGCTCGTCACCCGCCCGGCGTACGGTGACATCCTCCGGACCATCGTGCTGGAGGACGCCTGAACGCGGTTCGCTGGCTGGTTCTCACGGTTCTCGCGCTTCGCTCCGCCAGCCGTGGGGTCGTCCATACCGTGATCCATCCTCCGGCGGCTTGATGTACGCGACCGACCGAACCGAACACCAGAGAATGCGCGGCCTCGCCATCAACGTCGGCGCGAACACGAACGAACCGGGCTTCCGGGCGCCCGTCGACGCGTACGGCCAGTTCGACTTCGTGCCGATTCCAGAATCCGAGTCCACGCGCGAGGACGCCCACGTCCCGACCTACGGCGACCTGGACGACGCCCTCGACCTCGACGTGGACGTGAGCGCCGTGGCCGACGTGCCGGTCCACCTCGACCCCGAGTTCGACGGCTACCCGTACTGCGAGGGGTACACCTACGGCGACCCGTACGGCGCGAAGGCCGGGCCCATCTCGGAGCTGGCGGCCGGCGACTTCCTGTTCTTCTACGCGACGCTCGACACCCCCGAGGAGGGGCGCCCGGACTGGCAACCGCCGCGGTGGGGCGCCTTCCTCGTCGGCCATTTCCGGCTGGCACGTGACCCGCTGGGTCCCGACGAGTTCGAGGCGGCGGGCGACCCCACGCGCGACGCGTTCGCCAACAACGCCCACGTCAAGCGCGAGACGTTCGACGCGCGGGTGCTGGTGCAGGGCGACGCCTGGGGCTCGACACTGTACGACGCGGCTGTCCCGCTCTCCTCCCGGGAGGCGGGGAGCGAGGCCAACCGCCTCGTCACGGAGCTGTCCGCGGACTCCGGGAAGGGCCCGTGGTGGCGCCGGCCGCTCCGCTACGACCACGACGGCACTCAGGAACTGCTCGACATCCACGACACGCGGGCGTGGGACCGCTGTTTCGACGGCTGACGGGCCCGTTCGAGCCGGAACGCGCTGGAAGTCGGCACGGTGGGGGCCCACCCCTGTCGGTGGCAGGTAATCGAGTTACCTCAGGGAAGTGATACGTTAAGCTCTAGCACGCCGTTAGGGTATGTGGAATCATGGCAGAATCGTCCACCGCGAGCGTCTCGTTCGGCGAGCGCTCCACCCTCGGCAAGGCCCGCTTCGTACTGTTCTACCTCGCCATCGTCGCCGCCGCCGCGATGACGCTGGCGTTCCTCACGGAACTCCTGCCGCTGCTCGTGCTCGGCTGGACCGCGGGCGTGGGCGCCGAACTCGGCATCCACCGCCTGCACATCATGGGCATCGCGCTCGTCATCGCGACCGTCCTCGTGGGCCTGTTCGTGCAGGTCTATCGCCCCCACGAGCGGGTCGCGTCGCTCTGGGGGAGCCTCGTCGTGATGACGGTCATCACGCTCGCAACCCTCGGGTTCGGCGCGGGCCGCCCGGAGGAGGTCGTCCCGTTCTTCGTGGTGACGGGCGTCGCCATCCTCACCCACCCCGCCGGGCGGGGTGTGCTCCGGCGCGGTGACTCGTTCAGCCCGGCGCTCCTGGCGCTGGCCGTCGTCGCCGCGGTCCCGCTGCTGGCGTACGTCGGGAACCAGCTCGTCCTGCAGGTGAGCGCCGACTCGCACGCCCTCAGCGGCCACTACCTGATGATGGCCGGGGCCGGCGTGGCCCCGGTCGCCCTCGCGCTGGCCGCCGGGATGGGTCTCGCGGGGTGGCGCCTCGCCGCGTGGCAGGCCGCCCTCGTCGCGGCGTACTTCGGCGCGATGTCGGTCGCCTTCCCCGCCCAGGCCAGCAGCGTGGGCATGACGGGGGGCGTCGCGGTTCTCGTCTGGGCCGTCGCCTTCGTCGCGGTCGCCGAGTTCTCGCGCGGTGCGGGCGTATCGGAGACGTTCCGCCGACGTGTCGCCGGGTCGAGCTGAGCCACGTTCGACCCGAAACGGGGGGCTCCGGTCTCCGTCCTGCAGAACCGGCCCCCGTAACCTTCCTTGGCCCGCCAGCCCCAGCCCCGCGCATGTCGGATGCTGCTCCCGATGACGGCACGACCGTCTCGCTCGCCGACGCCTTCGACCGCATCGACGAGCACTGGGCGCCGCGCCTGGCGGCCGAACTCAACGGCCAGCACGTCAAGCTCGCGAAGCTACGGGGCGCCTTCGAGTGGCACCGCCACGCCGACGCCGACGAGCTGTTCCTCGTCGTCGCGGGCGCGCTCGACATCGAGCGCCGTGACGCCCCGACGGTTCACCTCGAGGCGAACGAACTGCACGTCGTCCCGGCGGGTGTCGAACACCGACCCGTCGTCCCCGAGGAGACGGGTGTCGGCCCGGACGGCGACGAGGCGCACGTTCTCCTGTTCGAGCCCGCTGGGACGCTGAACACCGGTGAGCACGAGAGCGAGCGGACCCGCGAGGTCGAGGCGCTGTAGGTCGTTGCGGACGCGGTGGCCTCAGAAGTTCCGCTGGACGTACGCGCCGATCCGGGCCACCCGGTCGGGGTCGTACGTCCACATCGCCCGCCAGACGTTGTCGCCGGTCTCCAGCGCGACGAGGGCGACGTGGCCGTCCTCGTCCGCCGGTGGGCGGAAGACGACGAACCACGAGTGGCGGTACTCCTCGTGCGTCCCGGCGTGCGGGGTCACGGCCAGGTCCTCGTCGATGGGCTCGTCACGGACACCGTAGACGTGGGTGTCGACGCCGGAGTCGCCGAGCCAGCGGTAGACCTTGCGGGTGCCGTATTCGTCGTCGAGACGGGAGAACCGCTGGAACGAGACGTCGAACCGGCCCGTCTCCGCCCGGAGCGCCCGCCCCTCGATGAACCGCGAGATGAGCACCAGCAGCAGTTTCTCCTTGTTCGAGGCCGGGAAGCCACGGACCTCGAACTCGATCTCGTCGAGACCGATCAGCACGTCCGGCATGTTGGCCTCCTGGAGCCCGTGTGTCCCGGTCCGGTAGCGGTCGGCGTTGATGAGCAGGAAGCTGTTCTGCAGCCGCTCCATGTGACTTGTCGCGACGACCCTCCCCTCGCGGACGAGCAACACCAGGTCCTTCCCGCCCTCGGGCAGCTGGCGGTCCGAGACGCTCACCTCCTGCGTTCCGAAGGCGTCCCGCAGTAACCCCACGAGCGGTTCCGGTCCCGTCCGGTTCAGCACGATCAGCGATGTCTCCGTCTCGGGGACCTCGTCGATGAACTCGGAGAGAGAGGACGGCTGCGGGTCGTTCATGGACGGATCAAGGGGTGTCGATGGGTATGGCCGCCCTCGTCAAGTATCTGGGGACCACGTTCACCGGCCGACGACGGGAAGGAAGATGCGCCGTCCGGGAATTGAACCCGGGCTATTAGCTTGGGAAGCTAATGTCCTACCACTGGACCAACGGCGCGCTCCCGTGAACTGCTTGCTCGGTCGCCAACTTGAACGTAGCGCTTCCGCGGCTCCACACGACCCGACGAGCGTCCAGTTCCGGCGGCCGGTCACGAGCTATTAGTCGCTCGCGGCCTACGTTCCGGTGATGACAGAACCCACGGCGCTTCTGGAGGGGACGAACGTCGACCTGCTGCTCTCGGAGGCGGAACTCGAGGCGCGGCGCGAGCACCTCACGTCGTTCATCGAGGGCGTGGTCGACGATGCGGGGGCCGAGGGCGCGGTACTCGGCCTGTCGGGCGGCATCGACTCGACGCTGACGGCCCACCTCGCGGTCGAGGCGCTCGGCGAGGACGGGCTCCACGGGCTGGTCCTTCCGAGCGACGTGAACACGGAGACGAACATGACCGACGCCGAGCGCGTCGCCGAGATGCTCGACATCGAGTACGATGTCATCGACATCGAGCCCATCGTCGACGCCTTCGTCGACGCCGCGCCCGACCACGCCGCGGACGACCGGATGGCACTCGGCAACGTCCGGGTGCGGACGCGGGCGGTGCTGAACTACTTCGTCGCTAACGCCGAGTCCCGGGTAGTGCTCGGGACGGGCAACCGCTCGGAGGCGATGACGGGCTACTTCACGAAGTACGGCGACCAGGCCGTCGACTGCAACCCCATCGGCAACCTCTACAAGTGCCAGGTCCGGCAGCTGGCGAGCCACGTCGGCGTCCCCGACGAGTTCGTCGAGAAGCCCCCGAGCGCGGAGATGTGGGTGGGCCAGACCGACGAGGAGGAGATGGGCCTGGGCTACGACGAACTCGACGCCATCCTCGCGCTCCACGTCGACGGGCCGTTCTCGAAGTCCGCGACGATGCGCACCCTCGACGTGCCCGAGTCGGCCATCGACCGCGTCACGGACCTCGTCGCCGGCAGCGAACACAAGCGCCACATGCCGCCGGCGCCGGAGCCGCTGTGAGGCAGGCCTCGGCCCGCCTCGACCGCGCCGGCGCCACTCGACGGTAGCCCTTTGGGCGTCCGGACCGTCCATCCGGTATGGACGAGACGGACGACTCGCGCGACCGGGGACCCGACGCCGGGCACGAGCAACCGGCGGCGGCCCCCGAACACGACAGGACGACTGCCGACGGGAGCCGCTACGACCCCGAGACCGTCGAGTCGACGGTCCAGGACGTGGACGGGATCGAGTACGAGCAGGGTGGCGGGAACGTGGCGGGCGCGTCGCCGGGCGCCGACCTCGGGCCCGTCGAACCGGAGACGCCGACGCTGGAGGGCGCGCTGTTCGTGCTGCTCGGCGTCGTGCTCACGGTGGTCGTGCTCGCGCAACTCGTCGGCCTCTGAGGCCGGCGACCGCTCCGTCGGCCGTGGCTGCGGGCCAACCGTTATTCCGTGGCGCGTCGTAGTCCCGGTATGCTCGACGCCCTCGCGGTTGTACCCCTCCAGGGGGGGTTCGAACTCTTCGGGCTCTCGCTCTCGCTGATACTGCTACTCGCGGGTGCCGGTCTCGTCGTGCTGGAGGCGCTGGCGCCGGGCGCGCACTTCATCGTCGTCGGGGTCGCCCTGCTGACGGCCGGCCTCATCGGGACGCTGCTCGGCGGCGTGTTCGGCCCCCTGACGCCGCTGTTCCTCGCGGCGGTCGTCCTGGTGGCCGGCGCCGTCTCGCTGTACGCCTATCGGAACCTCGGCATCTACGGGGAGGCAGACGGCGGCCGGACCTCCGACTCGGGGTCGTTGCGGGGCAAGACCGCGCGCGTCACCGAGCGCGTCACCCGCGACGGGGGCGAGGTGAAGCTCGACGAGGGCGGCGGCTTCAACCCCTACTTCCAGGCCCGCTCTGTCGACGGCGCCATCGAGGTGGGGGAGGAGGTGCTGGTCGTCGACCCCGGCGGCGGGAACGTCCTCACCGTCGAGTCCATCTCCGGACTCGGCGGCGAGGATCCCATCGACCGCGAACTGGCCCGCGAGCGGGCGCGCCGGGCGGCCGAGCGCGGCGACACCGAGGAGGAGGAGGACGAGAGCGAGGGCGAGCGCGAGACGGCCTGACCGCGGCGCCCGACACCGACCTCTTTTGGGCCACGTCCACCCACTACCACCCATGAGCGAACGCGTCGTGGCGGTCGTGCAGGCCCGGATGGGGTCGACCCGGCTCCCGGGGAAGGTGATGCTCCCGCTCGCGGGCGAGCACGTCCTCACCCACGACGTGCGCCGCCTGCGGGCCGCCGAGGCCGTCGACGAGGTCGTCGTCGCCACCTCCACCGCCGGTCGTGACGACATCGTCGCGCGCTATGCCGAGCGCGCGGGCGCCGCGGTCCACCGCGGCCCGGAGGACGACGTGCTGGGCCGGATGCACGCCGCGGCGCGTGACGCCGACGCCGACGTGGTGGTCCGCGCGACCGGCGACGATCCGCTCGTGGCCCCGGCCGTCGTGAACGCGTGTGCCGAGGCGGTCCGCGCGGGTGCGGACTACGCCGGCAACACCATCGACCGGACCTTCCCGCAGGGCCTCGTGGTCGAGGCGATGTCGATGGCATCGTTCGACCGCGTGGAGGCGGCCTCCGACGAGCCACACCAGCGCGAGCACGTCACGCAGTACTACCTCGAACACCCCGACGCGTTCGAGCGCGAGCCCGTCCGCTGGGACGACGTGTACGACTGGCCGCTCCCCTGCGACCGGCGCGACGTGCGCCTCGCGCTCGACGAACCGGACGACTACGAGCTTCTGAGCGCCGTCTACGGGGGTGTCGAGCCGGACGACCGGGGCATCCTCCCCGTCCGGGACGCCATCACGTACGCGCTGGCGGAGGGGCTGACCGAGTGGAACCGGCACGTCGGGCAGACGAAGGTGCAGGGCGACGAGTAGGTCGCGCATCGAGTCGCGATCAACTTCCTGCGACGGGTACCGAGATACGAGAACAGCGTCGAGCGTTCGTCGGGAGGATCGGACGTTCGCACCGAACGGCGCCGACGGTTACTGCTTGCCCGTGATGACGAGGAACGGGCCGACGAAGATGAGCGCGATGCCGAAGAACTGGAAGTGGACCGGCTGCATGCTCGGCGTCGGCGTGAGGAGGAACAGCAGCCCGAACGCGACGGTGTTCAGGCCGGTGATCTTCCGGGACTTGAGCGGGAGGGTACCGAGGGTGGTGAGGATGAAGAGCGCGAGGATGGCCTGCCCCACGTTGTACTGGAGCAGGAAGCTGTCGATGACCTGCAACGGTGCGAACGGGAGCATCCTTGCCCCGAAGTCACGACGACGCGCACATAACAATTCCGTTCGTCGCTGACGGTAGCGCGCGTGGCGGGTCTCCGGTGCTGCTCAGTACGGGTCCGACTGCTCCCCGTCATCGGCGTGGACGTTCTCCTCGGGGTCGGTCTCGTGCCCGACGCCCGTATCGCCGACGAGGTCGAGGTGCTGCCCCCAGACCAGCCAGACGACGATGATGGTGCCGGCGTAGCCGGTGGCCCAGACGAACGTGGCGAGGGTCGGGTAGCCGGCCTGGGTCAGCGCGAAGTCCGCGAGCCCGGAGAGGGCGACGCCGACCGCGAGGACGGCCAGCAGGCGGGCCCAGCCCGGCAGCTCGATGTCGATGTCGGCGGCCGACGGAAGCGGCATACCCGGGTGTAGGGGGTAGAGTCGCGTGAACCTGACGGTCGCCAGGTGCCGGCGAGAAGGGGCCTCAGACCTCGGGCTCGGCGGCCTGCTCGACCTCGTCGGCCTCGCTGGCGAGCGCGCGGACGCGGTCGGCCAGCTCGTCGAGCCCGGCGTTGATCTCCGTGACGCGCTCGTCGATGTCGTCGGCGGGGACCGCACCCT
This sequence comes from Haloglomus litoreum, assembly GCF_029338515.1. Lineage (GTDB taxonomy): Archaea > Halobacteriota > Halobacteria > Halobacteriales > Haloarculaceae > Haloglomus > Haloglomus litoreum. Next base: position 3,834,874 of record NZ_CP119988.1, on the reverse strand, counting down.
GCTGGGTCGGGTCGATGAGCCCGTCGTTCTCCAGCATCCGCAGCGAGTAGCGCACCTTGTGCTCCGGGATGCCGGTCTCCTTCGAGACGCGCACGATGCCGATGGGGTGGTGGTCGATGACGGCCTGGAGAATCTGGAGGTCGCGGGCCTCCTTCGAGACCTGGTCCGTGAGTCGTTCGAGCATTACCCCCTGCTAACGCCTCCCGAGGCAAAAGGGTACCGGTCGATTACATTCTGGCCCATTCAGTGCCATCTGAAGACATCGTCTGTGGGGCCGCGGGTGCCCCCGTTGTCCCACCGCCCCCCGGCACGGAGTGTGCTACCTCCATCCAGCGGTGACACGACACTAAACGTTCCGACTATCAGCACGGGTCAGTGGCACGCTGGGCGGCATCCCGGGTGTCCCCGAAACGGGCTGTCGCGGCGGTGTCGCGGTGGGTGGTGAGGGGGAACGGGTGGTGCCGCGGCACGGAATCGCGGTCAGAACGCGCCGAGGAAGTGGAGTACGTCGACCAGGACGACGCCGAGGATGGCGAGAACGATGAGGACCATCATCACCTTCACCGCGAACGGGAGCTCCTCGTCGTCGTCGGCGGAGTCACTCATGGACGCGTCCTCGGTGCCCTCGCTGGTGTCGGTTGCGGTCATCGGTCGTGTGGTGGGGGGGCCGGCGTATCAACACCCCTCCGGCTCCCAGATTCTGGGAAGCCATCAGTCGTCCCCCGCCAGCGTCCGGGTCGGTGCCGACGGCCCGCCCGGGTCGGATTCGCCGGTGTGGTCGTCGCCCGACCCGCGCCTCCGCCCGTCGCTGCGCGCCTCGCTGTCGAGGACGGGGCGCGTCGAGTTGGCCACCACGAGCAGGCTGCTGGTCGCCATCGCGACCGCCGCGAGGAGCGGCGACAGCAGGCCCAGCGCCGCCGCCGGCACGGCGACGGCGTTGTAGCACAGCGCCCAGCCGAGGTTCTCCCGGACCCGGCGCCGGGTCCCCGTCGTGAGGTCGAACACGGCCGGCACCCGGTCGAGTCCGCCATCCGTGACGACGGCGTCGGCGGCGTCGGCCGCCAGTGCCGTCCCCGAGCGGAGGGCGACCCCGAGATCCGCCGCCGCGAGCGCCGGCGCGTCGTTGCTCCCGTCACCGACCATCACGACGGTCCCCCGCTTCCGGAGCCGCTCTACGGTCTCGGCCTTCCCCGCCGGCGGGACGCCGGCGAACACCTCGTCGACGGCCGGATGTGAGGCGAACGACTCGGCGGCGGCCCGGTCGTCGCCCGTGAGGACCACCACGCGGCGGCCCGCCCCGAGGGCTTCGACCGCCGCCTCCCACCCCTCGCGTGGGCGCTCGGCCGCCACCAGCGCCCCCCGGACCGCGCCGTCCCAGCCGACGTACGCGGCGATGCCGCGCTCGTCGCCGGCCTCGTAGCACGTCCGGCAGGCGTCGGGCACCGACCAGTCGCCGTCCAGGCCCTCGAACAGCGCCGCGTCGCCGACGTGGACGCGGTCCCCCTCGACGACGGCGCTGACGCCGTGTCCCGGGTGGGTGCGGAAGCCGCTGGCCGCCGGGGGCGCGTCGACCGCATCGACCACGGCGCCCGCGATGGGGTGGTCGGCCCGGCGCTCGACGGCCGCCGCCCGCCGGAGTGCCTCGTGGTCGCCCGCCCGCTCGACCAGCGACGGCTCCGACTCGGTGAGCGTCCCGGTCTTGTCCAGTACCACGGTATCGGCGTCGACGGCCGTCTCGAACACGGACGGGTCGGTCACGACGACGCCGCGGTCCAGCGCGTCCCGGACGCCGGCCGCGACCGCGAGGGGTGTCGCCAGCCCCATCGCACACGGGCAGGAGACGACCAGCACCGCCAGCCCCGTCAGGAGCGCGCCGGTCGCGGTGCCGCCGGTCAGGAGCGTCGCGCCGAACGCCAGCGCCGCCACGACGACCACCAGCGGGACGAAGACGGCCGCCACCCTGTCGGCGACTCGCTGTGCGCCCGGCGTCGCGGCCTGCACGTCCCAGAGGTGGTGGGCCAGCCGCTCGACCGTGCTGGTGCCGTCGCTCTCGACCCGGAGGGTGCCGTCGGTCACGAGTGCGCCGCCCAGCACCTCGTCGCCGGGGCCGACCCGCCGGGGGGCGGCCTCGCCGGTCACGAGCGATTCGTCGACGCCCGCGCGCCCGTCCACGACCGTCCCGTCGGTCGGGAGTCGCTCGCCCGGTTCCACGACGAGGCGGTCGCCCGTGGCCACCTCGTCGACCGGGACCGTCTCGGTGGCCGCAGCCCCACCCGCCCCGTCGCCGGCCGCCTCGCCGCCGCTTCCGTCGCTCCCTCCGTCATCGACCGCCCGCCGTGCCGTCTCGACACGCTCGGTCGTCAGGTCGGCCAGCCGGTCGGCCGCGCGCCGCCGGATGCGCCGCTCGTAGTACCCCCCGACGGTCACTGCGACGAGCACGACCACGCTCACGTCGAAGTAGACGTCGACGTCGCTGGTCAGGAGGACCGCCGTACTGTAGAGGTAGGCGGTGACGGCGGCCGTCGCCACGAGCAGGTCCATGTTCGGCCGGCCGGCCCGGAGACTCACGAGCGCCCCCCGGAGGACGGGGGCGCCTGTGTAGCCCAGCACGATGGTCGAGAACGCCCAGACGTTCCACAGGAGGTAGCCGCCCGCCGAGCCCCGGACGTCGAGCAGGAGCGCGTCGGACGGGAGCCCCAGGTAGGTCGGGTAGAGGAAGAGGACGTACCACGCCATCACCATCATCCCGAGGAAGCCGCCGACGAGGAGCCGGCCCAGCGACTCGCTGTCGTCCGTTTCGGCGCCGTCGGCCGGCCGGGCCCGGTAGCCCGGCGCGTCGAGCAGCGCGGCGACCCGCTCGTCGGCGCCGGCCCGCTCGTCGCCCCCGTCCCCGCCATCGCCACCCGCCGCCCCGAGTTCGTCGGGGTCGTACGCGACCCGGACGAGTTCGGCGGCGTAGCTGGCCTCCGCGCGGTGGACGCCGGGCGCGCCCTCGGCGCGCGATTCGAGGAACGCCTCGCAGCTGGTGCAGTGCATCCCCTCGACCCGGACGAACGCGGTCTCGGCCTCGTCCGGGACCGGCTCGCGGCGCTCGGCGCGGACGGCCTCGCGGGCGTCCCCGATGTCGGTCTCCGTCGGGGCGTCCAGCGTCCCCGCGACCGCCAGACACCCCTGGCAGCAGTACGCGCCCGGCACGTCCTCGTCCGTCACGGGTGGGTCCGGCGTCGGGAGGTCACAGAGGTCACAGCCGTCGGGCCCGTCGACGTCGACGGGCCCGGTCGGCGGGTCGCTCATCTACGCCACCCCCAGGAGCGCGAGCGGTTCGATCCCGAGGCTCCGCAGCCCCATCCGGAGCGGGAGCACGGCGAGCAGGACGAACGCCGCGCCGAGGGCGCGGTGGAGCCGTCGTTTCGTCTCCGGGCCGAGTGACCCGACCGCGAGCCCCGTCGCGAACACCATGGGGACGGTCCCGGCACCCAGCGCCGCGAGCGCCACGGCGCCCCGGACGGGTGAGGCCGTCGCCAGGGCGTAGAGGAACGCCGGGTAGAGGAGCGGACACGGCAGGAGGCCGTGGGCCGCGCCGAGGCCGACGATCCGGGGGCCGCGGGTCCACCGTTCGGCACGGGCCCGAAGCCAGGCGACGGTTCCCGAGAGCGCCGCCCCACCGGCACGGAACGGTCGGCCGAGTGCGCCCACGAACCGGCCGCCGCCGCGGTCGGCAGCGAGGTAGCCCAGTCCGAGCGCGAGCACGAACAGCCCGACCGTGATGCCGACGACCCCCCGGACGAGTCTGGCGACCGAGAGCAGGCCACCCGCGTCGACGAGGATCGCGCCGAGCGCACCGAAGCCGGCACCCAGGGCGGCGTACGAGACGGTCCGCCCGGCGTTGAACAGGAGGTGCTGGCGGATGGATGCCCACTCGGTCGCGTCGTGACCGCGAGAGCGGATGCCCTCGGCGTACGTCGAGACGAGTGGACCACACATCCCGAGACAGTGGATGCTCCCGAGTGCGCCGAGCAGGAGGAAGGCGGCGACCTCCAGGCCGCCGGCTCCGGCCTCGGGGACGAACCCGGCGAAGGGACTGGATGCCATGTGTGTGGGGGACCGCACTCGGTACTCGACCGTCGATCCGTGTCCGCCTCGCGCTCGCCCGCCGTCAGGCGTGGGTCGCCCCGTGCTCGCCGGAGCCCTCCCGCGTGACGACGTACAGCAGGCTCCCGGCGATGAGGAGCACGTTCACCGCCGCGACGGCGATGAACGGCTCCCCGCGGCTCAGGAAGAACACCGCGACCGACGGGAGTGCGAGCAGTGCCACCACCGGGGCGAGCGAGGGAGGGAGCGCGTCGAGCATTGCTACGCGCCCGTTCGGTCGCCAGCACATAAACGACCGGGTCGGTTCCAGGATCCCCGGAACAGCATATATCTTTTTAGCTGGGGCGGCCGGAGCGCACACCCGAAATGTCGAACGGAACCTCCGGACGGCGGAGCATCAGTCGGCGAGCGGTTCTTCGGGGGGCTGCCGGCGCTACAGCCACGGCCGCGGGTGCGTCGGCGCTCGCGGGCCCGGCCGCGGCCCAGGCCCAACCGTCGTTCGACGGCTGGCTCTCCGACGTCCAGAACTACAACGGCGTCATCGACCGGACCGGTCGCGAGGAGGTAACGGTCCGCGTCGGCGTCGACAACGGCGGACAGCCGTACGGGTTCGGTCCCGCGGCCATCCAGGTCGACCCCGGTACGACCGTCATCTGGGAGTGGACCGGCCAGGGCAACCAGCACAACGTCGTCGACGAGGGTGGTGCCTTCGAGTCCGAGCTGGTCGCCGAGGCGGGATTCACCTTCGAGCAGACGTTCGAGGAGGAGGGTGTGACCAAGTACTTCTGCCAGCCCCACCGCGCGCTCGGCATGAAGGGCGTCGTCGTGACCGGCGATGTCGAACTGGGTGGGGGCGGGCAGCCGTTCGAGCCGCCGGGCGGAGCCCTCGGCCTCACGTTCATGGGGCTCCTGCTGGGCGTGACCGGCCTCGCCGGCGCGATGATCCTCGGCGCGGACGGCTACCGCTCGTACGGCGCCTGGAAGGAGAAGGTGCGAGACGTCGATGGGCCGGCGGTGGAGTCGGCCCCCGCGGAGGATAGCGCCGAGCGGACCATCGGGCACGACGCGTACGACCCGAGCGGGACCGCGGCACTGCTCATCGGCTACTTCCTCATCCTGGTCGTGATGTGGATACTCATGTACTTCGTCGAGTTCCTCGGCGGCGGACCGACCATCATCGGGTGATATCAATGGAGATACACAGATACGAGAAGGCGTGGTTCGTCGCGGGGATGGTGCTCATCGTCGGGTTCATCGGGACCATCGCGTACGGGGCGGTCGGCCCGGGAATCGCGATGGTCGACGACTCCGGCGGCCAGGTCGGCGCGACCCCCATCGCCAACGGGAACTGGGATGCTGTCGACAACTTCCAGGAACCGGGCGTCTACCAGAGCGGTGAGAACAGCTACGACGTGTACATCGTGGCCCAGCGGTTCGCGTTCAACCCCGGGACGGGCGAACCGGTCCGGGTGCCGGCGGGGAGCGAGGTGACGTTCTACGTCGCCTCCGCCGACGTCATGCACGGGTTCAACATCGCCGGCACGAACGTGAACGTCATGGTGGCGCCCGGGCAGGTCTCGAAGATGACCGCCCGGTTCGACGAGCCGGCGACCTACGGGATCATCTGTCACGAGTACTGTGGCGCCGGCCACCACGACATGGCCGGGACGATGGAGGTCGTCCCGCAGTCCGAGTACGACCAGGAGCCGAGCGACGGCGAGGACCGCGAACGGCTCCGCGCCGCGCTGACGTACGGAGGTGACCGATAATGGCGACCATCACCCCTGACGAGAGCGACACCGGGACCGCGACCGACGATCAGGTCATCGACGAGGACCGCAACGCCTTCGTCGACAAGTTCCCCACCGAGGCCCGCCTGACCCGCTACACGTTCCTCGTCGCGTTCGTCGCGCTGGGCATCGGGGGACTGTTCGGCCTCATCCAGGCGCTCCACCGGACCGGTGCCTTCCGCGGGTTCGTCTCCTCGGCCGACTACTACACCATCCTCACCGGCCACGGCGTGCTGCTGGTGCTGGTGTTCACGACGTTCTTCATCAGCGGCTTCTTCAACTGGGCCATCACCCGCTCGCTCGACCGGGGGAGCGTCGACCCGCGCGTCGAGTACGGCGGCTTCGCCATGCTCCTCGTCGGGACGGTCCTCGCCGCAGTGGCCATCCTCGGCGGCCTCGTCGACAGCGTGCCGCTCTCGGCGGACGTGCTGTTCACGTTCTACCCGCCGCTGCAGGCTCACCCCGCGTTCTACATCGGCGCGGCGCTCATCGTCGTCGGCTCCTGGGTTGTCGGCCTGGGCTGGTTCCGCCGGTTCTGGGCGTGGCGCAAGACCAACGCCGACGAGCGCATCCCGCTCCAGGCGTTCATGGTCCTGACGACGATGGTGATGTGGTACGTCGCCACCATCGGCATCGCCATCGAGGTCGTCGTCTTCCTCATCCCGTGGTCGCTGGGGCTCATCTCGACGCCGGACCCCACCCTGGCCCGGACCCTGTTCTGGTTCTTCGGCCACCCGGTCGTCTACTTCTGGCTCCTGCCCGCGTACCTCGCGTGGTACACCATCATGCCGAAACTGGCGGGCGGGCGGCTGTTCAGTGATCCGCTCGCGCGTATCGTCTTCGTCCTGTTCGTCCTGCTGTCGACGCCGGTCGGCTTCCACCACCAGTACGTCGACCCCGGCATCCCCGAGGGCTTCAAGTTCGTCGCGATGACGAACACGATGTTCCTCCTGTTGCCGTCGCTGCTGACGGCGTTCACCGTCGTCGCCAGTCTGGAACACGCCGGGCGCCAGCAGGGTGGTGACGGCTACTTCGGCTGGCTGAAGACCCTGCCGTGGGGCAACCCCGCGTTCTCGGGGATGGCGCTGGCCGGCCTGATGTTCGCCGCCGGCGGCTTCTCCGGGATGATCAACGCCGGGATGAACATCAACTACCTCGTCCACAACACGCTGTGGGTGCCCGGCCACTTCCACCTCACCGTCGGCACGGCGTTCGCCCTGACGGCGATGGCCGCGAGCTTCTGGCTCGTGCCCCAGATCACCGGCAAGCGCCTCCAGCTCCGGGGCGTCGCGGCGGTCCAGCCGTACATGTGGTTCCTCGGCATGACGCTGATGTCGAACGCGATGCACCGCGCCGGCCTCATCGGCGTCCCCCGACGCACCGCGGAGCCACAGTACGAGGCCTTCAACTACGCGCAGACGGTCGGCGGCTACGGCGAGATGCGCATCCAGATCGCGCTCGGCGGCACCCTGCTGTTCGTCGCGCTCGTGATGTTCCTCGCGGTGATGTTCGCGACCATCCTCGCGGGCAAGGGCGGCGACCTCCGGGTCAACAGCGAGTTCCCCGAGCCGCTGTCTGGCGCCGAGGACGCCCCGAAGGTGCTCGACAACCTCCGCCTGTGGGCCGTCTTCGCGCTCCTGCTGGTCGTGCTGGCCTACGGCTTCCCCATCTACTCGATGATCCAGAGCGGGGCGCTCGACCCGACCATCCCCGCCGTGCCGGTGTCGGTCGCCGGCTGGTTGCCGATATGAGATAGGCGGATAATCCCCAAGTGCGTCCGGGAATCAAATTAGTTCTGAAATTTTCTATCGAAATATCATTTATATGGATTATTGCACGTTTTTTGGATATATTGTCATCAGTAACACGGGGATCTCGATTTGTGACCGTTCCGAAGCGGCGTGCTGAATGGGTGGTGCGAGTCTCGCATCCAGAGGCAGTGCGCACGGGTTGGTACCGAAGCGTGCAAACTCCATCCTCCGAACGGACCGAGACGGTCAGAATCGACCAGTGTTATTCGCGCCCTAGAGTGGACGAGAGCGCGGAAATCGGGACTATATGGGTAGCAGATTCCGCATCTGGTTTATATACTGGGCGGGTGTATCTGGGGGTGAGGTTTAGTAATGTCTACAAAACGCGTATCAGCTGACGCCGATGTCCGAGCTGCATCCGACCAGTTCTACAGTGCGCTGGAAGCGATGGCGAACGGGGATGCCAGCTCCATGCCGGAGATCTGGTCACACGAGGACGACGTGACGACCATGCACCCGATCGGTGGACGTGAGGAGGGCTGGGAGGCCGTCTCGGAGTCCTTCGCGGGGGTCGCATCGGCGAGTACCGATGGCACGGTCACCCGATCGGACCAGGTCGTCCGCGTCATCGGCGATGCTGCGTACGAACTCTGCACCGAGTCGGTGTCGTGGACGTTCGCGGGTGAACCGATGTCCCTGGAGGGCCGGACGACCAACGTCTACCGGAAGGAGAACGACGAGTGGAAGATGGTCCACCACCACGCCGATCTCCACGCCGAGTTCGCCGAGAAAGTGGCGAACATGGGTGCCTGAGCGACCGACGAACGGAGTTCCACCGTCCGATGGCCGGTCAACCCTCCCGAATAGCTATCCCGTCTTTCTATCGAGTCGTGACTGGGTCGCCACCGGGGAGCGACCGCGCTGCATCCCTCCTCTCTGTTCGGCAGGCCAGTTCCGTCGGGTGTCGAGCCTCCACCGCACCCTGCACGCGACTCCCGCCCCGGAGAAAGCTACTTGCCGGCGGCCGGTGAATGGGCCCGTATGCGATTCGTTATCGTCGGTGCGGGGCGCGTCGGGATGCGGACGGCGCGCGTGCTCCGCGAGGAGGGCCACGACGTGGTCATCGTCGAGCCGGACCGGACGAAGGTCGAGCGCCTCCGCGAGGAGGGGTTCGCGGTCGTCGAGGGCGACGGCTCGCGGGAGGAGCTCCTGCTGGATCTCGATCTCGAGGAGATCGACGGGCTCGCGGCCCTGACGCCGGACCTCGTCGTGAACTTCACCGCCTGCATGATCGCGAAGGACTACGGCTGCCGGACGGTGCTGCGGGCCGACGACGACTACCGCGAGTACGTCATCCGGAAGTACGCCAGCGACGTCGACGAGGTGGTCTACCCCGAGCGGCTGGGCGCCGTCCTGGCGAAGAACGCCCTGCTGGGCGGGAACATCCGCGCCATCGCCGACGTGGCCCAGGAGGTCCAGCTCGTCGAGCTGACGGTCACGGAGGAGTCGCCGATGCGGGGGTACACCCTCTCGGAGCTGGAGATGCCCGCGAACTCGCGGCTGCTCGCGTTCGGGAAGGCCGGGAGCCCGGTGGAGATCCCCGAGCCCGACCAGTCGCTGGAGGAGGGCGACCGGCTCGTCGTCATCGCCGGGTTCGACGTCCTGGGTGACGTCCGTCAGCTCATCGTCGGCGGCGAGGACGCCCAGCAGGTCGCGGCCGCGGCTGCCGGAGGTGAGTGAGGATGGTCCGCGCCTACGTGATGGTGAAGGCCCACACCGGCGAGGCCGACCGGCTCCTGCGGGAGATCGAGGCCATCGACGGCGTCGTCGACGCCACCGTCGTCGCGGGCGACGTGGACCTCATCGCGAAACTGGACGTGCCGTCGCCGGCCGAGGTCAAGACCGTCGCCGCCGACCGCATCCAGAACATCGACGGGGTCGAGGACACGCAGACCTACGTCGCGATGGGCTGACCGGGGCCGGGAAGCGACTCCGCCGGACGGGGTCCTGGCGCGCGTAGCGACCGTCGCGGACGGGGTCCGGCGCCACCCGTGACCGTCACGCCTATGCGCGACGACCCGTTCCCCGCGTGTATGAACCGCCGCCTTGCGGTCCCCGCGGTCGTCCTCCTCCTCGCGGTGGCGCTGCTCGTCGGGCAGGCCGCCACCGCGCCCGCGCCCGGTGGCGGCGCCCCGGCCACCCCCGACGCCCCGGCGGGTGGCGAGGGTGCCTACCCCGGCGAGACGCTCATCGCCGTCCAGGTGTACGGCTGGTTCACCGAGGACAACGGACAGGCCATCACCGTCGACCGGAACGGCACGCGGACCTGGACGTACGACCCGCCACACTCGTACGTGTTCGACGCCGAGGCCCTCGACAACGGGAACGTGCAGGTCGCGTTCGGGCAGAACCCGCTCGCCGAGAACGTCCGGTGCCCGGACGAGTACTACAGCGGCGAGCGCCCGGCCGGCAAGAACGGCTGCATCTACAACCGCGTCGTCGAGGTGAACCCCGAGACCAACGAGATCGTCTGGGAGCACTCCTGGTACGACGCCTACCCGACCCACCACGAGGTCCACGACGCCGACCGGCTGCCGAACGGTGAGACGGTCATCATCGACATGGGGAACAACCGCGTGTTCACCGTCGACCGCTCGGGGCAGATCACGTGGTCGTGGTACGCGGAGAACCACCTCTCCGAGGGCACCGAGTTCTGGAACGAGTACGTCGCGCCGCTCCCCGAGGAGGAACGGGAGGAGTTCCGCAAGCAGGGCCCGGAGAGCGACTGGACGCACATGAACGACGTCGACCGCCTGGAGAACGGCAACTTCCAGCTCTCGATCCGCAACTTCGACACGACCATCGAGATCGAGCGCCCGTCCGGCGACATCGTCGACGTCATCGGCGCGCCCACGCGCCACGAGGTGATGAACGAGCAGCACAACCCCAACCGGCTGGAGCGCCACGACACCCTGCTGATCGCGGATTCGGAGAACGACCGGGTCGTCGAGGTCCACACGAGCAACGGCTCCGTCGTCTGGGAGTACGACGGCACCGGCTCGGGCGAGAAGCTGGCGTGGCCGCGCGACGCCGACCGCCTCCCCAACGGGAACACGCTCGTCACGGACTCGCGGAACTTCCGGGTGCTGGAGGTGGGGCCGAACGGGAGCGTCGTCTGGTCGCACTCGCTGGCCGACCGCAAGGGCATCGTCTACGAGGCCGACCGCCTCGGGCCCGGCGACGACCCGATGCCCGAGGAACCCGACGACGTGCCCGCGGGCGGCGACCTGCAGAGCCGCTCGACGGGTGGAGTCGGTGACAGTATCGCGACCGTCGAGTCCTGGCTCGGCTTCGTCTTCCCGCCCTGGGTCGGCCTCGCCGAGCTCCTGACCGGCCTTGTCGGCCTCGTCGCCGGCGTGGCGCTCCTCTGGGAGGGCTACCGGGACGGCTGGTTCGCTGACGTGGCCTGAGCGGCACCGAAAACCGTTTGTTCCCGGCGTGTGCCGAGCAATCAGAGATGCCCTCCAGCGACGACAGCGACGACGGCACCGCCCCGCTCACGACGAACGCGCCGACTCGACGAGCGTTCCTCGCGAGCGGGGCGGCCGCCGCGACGGTCGGCCTCGCCGGCTGCTCGTTCGGGACCGGTCCGCTGGAGACCGAGCGCTCGACGAACGTCTACAGCATCCCCGCCGGGACCGCCATCGATGTCTCGAACGCGAACGGCGACGTCGTGGTCGAGCCGATGCCGGAGGGCGACGACGTGGAGGTCGGCATCCTGAAGCGCACCCGCGGGGGCCGCGACCGCTTCGACCGCGTCTCGGTCCTCTCGGGAGTGGACGACGGCACGCTCGAACTCGAGACAGACTACGAGGGCGCCCTGGCACCGGGCCGCGTCTCGGTCGACCTCACGGTCCGGGTTCCGGAGGGGCACCCGCTCGTGGCCGCCCGCACCGGGAACGGCGACGTGACCGCGACCGACGTGGCCGGCGACGCGGACCTCGGATCGGGCAACGGTGATGTCATCGCGGAGAACGTGGACGGCTACGTCGACCTGGAGACCGCCAACGGCGACACCGAGGCGACCGGGACGACCGGGCTGACCGGCGCCCGGAGCGCCAACGGCGACGTGGCGGTCGAGGTGTTCGCCCTCCGCGAGGCCGTCTCCTGCTCGTCGGGCAACGGCGACGTCGATGTCGGCGTCCCGGCCGACCTGTCGGCCGACGTGACGCTCTCGGTCGGGAACGGTGACCTCGTGGTGGAGGGTGTCGACCTCGAGAACCGGTCGGGCGGCGGTGACCGCATCACCGGCCAGCTGAACGGCGGCGGCCCCGAACTCTCCTGCGAGGTCGGGAACGGGGACGTGCGACTGTACGGGCTGGACACCTAGGGACGTGGCGATGACGGTCAGTCGTCGTCGGCGTCGGCGGTTGCGTCGGGGCGGTCCGGCGGCTGCAGGTCCCGCCCGAACTCGTCGAACTGCTCCAGGTCGTCGGGCAGCTCGTAGTCGATGCGGCGCTCGTCCTTCCCGCGGTCGTGGTCCTCCTCGACGGGCCGAGCGACGGACTCCCAGCCGGGCTTGACCTTCACACTCTTGGCGGGCGTCCCGACGGCGATGTGGTGGGCGGGGATGTCGTCCTGGACGACGGCGCGGGAGCCGACGACGGCGTTCTCGCCGACCCGGCAGCCGGCCTGGACGACCGCGTCGTAGGTGAGCCGGACGTCGTCCTCGACGACGGTGTGGTAGTTGGTCACCTCGGTCTGGTCGACGATGTCGTGGTCGTGGCTGTAGATGTGGACCCCATCGGAGATGGAGACGCGGTCACCGACCGTGAGCTTCCCGCGGTCGTCGAGGTGGACGTCGTCGTGGACCACGACGTTGTCGCCGACCTCGATGTTGTGGCCGTAGGTCATCGAGATGCCCTTGAAGAAGCGACAGTTCTCCCCGCAGTCGGCGAACAGGTGCTTCGCCAGCATCCGGCGGAAGCGGAGCGCGAACTCCACGTTGTCGGCCATCGGCGTGGCGTCGAACTGGCGCCAGAGCCACTGGAGGTACTTCGACTCCTGGAAGGCGTCCTCGTCCTTCTCGGCGTAGTACTCGGATTCGAGCGTGGCGTTGCAGGGGTCGTATCCCTGGAGCCGGACGCGCTCGGCGGGCGAGACGTCCTCGCCGGCCTGCCAGCGGTCGTAGGCGTCGCGGTCGCCGAACAGGTCGACGAGCGTCTCCGTGACGACCTCGCAGGTGTCCTCCTCGGGGTCGCCGAGCCGCCGGTCCACGTCCTCGAGGAACGCCTGCAGGCCCTCCTCGGCCTCCACCGGCAGGCGGACGTGACGTTTGGTCATACCCGCGGGGTAGTCGGGCCGGCGGCATAGGGGTTGCCGTTACGTCGATGTTACCGCCCCGCAGCGATTCGGCGGGTACGATGCGTGTCCCTGAAGTGTCCGTCCGGGGCTAGGGGCACCCGTATGTCGCCCTCCGACGATACCGACACCGACCGTGACCCGACCGCGGGGATCGCCGACGGCGATCTCGGCAGAACCCTCCTGACGTACGGGCTGCTCGTCGGACTCCTGCTCGCGAGTGGTCTCTACTACGCGTTCGTCGTATAATCCGGCCGCCCTACCCCCCGTCGGCTCGCCCCATCCCCGATCCCGCGACACCCCAGGTCCGTCCCCCGTCGTCACCCCGGGGCCGTCACTCCCGGTCCGCCGGAACGACCGCATCCGCTAAGTGCGACCACGCCCGAACAGGGCGTATGAACCATCGAGAACTCGGTGACTCGGGTGTCGAGGTCAGCGAGGTCGGCTTCGGCGCGTGGGTCGTCGGCACGGACTGGTGGGGCGACCGAACCGAGGACCAGGCCGTCGAGATGGTCCAGCACGCGCTGGACCGGGGCATCACCTACTTCGACACGAGCGACGTCTACGGCCACGGCGACTCCGAGGAACTGCTCGGGCGCGCGCTCGCCGAGCACCGCGACGAGGTCGTCCTCGGGACGAAGGTCGGCTACGACTTCTACAACAACCCGCAGGCCGGCCACGGCGAACTCCCGAAGGACCTCTCCGTCGACTACCTCGACGAGGCGTTCGAGAAGAGCCTCGACCGGCTCGGCACGGACCACGTCGAACTGCTCCAGCTGCACAACGCCAACGCCGACGAGGTCGACGCGGACGTGCTGGCGTGGCTCGACGAGCAGCGCGAGCAGGGCCGCGTCGAGGCGGTCGGCTGGGCGCTCGGGCCGTCCATCGGCTGGCTCGCCGAGGGTGACGCGGCGGTCGCTCACGAGTTCGACGTCGTCCAGACCGTCTTCAACATGTTCGAGCAGACGCCCGGCCGGCACTTCATCGAGACCATCCGCGCCGAGAACGCCGCGACGAGCGTCATGGCCCGGGTCCCGCACTCCTCGGGCCTGCTCAACGAGCAGGTCACCCCGGAGACGGAGCTCGACGAGGGCGACCACCGCGGCCACCGCCCGACCGCGTGGTACGAGGCCGGGTGGGAGAAGATCGAGAACGTCCGGTTCCTCGAACGGGACGGGGCACGGACGCTCGGCCAGGCCGCCATCCAGTGGCTCCTCTCGTTCGACGAGATGGCCACCGTCACGCCGACGTTCCGCACCGAGGCGGACATCGACGAGTGGGCCGCCGCACCCGACACGCCCGCGCTGGACGAGGCGGAACTGGAGCGCGTCGAGGAACTGTACGCGGAGAACTTCGGCGCCACGCAGGACGACGGCATGGACGCTGCCGACCTGCGGACGAGCGTCGGCGGCGAGGACCTGCGCGATGCCGGCGTGCTGTCGAGCGCGGCCGGGGACTGACCGGCGCCGAACGGTATCGGCAGCTACCGGCGGCTGGCAACCTGGGGACCATGTTCCGCCTGAATCATCCGTCCCGAACAGCGACGGGTGATCGCCTGGAGGGCCAGTCGAACCCGAGGAGGCCAGGTACCCTTACTCCACCTACTGGTATCATGGCGAACGCCTCGCTCCGTGCGAGAGTTGACTACCCCCCGTTCGATGAGACTGCCGTCAAGCGCGGCCGTCGCCGCCCCACTCACTCGGCGGGGGCTTCCTCGGCCCGGTCGCGGGCCGCCCGGAACCGCTCCAGTGCCCACTCGACGGCGGCGTCGCTGTCGTTCATGATGATGCCGCGGGCGCCCCCACCGGCGTAGACGATGATGCCGACGCTGTCACCGTCGGCGATCCAGAGGCCGTACTCGGTGTCGAGGGGGGCCCGGTACATGGTGATGGCGTCGTGTTCGAGCGCCACCGCGGTCCGCTCGGGGTACAGTTCGAGCAGTTCGTCGTAGACGGCCGTGTCGAACACCAGCTCCGTCGTCATCTCCGGGTCGCCGATCATCTCCTCGTGGACCGACGGCACGTGTCCGGCCAGCGCCTGCGGGACGAGCCCCTGGAGCGACGTGGCGTCCCGGACCCGTTCGGTGAACGCGGTCACGTTCCGGTCGGGGAGCACCGCGTCCGGTTCCAGCACGGTACACCCGTCGAGCATCGCCGGGTCGATGTCGGCGTCGGAGAGCGGTTCGAGCACCGCCGCCGCGCCCGCCAGCCCGGCGATCCGCTCGACGTACGCCTCGTGGATGTCGCGTGCACACCGCCCGACCGTCGTCGGCACCCACTCCCCGTCGGCGTACCGGACGAGCCCGGCGTCGGAGAGCTCCCGCATCACGTCGTCGAGGGTGGACCGCGGGATGTCGAGCTGGTCGACGATGGTCCGTTTGTCGCCCGTCCCGTCGCAGACCGCGCCGAGGACCTCGCGCCGGCGGAGCAGGGTGCGCGCGAGTTCGGGGTCGCGGTTCGTCGTCTCGGCCATGACGGAGCGGTCGGTCAGGAAGGGGAAATGATGTCCGGTTCGTCGGCGGGCTGTCGCCCGGGGAGGTGAGGCCTATCGCCCGATGTCGAACTCGGCGAAGATGGCGTCGATATCCTCGACGAACTCCCGGAGCATCGAGCGGTCGACGTGGGGCATCATCACGACGCGGGCCTCGTCGGTGCCCGTGCGCGAGAGCCGCCAGCCGCGGTCCCGGAGGGTGTCGATGAGGCGGTCGGGCATGTCGGCGGCGACGATGGGCAACACCGGCGGGACGACCTCGAAGCCGCGCGCGCGGAGCTTCTTCGCGAGCCACTCGGCGTTTGCCTGCGATTCGTAGTACTGCTCGCGGTAGCCGTCGGGCCACAGCGCCTCCATCGCCGCGACCGCCGACGCGACGCCCGCGCCGGAGCGGGTCCCGGTGAGCGTCACCTGCGAGGTGGATTCGAGGTAGGGGGTATCGATGGCGAGTTCGTCGAGGAACTCGGGGCCGCGCGCGAGCAGGCCGCCGGCCGGCACCGCGGCCTGGCCCATCTTGTGGGGGTCGATGGTCATCGTGTCCACGTCGGCGGAGGCGAAGTTCCAGTCGTGGCTGGTGAACGGCAGGACGAAGCCGCCCCACGCGGCGTCGACGTGACAGAGCGCCCCCACGTCGGCCGCGATGTCGGCGAGCGCGGGGATGTCGTCGACGCGCCCGTACTCCGTGGAGCCGGCGACGCCGACGACGGCGATGGTGTCCTCGTCGACCTGCTGCTTGATGGCCTCCAGGTTGGCCGTGTAGCCCGAGAGCGGCGCCGTCCGCAACTCGACGCCGAGCACGTCGGCGGCCTTCCAGAACGAGAAGTGCGCGTGCTGGGGGGCGACGACGTTCGGGTTGCGGGTGTCGGTCTCGAAGCGGTTGCGCGCGATGCGGACCGCCTGGATGTTGGCCTCCGTACCGCCGGAGGCGACGTAGCCCGCAACGTCGGGCAGCCCCACGACCTCTCCGAGCAGGTCGACCGCGCGGCGTTCGAGCTTGGCGACGGTCTCGTACGTGCCCGGATCGCCCGGGTTCGTCGCGAGGAACCGCTCGGCGGCATCCCGCGCCGCCGGGTGCGGTTCCGTACACATCGACGAGAGGACGCGCCCGAAGTCCTGTGGATCCTGTTCGACCCGCTGCATCTACATCGCAACCAGTGGAGGCGTTCTCTTAGGTATTGCGCCACGAACTGGTGGGGGGTATACGGCATCGGTGGCGTGGGTTCCCCATGCTCGTCCGCTCCCGGCCATCGCTGTCGGCGGACGGCCATCGAGGGACGGACGTGCCGGCAGCCTCAGGCGCTCCCGTTCCGCAGTGCCTCGCTCGCCCAGTCGGGCTGGGTCACGGCCCGGTCTCCGAGCCCGACGGTCCGGTAGCCGACGTAGAACGTGCTGGCTTCGCCCTGGATGTCGTACGTCCCCTGCGCGACCAGCGCGTGGATCCGGCCCTGCGAGTCGGCCACGAACCGGAGCCGGTAGTCGCGGACGTTCGTCGCGTTCTCGGGGAGGGCATCGGGGTCCGTCGGCGGCGTGGTCGTCTCGAAGGTGTACAGCGTCAGGCCGTCGCGCTCGCTGACGTTCGTGACGGTCGCCTCCGAGCCGTTGATGTAGTTCGCCATGATGCCCCGGACGGCGAGCCCGCTCGCCCCGGCCCGCCGATCACGGACCTGGTAGGTCGTCCGGTCGCCGAGGGTCCCACGGGAGACCCAGACGCTCTCGTTGCCCCAGTGGTCGAACCGGACGCCACCGCCACCCTGCTGGTTGACCACCCGGAAGCGGTACTCGCTGGCCCCGGGCTCGGCGATGACCTGCTTCTCCCGGGCCGAATCCACCGCTTCGCCGCGGTACGAGATGGTCGCGTTCAGCTGGAGCCGGTTCTCGAAGCCCGCATCGACCAGCCCCTGCTCGTGGGCAGCCAGCAGTGCCGTCGCGTTCGTCACCTGCCCGTCGGAGACGCCGGGGAGGGAGTCGGCCGCGTCGCCGTCGACGGGCGTGGGTTCGTCCGGCGAGGTCGAGCCATCGCCGCCGAGCACGCCGCTACAGCCGGCCGTCACCAGCAGGACCGCGAGCGCGACCGCCGCGAGCGGGGACCGTTGCATGGCTCCCGGTCGGCGATGGCGCGGTAAAAGCCTCGTGGCTTCGGGTCGACGGCGGCCGATTGCGCCGATGCCGGGGTCGGAGATGAGAGACGGCGTGCGTCCCGCATCGGTCGGTGGAGTGCTGCTGACTGCGACGGTGGAGTACTGCTGGAAGCGCCCGTGGCTCGGCGTCACGCGCGCCCTTTCAGCCGTCCGATTCGGCGTTCCCGGGCCGCTCCACGCCGTGCTCGCTCGGTCAGGGGTCGAACTCCGTCGCCTCGGGGGCGAACGCGTCCTCGCGGTCCCCGGTGCCCCGGACGTCCTGGTAGGCGTCGCGGTAGGCGGCGATCTTCCGGTACAGCGCGAGGCCGAAGATGCCGTCGTAGACGACGACGAACGCGAAGAAGGCGACCAGCTGCGGGACGGCGATGCCCAGGAGCTCGCTCGCGCCGATGCTGAACAGCGCGGGAACGATGCCGACCGAGACGTTGTAGGTGGCGTGGATGAGCGCGGCGATGGTGAGCCCCTTCACGACGATGGGGCCGGCGTGCTCCTGGTTGAACTTCGCGAGGCCGAGGTAGTAGCCCGCGAACGCCGAGTAGATGACGTGGCCCGGTCCGGCGAGCGCCCGGAGCGCGGTGATGCGGCCGCCGCTCTCGAAGACGCCGATGATGCCGCTCGCCCCCGTCTGGGCGACCGGCACGGAGAGGTCGGCCAGGGTGGCGGCGACCCAGCCCAGTCCGGCCGTCGTGAGCGCGGCGCCCAGGGCCAGCTCGTTGCCCGAGCCACCGATGTTGCGGGTGATGTAGAGGGCGTTCTCGATGGTGGCAAAGCCCAGTCCCGCGGCGGCGCCGTAGACGGCCCCGTCGATGACGGCGTCGAACGACTCGTGCCGGTAGGCGTGCAGGCGGACGGCGAGCAGCTTGACGGTCTCCTCGACCGGCCCGACCACGAGGTAGAAGAAGAGGACGGAGCCGGCGATGGCGCCGAGGACGCCGAACATCGACGGGCCACCCCGGACGATGGGCCCCAGCACCGTGTTCAGGATGGCGGCGAACCCGGCGAACAGGATGCCGAGCATGAACGTGCCGACGATGAGTTCGAGCGGCTCCGAGGAGGTGATGTCGGTGTAGTAGACGTACGCCGCGAGGCCGACCGCGGGGACGACCGACAGGACGACCAGGCCGACGGAGTAGGGGTCCTGGGCGAACGTGGCACCGATGCTCCCGAGCAGGAACTGGCTCAGGAGGATGAGCACCGCCAGCAGGACCACGACCGCCCGGAGCGTGGTCAGGATGCCGCCGTACAGCCGGACGGCGAACGCGTCCAGCGCCGAGCGGGGCTCCCACGTCGAGATGTCGTAGAGGTCACGCGTGCCGTCGGCGTGGGCCTCTATCGGGTCGCGATCTCCCATTCACCCGCTCGTAGTCGGGGGGCGACCCTGAACGTTTTGGAGGGTGAACCGACCCCACAGCCCCGGAGGACGAGGAAACGCCCACGCCAGCCGACACCGGACGCTTTTCGTCCCCGCCGGCCGAAGCCGGGGTATGCACTTCGACCCCCGCGAGCAGGCGGCGCTCCGCGAGGTCGGCCTGTCGACCGAGGAGCTGCAGGCGGCCTCCGAGGCCGTGGCCGACGCCGTCGCCGAGGCGGCGGCCGACCTGGAGGCGTTCTTCGACGAGCACGACACCGTCCACTCGACGATGGACCAGGCCCACTCCAGCGCCGAGTTCCCCGAACACGAGGTCCGGTGGCTGGACACCTACACCCACGCCGCCGACCTCCGCGGGTGGCTCCGGTTCGACACCTGGGGCGTCCCCGTCGAGGACGGCCGTGTCCTCTCGGACGGGACCGTCGAGCTGACGCTCGGCCCGACCGTGAACAGTAGGGTGCGGTTCGCGCCGACGCGCGAGGCGCTGGAATGAGCGGTGAGGGGGCGGGTGACGGGGCCGGCGGAGCCGACGGCCGTCCCGCGGTCCCCGCCGACGCCGACCACCTCTCCGTGCGGGTCCGGGGCATCTACACGACCGCGCTGACCGCGGCGCTCCACGACTCGACGACCGACGGGGTTCCGACGCGGGTGGTGCAGGCCTCCGAACCCATCCGCGACCGCTTCGACGCCGACTTCGCTGTGGCGGCGGCCGACGCGACCGTCGAGACGACGGACGAGCGCCAGGGCATCGGCATCTCCGGCGCGCCCTGGGCCGTCGCCCGCCTCGCCGAGCGCCTCGAACGCGTCGGTCGCGATACCCTCGCGTGGGAGGCCGCGCTCCCCGCCGGGGCCGTCTACCAGGGGGTCGTCACCGACGACGTGGGGAGCGGCGCCGTTGTCGACTGTGGCCCGGATTCGGGATTCCTTCCGTACAGCGCGGCCGACGACTACGTCGAGGAGGGCGACGTCCTGCGCGTGCAGGTGCGCGACCCCCGCCCCCCGTGGGACGACGACCGCGCCGAGCTCGCCACGGGGCTGGTCGTCGACGGCGGCCTCGTCGAACTCCGGCGCGGCGGCTCCCGGGGGTCGAGCGAGGCCGCGCGGATGGCCGAGATGCTCCCCGTCGACGTGCCCGACGGCTGGGCGCCCCGCTGGGACCGCGCGGCGGACGACGCCGACCTCGACGCGCTCGCGGACGCGCTCGAGCGGGCGGTCGACCGGGTCGAGGCCGTGCGCGACGCCGTGGGTGGCGGCGACCCTGACGACGCACCCGGGTGCCTCGCCACCCCCGAAGCGACCGTCTGGTCCTGGTTCGGCCGGGAGTCCCGCTTCGCGCTCGACGAGCGCCGTCGCGGCGTCACGGCGACGATGCCGGGCCACCACCGGACCAAGGCGGCCGACTACGCCGCCAGCGCCGCCGTCGACTTCGCAGAGGCGGTCGCCGGTGACCGGTTCGAGCCCGGGGACCCCTTCCCGTTCGCGGCCGTCACCCGCCAGTTCGGACCCCGCGAGGGCGACCGGCTGGCGCTCCACCACGGGAAGCCGGACGGCCGCCTCATCACGCTCGGCCGCGGCGAGGTGACCGACTACGACCCCGGGGGGCAGGTGACGCTCCGCCGGGAGATGAGCGCCGGCGGCACCTACGACGCGCTCGGCGTCGAGCGCCAGGCCGGCGACGTGGCCATCACCAAACTGCAGGAGGGCCGCTGGTGGTACCCCACCGTCTACCGGGGCGACGACGGGACGCGTCGGGGCACGTACGTCAACGTCTGCACGCCGGTCGAACTGTTCCCGGACGCGGCGCGCTACGTCGACCTCCACGTCGACGTGGTGAAGGAGGCCGACGGGACGGTTCGGCGGGTCGACGACGACGAACTGGACGAGGCCGTCGAGCGCGGCCACGTGAGCGAGGCGCTGGCGGAGAAGGCGAGAAGCGTGGCGAGTGCCGTCGAGAATGCTCTCTGATACGGTAACTGCTGTCTTTCACGACAGAAATCGAGTCTATCTGAGTTATGCGGCGGGTTCTCGGGTTATCTGTCGTCCTCGGGGCGGCGGAGCAGCCGCCACGCCCCGAGTCCCAGCCCGCCGAGCGCCGCGAGCGGACCGAAGCCGGGGCCGGCCGCGCTCGTCCCGGTGGGTTCCCCGTCGGTCGCTCCGGCGTCCGGGGTGGCGGCGTCGGTCGCCGTGGGCGTCTCTGCGGCGGTCGGCGTGTCGGTCGCCGAGGGTGTCGGTGTGGTCGTCGCCGTGCCGGTGGCCGTCTCGCTCCCCGTCGCTGTGTCGGTGACTGTCGGGGTCGGCCCCGGCGTCGGTGTCAGCGGCTCCGCGTCGGCCGGCGGGTCCGGGAAGGTGTAGAGCGCGGCGCCGTCGGCGGAACTCTCGCTCGACGCGCGGGGCCCGTCGCGGTGACTGGTGGCGAGGAACGCCCCGCGGCCGGTGGGTTCGGCCGTCCACATACTCGCCGCGTCGCTGTCGCGCCAGCGCGCCAGCAGCGCCGGGTCCGCGGGGTCGCTCACGTCGTACACCCGCACCCCGCCCTCGTACCAGGAGGTGTAGAGGCGGTCGCCCGCGAACGAGAAGTTGTGCGAGGTGGTCCAGGTGCCGCCGAAGGTGGGGTCGTCGGTCGGCGGCGGCTCGATGAACGCCAGTTCCTCGGCGGCGGTCGGGTCCGAGACGTCGTAGAGCCAGACGCCGCCGGGGCCGCCGCTGTCGTCGCCCCGGTTCGTGTCCCAGGCCTCGAGGCTGATGCCCAGCAGCGTCCCGTCGTCGCTGGTGGCGACGTAGTGGTCGTTCCCCGGGGGCTCGGAGTAGTCCTGCCGGGCCTCGGAGCGGGTCATCTCGACGAACGTCTCCGCGTCGCGCCCACGGATGCGGGCGAGGAGTTCGGGGGCCGTGGGGTCGCTCACGTCCACCGCCCACGTCCCGGCGTCCCAGTGGGCGAGGTAGGCCACGCCGTCGTGGACGTAGACGTCGTGCAGCACCCAGTTCGGGCCGACCTCCGTCCATCGCTCGTCCACGTCGGCGATGGACCACCGGCCCACCTCCTCGCCGGCGCGGGCGTCGACGACGACGAGCGAGTTGCGCTCGCTCGCGTTCCCGCAGAGGTAGACGTACCCGCCGGTCGCGAAGCAGTTGTGGTTGAAGAACTCCGTCTCGTGGACGGCCACCTTCTCGGGCGCGGTCGGGTCCGAGACGTCGTAGACGATGAGGCCCTTCCAGGCGTTCCGCGGGTTGGCCGGCCCCACGACCGCCAGGAGGTCGTTCTCGGCGTCGAGTTTCACGTCGTAGATCTGCTCGAGGCGGCCGTTCCCCTCGCCGGCCCAGGGCTCGCGGTTCTCGTGGACGACCTCTGGTGACTCGGGGTCGGTGACGTCGACGACGGCGAACCCGTCGGTCACGGCGAGGAAGGCCGTCCGGCCGTCCGCACTCGGGACCACCTCCTTCGCCTTCGGGATACCGAGTTCGGCGAGCGGGCCGTAGTCCGTCTGCGTGGCCCGCCCGTTCGTGCCGGTGCCGGACACGGTGCCGAGGGTGGCGAGCCCGAACGGGAGGGCGGCGCCGCGACGGAGGAGGGAGCGGCGGTTCACGGACCCACTCGCCGTCGGGCGGGACTAAGCCTTGTGGTCGCGCCGACCCCCGTCGCCACCTCCGATTCTCGGCCGGGCCTTCGCTACGTCCGATCGTCGACCGGCCCCCCGTCGCGTCGACGACGGGCCAGCGTGTACCAGGCGCCCGCACCGAGTCCCACGAGCCCGGCGAGCGGCCCGAACCCGGGCTGCCCGTCGCTCGACGTGGGGGCCGTCGGTGTATCGGTCGGTGTGCCCGCAGGGTCGGCGAAGGTGTACAGCGTGGCATGGTCGAAGGCGAAGATGCCCTCGTCGTCCCGGCCCTTCCAGGACGGCGCGACGAAGAAGCCGCGGTCGCCCGCGGGCTCGGCGGTCCAGAACCCCGCGTTGTACGAGTCCCGCCAGCGCGCCAGCAGCGCCGGGTCCGCGGGGTCGCTCACGTCGTACACCCGCACCCCGCCCCGGTACCAGGAGGTGTAGAGCCGGTCGCCCCGGAACGCGAAGTTGTGCGAGGTGGTCCAGACCCCCGTGAACGTCGGGTCCGGCGTCGGTGGCGGGTCGATGACAGACAGCTCCTCCGGCGCGGTCGGGTCGGAGATGTCGTACAGCGTGATGCCGCCGGGGCCCCCCTCGTCGTCGTCCGGGTCGGCGTCCCAGGACTCGACGCCCACGCCCAGCAGGCTCCCGTCGTCGTTCGCGGCGGCGTAGTGGTCGTTGCCCGGCGGCTCGAGCGCCTCGTCGGCGGCCTCGCTGCTCGTGAGCGAGGCGAGCTGCCTCGGGCCCTGTCCACCGATGCGCGCGAGGAACGACGGGTCGGCGGGGTCGCGCACGTCCAGCAGGACCGTCCCGGCGTCCCAGTGTGCGAGGTAGGCGACCCCGTCGTGGACGGACACGTCGTGGAGCACCCAGTTCCGGAGGCGGACGTCGGTCCACCGCTCGTCGCGGTCGGCGAGCGACCAGCTCCCCACCTCCTCGCCGGCGTGGGCGTCGACGACGACGAGGCCGTTGCGGCTCCCCCGGTTCGCACAGAGGTAGACGTGGCCGCCGGTCGCGAAGCAGTTGTGGTTGAAGAACTCCGTCTCGTAGGTCGTCACGCGCTCCGGGTCGGCCCGGTCGCTCACGTCGTAGACCAGGAGGCCCATGAACACCCGCGGGTCACCGGGGTTCGCGGGCGCAACCACGGCCAGCAGGTCGTTCTCGGCGTCGAGTTTCACGTCGTACACGTCGAACAGGCTCGCCTCGCGGTCGGCCAGGGGGTCGCGCTCGTCGACAAGCACCTCGGGCGCGGCCGGGTCGGTGATGTCGACGACGGCGAACCCGTCGTCGGTCGCGCAGTAGGCCGTCTCCCCGTCGGGGGCGGTGACGACCTCCTTCAGGCTGTCGAGGCGGAGCCGTCCCAGCGGCGCCGTCCCCTCGGCGACCGGCGTGGTCCGCCGCGGGGTGTACGTCGGTGTCTCCGTCTCCTGCCCGGCCACGGCACCGGCTGGGAGGGCCAGTCCCGCCGTGACCGTCCCGGCCCGCCGCAGGAACGCGCGCCGTCTCATCGCCGGGTCGACGGCTCGAACGGGCCTATGGGTTGTGGTCACGCGGCGGGGTCGGCGCCCGGGTGCTCACGCCGGCAGCACGCTCGCCAGCGCCCCCCGGAGGACGACATCGTCGCCCAGCGGCGTCGCCCGGACCGCCGGCGCGGGGACCGCCAGTCCGGTCGCCGCGAGCAGGTCGGTCAGCGGCTCGACGAGGAGCGAGGGGTTCGACAGGGCGACGGTCCCGCCGATAGAGACCAGTTCGGGCGCGTACGCGTGTGCCAGCGCCGCGACCCCCCGAGCGTTCATACGCACGGCGTCGGCGACGACGCGCGTGGCGAGCGGGTCGCCCGGGCCGCCGGACACGGCGGTCCTATCCGGCGTCTCGGCCGACGCGGCGGCGAGTACGGCCTCGGGGTCGGCGGCGTCGAAGACGGCCGCCGCGTCCAGTGTCCCGGGGTCCATGCTCGTCTCGTGTCCCTCGGCCGCGAGGGCGCGTGCGTGCGCGGCGATGCCGGCGCCGGAGCAGTACGCCTCCCAGTGGCCCCGTCCGCCACAGCCGCAGGGGCGGCCGTCCGGGACGAGGGCGAGGTGCCCGACCTCGGCGGCGTTCCCCCGCCAGCTCCGGAGGACGTGGCCGTCCACGACGACCCCGGCGCCCACGCCTGTCGAGAGGGTGAGGTAGACGGCGTGGTCCGGACAGTCGGTGAACCGCCGCTCACCCCGGATTCCCGCGACGGCGTCGTTCTCCAGGGTGACGGGTGCGTCCGTCCGGTCGCGGAGCGCGTTGGCCAGCTCGATGCGGTCGGCCGGGACGTTCGGCGACCCGACGACCGCCCCGGCGTCGCCGTCGAGTGGCCCGATGCTGCCGACGCCGACGCCCGCGAGCGATTCGGGGGCCACGTCCGCGGCGTCACAGGCTCGTTCGAGCGTGGCCACGACCGCCGCCGCGATCGTCGGGCCGTCGGCCTGCGGCGTGGAACGGCGGGCTCGCCCCCGCTCGTCACCGTCGGGGCCCGCGACGAGCGCTCGCGTGTTCGTCGCCCCGAGGTCGACGGCGGCGTAACTCGGCATACCGACGGCGGGGCGCCCGGCACACATCAACCCTCGGTCGTGACGGAGGCGGTGCTCGGAGCCGGGCGATGGCGAGGAGCGGCTACTGGGGCCGCAGAGAACGGGGTGCGTGACCGCTCGCGTCAGAGGCTGCTCTTCGCGTCGGTCTCGGCCGCGACCACGTACTGCAGCGCCACCCTGAGGTGGTATCGTGCGTTGGGGTCGGTCACCTCCGCCAGCGCCTCGCGGATCCGCTCAGCGTCCGCAGCCGGATTCTGTGTCATCATACCATCCGGTAGTACCCGGCATATCATATACTCCCGCGAGGGTTATCCGAGCGCGAAAACGGTGTCAGACGGAACGCCGACGCGCCACGTCGTCACGGACGGTGGCCGCCGTCAGAACTTCACCCGGAACCCGGGTCCCGAGGAGCCGCTGTTCACGAACCCGCCCGAGCGGCCCGTCTCGTGGCCGGAGCCGCCGATGTCGTTCCCCGCGTAGGGGCGCGACAGGTGGCTGTCGAGCCACGACAGCAGCGCGTCGATGCTCCGGGACTGGACCCACACCGTCCCCGGGCCCTCGAAGTCACAGACGAGGCCCTCGCCGGAGAACAGCGTCGACTTCAGGCCGCCGACGCGCCGGACGTCGAAGTCGGTGTCGCGGAAGGCGGCGATGTGGCCGGTGTCGACGGTGAGTGTCTCGCCCGCCGCCAGTTCGACTTCCTCCAGCGCGCCGTAACTGGCGACGAACAGCGGCCCCGTCCCGGACACGCGGAGGAGGAAGAGCCCCTCGCCGCCGAGGAAGGTCCGCGCGCCGCCGAACTTCGTGTCGACCTCGATGCCCTCGCCGGCCGCGAGGTACGAGCCCGACTGGACATGGACCGTCTCGTCCTGCAGGTCGAGTGCCACCACGTCGCCCGGGAGCGGCGGCGCCAGCGAGACGCTGCTCGCGTCCTCGGCGCGGAACGTGTTGACGAAGAACGACTCCCCGCCGAGCATCCGCTTGAGCGAGCCGAAGATGCCGCCGCGGGCACCCGTCTCGACCGTCAGGCCGTCCGTGTGGCTCACCAGCGCGCCGGCCTCGGCGACCAGCGACTCGCCGGGACCGAGGTCGACGACCAGCAACGAATCGGAGGGGCGGTGTTTGATCTCGTACTCCATGCCTTTCTATCGGGCGCTACGACGATAAACCAACACTGAGGGGTGGTAGCAGCGTGCGCCGCGGCGGGAGCGGGGCGGCCGGTCGCCGCGGTGCGGGCGTTTTTGCGTCCCTCGGACGATTGCCCGGTATGAGCGACAGCGACGTGCCGGCATCGGACATCACGCCGGACCTGGAGGGACGGACCGCGCTCGTGACCGGGAGCGCGACGGGACTCGGGAGCGGCCTCCTGCTGGCGCTGGCCGACGCCGGCGCCGACGCCGTCGTCCACTACCGGACGAGCCACGAGGAAGCCGCCGAGGTCGCAGAGCAAGCCCGCGAGCGCGGCGTCGAGGCCACGGTCGTCCAGGGCGACGTGACCGACCCCGACAGCGTGGACGGCCTGTTCGACGACGCCGAGGCCGCGCTCGGGAGCGTCGACGTGCTCGTCAACAACGTCGGCGCGTTCGCGCCAAGCCACTGGGAGGAGATCGGCTGGGACCGCTGGAATCTGGTGCTGGAGACGAACCTCAACGGGACCGCCATCTGTTCACAGCGCGCGCTCGGACCGATGCGCGAGCAGGGCTGGGGCCGGATCGTCAACGTCGGCTACGCCTCCAGCGAGAAGGGCCTCGTGAGCCCGAAGAACTTCCCCTACTTCGCCGCGAAAGCGGGCGTCCTGATGTTCACCCGGATGCTCGCCGCCGACACGCAGGACGACGGCATCACCGTCAACGCCGTCTCACCCTATGTCGTCGAGAACTCCGACGAGTTCCCCGACGACGCGCCACGTGGCCGGTGGGCCTCGTTCGACGACCTCGCGGCGCCCATGCTCTTCTTCTGCTCGGACGCCGCCGACTACGTGTCGGGGGAGAACGTGGAGGTCGACGGAGGGTGGTTGCCGGAGAAGGTGTAACGGTCGTCTGCAGGGGGTGTGCTCTGCGAGTCACTCCGCCAGTCCCTGCGAGAACGCCACGCCGAGCGCGATACCCAGGCCGAGCCCCATGGGGAGCCACAGCCCCAGCTCACCGGTTCCCAGGCCGATGCCCGCCCCGATGGCCATCCCGACCCCGATCCCCATCGCCAGCCCCTGCCCGGTCAGCGCGGGGGTATCCCCGTCGGTCTCCGCGTCGGCAGCCATACCGGTCCGGTGACCTGCCGGAAGGATAACGGTTCCGCTCGATACGACCTGGAAGTGTGGATTTAGTGGTCGATCCTCGGACTTCTATCCCGAAATCGTATGCAAATACAATATATGGATGGTTGCTCAGTTCTCCTCCAGCGCGTCGATGGCGACGGCGGCGGCCATGATGGCCTCCCGGGGCACGTCGCCGGTGTCGCCGAGGGTGATGTCGTACTGGTCGCGCAGCGAGAACCGCTCCTCGATGGTCCCGATTCCGGCCCCCGAGCCGTCGCTGATGCTGTAGGAGTGCGGGATGAGGCTCAGGATGCCGACGAACGACTTGAGCGCCATCACCGCCGCCGACTCGGACTCGATGGTGGCCCACAGTTCGCCCTCGGGCGAGCGGATACGGTAGACGTGCTGGAACAGGGTGAGCTCCTTCTGGATGACCGCGAACGTCTCGCCCGAGGCCTCGTCGACGAGGTTGTAGTCCCCGGCCACGTCCATGATGTTCTGGGCCTTCACCCGGAAGGCCACGTCGCCCCCGGGCGTCGTGAACGGGAAGTCCTCCTTCATCTTGAAGCGCTTCTTCTTCCCCCGGAGGACCACCTCCCCGGAGGAGTCCTCGACCTTGTACTTCGAGCGGATCCACGCCTGCGTGACGACGTACTCGTCGTCGGAGAGGTCGATGCCGCCGATGACGTCGCGTTCGTCGCCCCCCTCGGCCGACGTGTCGGGCGCCTCGGTCCCGGAGTCGCTCATACCCGGCGCTGGCACGGGCCCCGGCATAGGTCTTCCCGCCACGCGCCGTCGCCGCTGCCGCCGTCGGCAGACACTTGCCCCACCCGCGCGAGGAGCCGCCATGCGCTACTACGAGGACATCGAGGTCGGCGACGTCACCGAACACGGCACCTACGAGATGACGAAGGAGGAGATCGTGGAGTTCGCCGAGCAGTACGACCCCCAGCCGTTCCACACGGACGAGGAGGCGGCGAAGGACTCCATCTTCGGCTCGCTCGCCGCGTCGGGCTGGCACACCGCCAGCGTCTGTATGCGCCTGCTTGTCGACGGCGTGCTCGAAGACCAGGCCTCGCTGGGTGCGGCCGGGGTGGACGAGTTGCGGTGGAAGCAGCCGGTCTACCCGGGCGATGAGCTGACCGTGCGGGTCGAGACCGTCGAGAAGGAGCCCCACCCCACGGACCCGACGCGCGGCCGGGTGAACTCTCGGATGACCGGCATCAACCAGGACGGGGAGGAAGTGATCTCGTGGATCGGCCTGGGGATGGTGAAGCGGCGCGAACCGCTTGACGAGGCGCCTGGGGAGTAGAACAGAGGTCACGGATCCGTTACTTCGGCCACTACCAGTGCTGGTGAGCCTGACATCCTGTTGAAAGCCCCCGCTCGCTCGACCGTCCGGGGCTCGCTGTGCTCCTCGCTCCCTGCGGTCGCTGCGGTGCTTGCGTCGCCCGGGACGGGCCGAGCGAGCGGCCCCTTTCAGTCCCACCCCGTTGCTGGGTCGGCCGAGCGACGTGCGTGGTGGTTCCACCGGGGCGCTAGCGTCCCCACACCTCCCCGCGCTCGCGCCGCCGTGTTCCCGGGGCTCGGCGGCAGAGCGCCTCGCCCCCTCCACGGGATGGCGCGAGCGCGCTTCCTGTTCGTGGAACCTGCCAGCCGACCAACTGCCACCCGGCCGGGAGTGCGTGGCGAGCCCCTTGTGGGTGAGCCCGCGCGACCCGGGGAAGGGCAGGGTCACAGCGAGCCTCGACAGCCAGTATCGGATGGGACTGAAAGGGGTCGGGCGGCTGGCGGCTCCGCCGTCCTCAGAACGCGAAGCGTTCTGATGGGCTGCACGAGAGCTTCGCTCTCGTGAACGCCAGCTAATAGATTGTCGGCTTCGCCGACAATCCGCTCCGCGGTTCCCGGGCGACGCAAGCACCGCAGGGAGCGAACGAAGTGAGCGACCGAGGAGCACAGCGAGCCCCGGAGCCCGGAGCGCCCGGGGGCTTTCTACCCAGTCCCATCGTCACCGTCGTCGGCAGGCAAGTATCCAGCAGAGACCAGCACAACATCGTACGCCCGCGACCGACAGACGTTTTCGGGCCCCACTCTACCCACACCACAATGACCAAGGAGTACATCGAGGTCCGCGGTGCGGAGGAGCACAACCTCAAGGACCTCGACGTGCGCATCCCGCGCGAGGAGTTCACGGTCGTCACGGGCCTCTCGGGGTCGGGGAAGTCCTCGCTCGCGTTCGAGACGGTGTACGCGGAGGGGCAGCGCCGCTACATCGAGTCGCTGTCGGCGTACGCCCGCAACTTCCTCGGCCAGATGGACAAGCCGCAGGTCGAGACCGTCGAGGGACTCTCGCCCGCCATCTCCATCGACCAGAAGAACGCCGCCAACAACCCCCGCTCGACCGTCGGGACCGTCACCGAGCTCCACGACTACCTGCGCCTGCTCTACGCCCGCGTCGGGACGCCGCACTGCCCGGAGTGTGGCCGCGAGGTGGGCGAGCAGTCGGCCTCGAACATGGTCGACCGCATCCTCGAACTGCCGGAGGGCACCCGCGCGAAGCTCTGCGCCCCCGTCGTCCGCGACCAGAAGGGGGCGTTCGCGGACCTGTTCGACGAGCTCGTCGCGGAGGGCTACTCCCGCGTGGAGGTCGACGGCGAGGAGTACGACCTCGCGGTCGAGAAGCCCGACCTCGACGAGAACTACAACCACACGGTCGACGTGGTGGTCGACCGCGTGAAGGTCTCACACGAGGCGCGCTCGCGCATCACCGACTCCGTCGAGACGGCGCTGGAGGAGGCCGACGGCGTCCTGAAGGTCGTCCTGCCGGACCCCCCCGAGGGCGTGGACCTGGGGAGTGAGACGCGCTCGACGGGCGCGCTCGGCGCCGACGGGGACGATGCGGAGGACGACGACGCGGCCGACCGCCTGGTCGTCTCCTTCTCCGAGGAACTGGCCTGCACGCACTGTGGCATCGACCTGCCCGAGATCGAGACGCGGTCGTTCTCGTTCAACTCGCCACACGGCGCCTGCCCCGAATGTGAGGGCATCGGCGAGACGAAGGAGGTCGACCCGGACCTCGTCGTGACGGACGCCTCGAAGCCGCTGAAGGACGTGTTCGAGCCGTGGAGCTACTCGCGGTCGTACTACCGGACCCGGCTGGACGCGGTGGCCGAGCACTTCGGCGTCCCCCTGGACACGCCGTTCGAGGCGCTCGACGCCGACGTGCAGGACGCCTTCCTCTACGGGACGACCGAGGACGTCGTGTTCAAGCGCCAGACGAAGAACGGCACGCGGCGCAAGGAGAAGCCGTTCGAGGGCGTCATCCCGAATCTCTCGCGGCGCTACGTCGAGACCGACTCGGAGGGCACCCGCGACCACATCGAGAAGTACATGGCCACCACGACGTGCCCGGCCTGCGAGGGCTCGCGGCTCAAGCCCGAGTCCCGCGCGGTGCTCGTCGCCGGCACCTCGCTCGCCGAGGTCAACCGGCTCAGCATCGGTGACGCGCTGGCGCACTTCGAGGGGATGGAAGAGGGGATGACCCAGCGCCAGCGCACCATCGCCGAGGAGATCCTCAAGGAGATCCGCGCCCGCCTCGGCTTCATGGACGAGGTCGGGCTGGAGTACCTCACCCTCGACCGCGAGGCCTCGACGCTCTCGGGCGGGGAGAGCCAGCGCATCCGGCTGGCCACGCAGGTCGGCTCCGGCCTCGTCGGCGTACTGTACGTGCTGGACGAGCCGTCCATCGGCCTCCACCAGCGCGACAACGACAAGCTGCTGGACACGCTGGAGGGGCTGCGCGACCTCGGGAACACGCTCGTCGTCGTCGAACACGACGAGGAGACGATGTGGCGCGCGGACAACGTCATCGACATGGGGCCCGGCCCCGGCAAGCGCGGCGGCGAGGTCGTCGTCAACGGCGACGTCGAGGACGTGATGAGCGAACCACGCTCGATCACGGGCGACTACCTCGCCGGTCGGCAGGCCATCCCGGTCCCGGACGAGCGCCGCGACGCCGACGGCCACATCCACGTCTCCGGCGCCCGCCAGCACAACCTGAAGGACCTCGACGTGGACGTCCCCCTGGGCAACTTCACGGCCATCACGGGCGTCTCCGGGTCGGGCAAGTCGACGCTGCTCCACGAGATCCTCTACAAGGGCCTCGTCCGGCGGATGAACGACACGGACGTCAACCCGGGCGACCACGACGACATCCAGTACGAGGGCATCGAGACGGTCCGGCTCATCGACCAGTCGCCCATCGGCCGGACGCCGCGCTCGAACCCGGCGACGTACACGGGCGTCTTCGACCACATCCGCGAGCTGTTCGCCGAGACCAAACTGGCGAAGCAGCGTGGCTACGAGAAGGGCCGCTTCTCGTTCAACGTCAAGGGCGGGCGCTGTGAGGGCTGTGGCGGCCAGGGCACCGTCAAGATCGACATGAACTTCCTCTCGGACGTGTACGTCCCCTGCGAGGACTGCGACGGGGCCCGCTACAACGACGAGACGCTCGACGTGACCTACAAGGACGCCACCATCGCGGACGTGCTGGACATGAGCGTCGAGGAGGCCTACGAGTTCTTCGAGGGCCACACCGGCATCCGCCGGCGGCTCGAGCTCCTGATGGACGTGGGGCTGGACTACATGCGCCTCGGCCAGCCCTCCACGACGCTCTCGGGCGGGGAGGCCCAGCGCGTGAAGCTCGCGGAGGAACTCGGCAAGAAGGACCGCGGCGAGGCGCTCTACCTGCTCGACGAGCCGACGACGGGCCTGCACTCGGCGGACGAGCGCAAGCTCATCGACGTGCTCCACCGGCTGACCGACGCGGGTAACACCGTGGTCGTGGTCGAGCACGAGCTCGACCTCGTGAAGAACGCCGACACCATCATCGACCTCGGGCCGGAGGGTGGCGAGGGCGGCGGGCAGGTCGTCGCGCAGGGCACGCCCGAGCACGTCGCCCGCCAGGACGACTCGCACACGGGGCGCTACCTGCGGGACCACCTCGACGTGGATCTGGAGGGCCCCCGCGCCGAGCGCGAGCGCGAGCGGGCGGCACTGCGCGAGCGGGCGAACGAGCGCGTGGCCGAACTCCGGGGCGACGCGGAGGCCGACGCCGAGGCGGCCGCCGGGGACGACTAGCCGTCGTCCGTCTTCCGGTCGGGCCTCGCCCGCGGCAGCGACAGCCGGACGATGCTCCCCCGCGGGTCGCGGTCCTCGATCTCGATCTCGCCGCCGACGTTCGTGACCGTCCAGCGGACGAACCAGAGGCCGAGGCCGGTGGCGTGTTCGAGCGGCGTCTCGTGGCCGCGCTGGAGCGCGCTCCGCTCCAGCTCACCGATGCCGGGGCCGTCGTCGGCCACCTCGATGGTCACCCGGTCCTCGTCGGCTCGGACCTGGAGTTCGACGGCCGGCCGGTCTCCGTCGTGGTGGGTGATGGCGTTCCCGACCAGCTCGTCCAGCGCGAGTTCCAGCGTCTCGTGGCCGCGGACCAGGGCGGTGTCGGGCGCCGAGACGGCGATGGCCGCGTCGGGGTGCTCCTCCCGGTGGACCGCCACGACCTGGCGGGCGACCGCAGCGACGTCGATGGTCGTCGGCTCCCCCTCCGGACTGATACTGGGGTGGAACTTCCGGGTCCGGTCGCTGAGTGCCAGCAGTTCCTCGCCGGCCCGCCGGATCGCCGCGGCCTCGGAGACGGGGTCGTCGCTCCCCGCCTCGATGTTCCTGGCCCGCGCCAGCATGATGTTCATCTTGTTGCGGAGGTTGTGTCGGAGGACGCGGTCGAACACCGAGAGGCGACGCTCGTTCTGGCGGAGCTCCGTCACGTCGCGACAGACGCCGACCGTGCCGAGGAACGCGCCGTCCTCCCCCGTGAGCAGGGTGATGTTGATCTCGAACTGTCGGACGACGCCGTCGGTGGTCCTGAGGGTCGTCTCCAGCGTCTCGAAGGTCTCGTCGGACCGGAGCAGCCGCTCGATGAGCGACCGGCCCCTCGCCACGCCCTCCTCGGGCATCACCATCGAGACGTGCGAGCCCACGAACGCCTCGCGGTCGTAGCCCAGCTCCTCGACCATCGCGTCGTTGACGAGCGTGAACCGTCCCTCGGTGTCCAGCGCGTACACCGGGTCCGGCGCGGCGTGCAGGATGGCCTCGAACTGCTCCAGTTCGCGCTCGCGGGCGACCCGCTCGGAGACGTCGCGCCCGATGCCCGCATAGCCCACCGTCTCCCCGTCGACCTCGATGCGGGCGTTGGCGAACTCGTACGGGATGCGCTCGCCGTCGAGCGTGACGGTCTCCGTCTTGACGGTCGCCGTCCCATCGCCGTCGCTGACCTTCCCGAGCGCCTCGGCCACCCGCGGCCGATCGGGCTCCGGGATGAACGAGAACGGGCCGAGCTGCCGTATCAGCTCGTCCGTGCAGCCGGTCACCTCGTTGAACCGGTCGTTCCACCGGACGTACGTCCCCTCGGTGTCGAACATGTAGAACACGTCCGGGACGGCGTCGAGGATGGCCTCGGTGACGGCCTGCTCCTCCTGGAGTTCGCGCTCGCGCTGCTTCAGCGGGGTGATGTCGCGCCCCTCCGCAA
Source organism: Haloglomus litoreum (assembly GCF_029338515.1). Classification (GTDB taxonomy): domain Archaea; phylum Halobacteriota; class Halobacteria; order Halobacteriales; family Haloarculaceae; genus Haloglomus; species Haloglomus litoreum. The sequence continues at coordinate 3,800,886 of NZ_CP119988.1, read as the reverse complement.
CGAGCAGCTCCACTCCCCCGTCGGCGTCGGTCACGGGCTTGAGCGTGAACGCCAGCGCCAGATCCCCGCTGCTCAGGGTCAGGTCGAGCTCACCACGGACCAGTTCGCCCGCGGCGGCTCGCTCGATGGCGTCCTCGACGACGGGGCGGCTGTCGTCGTCGAACCACTCCGTCTCCGGGAACGGGTGGCCGACCACGTCCCCCCGGGTGGCGTCGATGGCGTCCAGCGCAGCGGCGTTGGCCTCGACGACCGTCCCGTCCGGTTCGAGCAGTCCCGCGAACTGGTCGGCGTTGTCGAGGATGGCCTCGTACCGGCGCTCGCGCTCGCGCTCCTCGGTCACGTCCTCCTGGAAGCCAACGAAGTGGGTGACCGTCCCCTCGTCGTCCCGGATGGGGGCGACCGTGAGGCGGTTCCAGAACGGCGTCCCGTCCTGGCGGTAGTTCAGGAGCTGGACCCGCGCCGGCTCGCCGGCCTCGATGGCCCGGCGGAGTTCGGCGACCTGCTCGGGGTCCGTGTCGGCCCCCTGCAGGAAGCGGCAGTTCCGCCCGAGTGCCGTCGCGGCGTCGTAGCCCGTTATCTCCTCGAACCGGTCGTTGATGTAGACGAGCGGGTTGTCGGGCTGGCGGTAGTCGCTGATGGAGATGCCGACGGCGGCCTCGTCGATAGCGCGCTGGAACAGCCGGAGCTGGTCGCGCTGCTCGGCCAGCGCGAGCGACATGTTGCGGTCGCGGGCGAGCGAGGCGACGCGGGCGTCGAGTTCGAGCTTCCCGGTCGGGAGCTCGACCACGTCGTCGATGGTCTCCCCCAGCGCGTCGGACAGCCAGGGGGTGTTGGTCGGCTGCCCCCGGAGCAGGAGCAGGACCGGGAGCTGGACCGGCTCGGCCGCGGCCCGCCGGCCGCTCAGCTTCGTCGCTACCTCCGGGTACCAGTCCGAGCCCACCAGACAGAGGTCGAACGTCGGCCACTCCTCGTCGGGTGTCGCCGTCAGGACCTCGTAGCCGTCGGCGAGCTGCTCGACGAACAGTTCGCGGTCGCGCCTGTGGGCGACCAGGACCAGCACCCGCAGCTGTCCGTCGGCGCGAGCGCCGAGGGCGGCCGCGTCTATCGTTCCCATTGGTCCCGGTTCCCGTGTTCAGTCGTCGGTGTCGACCCGTTTCGGTGTGCCCGTGAGGACGCCCCGCAGGTCCGTCATCGGGGGCCCGATGGTGAGCCCGCCCTCACCGATCTCGAGTTCGCGGAGCGTCCGCTCGAAGCTGCCGAGGCGCTTCTTCAGCACGCCGACTGCCTTCCGTATCTCCCCGTCCAGCTCCAGGTAGCGCAGGAACAGGATGCTGTCGGCGAGGTAGCTGATGTTCTCCTGTGTCGCCGCGAACTCGCCGGCCACGGACTGTTGCTCCTCGATGAGGATGACGGTGACGCCGACGTTCCGGAGGTAGCGACAGAGCCGGTGGAGGTGTTCGAGCAGGCCGGCCTCGTCCCGCAGCGAGAGCCGGTAGCCCGCGGTCCCGTCGATCATCACCACCTCGGTGCCGTTCTCCTCGACGTCGGTGCGCACCCGGTGTGCGAACTCGTCGGCCGAGAGGTCCATCGGCTCGATCTCCTCGACGCCGAGCGACCCCCGTTCGATCATCTCGTCGACCGGCACCCCGATGGCCTCCGACCGGTATCGGAACTGCTCGTCGGCCTCCTCGAACAGGTAGATGGTCGAGCGCTCGCCGCGCTCGGCAGCCTGCTTCATGAAGTGGGTGCCGGTGGTGGTCTTGCCGACGCCGGACGGGCCCGTGACGACGCTGACGGTCCCGCGCTCGAAGCCGCCGCCGAGGAGCTGGTCGAGCTCGTCGACCCCCGAGGAGAGGACCTCGCGGGTGAACTCGCGGTCGTAGTCGCCGGGCACCAGCGACGGGAAGACGTGGACGCCGTCCCCGCGGATGCGCAGTGCGTGCGAGCCGCCGCGGAAGTCCGACCCTCGGAGCTTCTCCACCTCGATGCTACGCCCCGACCCGCTCCGCGAGATGGTCACGATGCCGTCACCGAGGAACTGCAGGTCGTCGTCGGGGTGGCTGGCGGTCGGCTGCGTGGTGTAGATGGCGGTCGCGTCGCGGTCCTTCAGGAACGCCGTGAGCGAGGCCATCTCCTGGCGGAACTGGTAGTTGTCGGGCGAGAGGAGGCGAAAGCCCGTCAGCGGGTCGATGACGACCCGCCCGGGGTCGCGCTCGCGGACGGCCTCGACGATCCGCTCGGCGGGCTCGTGCCCCTCCACCTCGGCGGGTTCGAACGCGGTGTAGCTCCGGTCCTCGAGGAACCGGTCGGCGTTCGGGCTCAGGTCGAGGATCTCCACGCCGTCGAGGTCCAGCCCCAGCGTCGACGCGTTCCGGCGGAGGTCCGCGGCGGGTTCCTCGAACGCGACGAACAGCGGGTCGTCGTCGGCCTCGACGCCGGCGGTCAGGAAGTGGAGTGCGACGATGGTCTTCCCCGTTCCGGGCCCACCCCGGAGCACGTACGCCCGGCCAGCGGGGAGTCCACCGCCGAGGAGTTCATCGAGCCCCCCGATCCCGGTCGACGCACGCTCGAATCCGGCCTTGCCGTCCATTGTCCTATATATCCCTATCTATGGTGATAATACTACCGGCCATTCGGGTCGCTTCCGGGGGTTTCATCGGGTTTAGTAACTGGTGATTGGCGGTGTAGAACCGGGGAACGACCCTCTCGGCCCTGCTCGGCTACTCCTCAGGTGGCGATCTCTGGGACGCGCCCCCGTGGGCACGCTGATGTGTCCGCGCGCCGTAGTCGGTGCCATGCTCTCACTCCTCGCACTCGAAGACGGACTGCGTGCGATTCCCCCCGACGCCGGCGTCGCGACCGGATACCTCCCCGGCCACCGGGTCGAGTGCCTCGCCGGCACCGGGGGGGCGGTCCTGGCCGGAACGTTCGACGACGGGCTGTGGCGGGCGGCCGACCTCGAGGCCGGCGACGGCGCGACCGACCCATCGTTCGAACGCGTCGCGCCGGAGACGCTCCCCGGGCGCGTGACCGCGCTCGCGACGGCGCCGAGCGACCCGGACGTGGTCTACCTCGGGGCCGAGCCGAGCGAGGTGTACCGCTCGGACGATGCGGGCGAGACGTGGCGTGAGTGCGCGCCGCTCACCGACCTGCCCTCCGCGGCCGAGTGGTCGTTCCCGCCGCGCCCGGATACCCACCACGTCCGGACGCTGGCGGTCCATCCCGAGGACCCCGAGCGCCTGTACGTCGGCATCGAGGCCGGCGCGTTCGTCCGGAGCGCGGATGGGGGAGCGTCGTGGACGGAGCGCCCGCCCGGCAGCCGCTACGACAACCACGCCCTCGCGACGCACCCGGACGCCCCCGACCGGGTGTACGCGGCCGCGGGCGACGGGTACGCGCAGTCCGCGGATGCGGGCGCCTCCTGGGACCACCCGACCGCTGGCCTCGAACACGGCTACGTCTGGGGGCTGGCCGTGGACCCCGGGGACCCCGACCGGGTGTACGTCTCCGCAGCGCACGGCGCGTACGCGGCGCACCGGGTCGCGAGTGCCGACGCGCACGTCTATCGTCGTGACGGCGAGGGGAACTGGCGGCGCTTCGACGGGGAGACGCTGGGCGCGGGAGTGCCGGTCGGTGAGGGCGTCTGCCGGGCGGTCCTGGCGGCGCCCGCGCCCGACGAACTGCTCGTGTGCACCAACCGCGGCCTGTTCCGGTCGACCGACGCCGGCGCCTCGTTCGAGCAGGTGGCCGGTGGCGAATGGGGTGTTCCGCGAGCCCTGGTGTGTCTGTAGTACACACCTCAGTAATATTCTGGGTTCTATTCTTGAATCCTGAATATCGATAGAAGTCTCTCTATATATGATGGGTGTGTGTTACAGATCGAAAATAAGTCGGTCTGCTTGATGGTGGCAGAGCGGCCTGTGACCCCCGCTATTGCACCTCGGGCACGTGCCGACCACGGTGAAACGGCTCCTGGATTCCCGGGCGTCGAGCGGGCAGGGGCGCTCTACCCAGTGGGGCCGGTCGAGGTCCAGCATCCCCGATAGTTCGTTGGAGGCGTGCTGGGTACAGGGTGCGAGTCAGTCACCACGTCCGGAGAGCGCTCCGCCCTGCGGCCGGATGTCCGCCCGTCGCAGGAGCTGTGCGTTCACCGCCACAATGACCGTACTCGCGGACATCAGCACGGCGCCGAGTGCCGGCGAGAGGAGGATACCCAACGGGGCCAGGATGCCCGCAGCCAGCGGCACGGCGAACACGTTGTAGCCCGCGGCCCACACGAGGTTCTCCTGCATCTTCCGGTAACTCCGCTTGCTGAGGCGCACGAGCGCCACCACGTCACGCGGGTCGTTCTCCACGAGGACGACGTCGGCCGACTCGACGGCGACGTCGGTGCCGGACCCGATGGCGATACCGACGTCCGCACGTGTCAGTGCGGGCGCGTCGTTCACGCCGTCGCCGACCATCGCCACCAGCCGGCCCGCACGCTGGAGTTCGACGATCTTCTCGTCCTTGTCCTCGGGCAGTACCTCGGCGAAGTAGGTGTCGATGCCGAGGTCGTCGGCCACGGCGCGGGCGACCGCCTCGGAGTCACCGGTCAGCATCGCCACCTCGATACCCATCGCGTGGAGCGCGTCGACGGCCTCGCGGCTCTCCTCGCGGACGACGTCGGCGAGCGCGACGGCACCGACCACTCGCTCCCCGTGGACGAGGTAGACGACACCGCGGCCGAGCGACCCCATCTCCTCGGTGAACGATTCGATGACCTCGCTGCGGTCGACGTCCATCTCTCGGAGCAGGTTCGGGCCGCCGACGTACACCGTCTCCTCGGCCGTCCCGCCGTCGCCCCCGACGAGCGCCGTGTCGGCCTCGACCGTCGCCCGGACGCCACGCCCCTCCAGTGCCTCGAACCCGCTCGCGTCGGGGACATCGAGGCCTCGCTCCGCCGCGTGTTCGCGGATCGCCGCCGCGATCATGTGTTCGGAGTCCCCTTCGGCGGCGGCCATCAGTCGGAGGGCGTCGTCCTCGCTCCAGCCGTCGGTCGTCGCCACGTCCACGACGCCCTGTTCGCCCTTCGTGAGCGTCCCGGTCTTGTCGAAGACGACGATGTCGAGGTTCCGGGCCTCCTCCATCGCGATGCGGTCGCGGACGAGCATCCCGTTGCGGGCGGCCAGCGAGGTGTTGATGGCGACGACCAGCGGGACGGCCAGCCCGAGCGCGTGCGGACAGGCGATGACGAGGACGGCGACCACCCGTTCGACCACGGTGAGGCCGAACCCGACGGCGACCGTCCACGCGACGGCCGTGACGACCGCGGCCCCGAGGGCTCCGTAGAACAGCCACCCGGCCGCGCGGTCGGCGAGCACCTGTGTCCGCGACCGGCTCCGCTGGGCCTCCTCGACGAGACGCATGATACCCGAGAGGGTGGTCTCCTCGCCGGTCGCGGTCACCCTGACCCGCAGACTCCCGCTCCGGTTGGTCGTCCCGCCGATGACCTCGTCGCCCGGCGTCTTCTCGACGGGCGCGGACTCGCCGGTGACCAGCGCCTCGTTGACCTTCGACTCGCCCTCCTCGACGACGCCGTCGGCGGGGACGTTCGCCCCCGGGCGGACGAGGACGAGGTCGCCCGCAGCGAGGTCGGCGACCGCCACCTCCTCCGTCTCGCCCGCCTCGGTCACCCGCTCTGCGGTGTCCGGCATCAGGTCTGCCAGTTCGTCGAGCGCACCCGAGGCCCGCCGGACGCTCCGCATCTCGATCCAGTGGCCGAGCAGGAAGATGACGATGAGCGTGACGAGCTCCCAGAAGAACGGCTCGCCGACGCCGGAGACGACGACGCCGAGGCTGTAGACGAACGAGACGGTGATGGCCAGCGAGATGAGCAGCATCATCCCCGGTTCGCGATTGCGGACCTCGACGGCGCCCATCCGCAGGAACGGGATGCCACCGTAGGCGAAGACGAGAACACCGAAGACGGGGGCGACGAACTCGCTCCCGGGGACCGAGACGGCGGTGAACCCGAGCCACGACTGGAGGGACGCGCTGTAGTAGAGGACGGGGATCGCCAGCGCGAGGCTGACGACAAACCGGCGTCTGAACATCGCCTCGTGGTCGGAGTGGTCGACCATCGCGCCGTGGTCGTGTCCCCCATCGTGGTCCTGCCCACCACCGTGGTCGTGTCCCTCGCCGGCATCGGTCGCGCCGTGGGCGGCGTGTGCCGTCCGCTCGGCATCCGTTCCGCCTCGCGTCGGGCGGTAGCACTCACACACCCGACAGCCCGGGCACGCGCGGTCGGTGCGCCGCTCGTGGTGGGCGTGACTGGCGTGTTCGTCGTCCTCGTGAGCCGCCTGGTGGTCGGCCATCGGCGTCACTCCGACTCGCCGAGCCGCTCACGGCGGCGTTCGAACTCCTCGTCCGAGAGGTCGCCGCGAGCGTACGCGAGGCGGAGTTCCTCGAGCGCGGGGTCCGCGGACTCGTCGACCGTCCCGGCGAGACCACGGTAGAGCAGGTAGCCGAGTCCGCCGAGGACGACCAGCGGAACGAGCCACATCACGACCCACACCCACGACCCGCCACCGGCACCCCACATCCCGGTGTCGGCCATGTGGCTCCATCCGCCCCCCCACATCCCCATCATCGGCATCATGAACGCCATCCCGAGTACCGGAAGGAGCAGGATGGCACCGAGGGCGATCAACAGCGTGCTGGAGAGCGGTTCGGTCTGTGTCATGGGTGGTCTCGTCGGGTCGTCTCGGTCGGTCATCGATACCTCGTGCGTGGCCGGCGACTCAGGCCGAAGCCTCGTAGCCGGCGTCCTCGACGGCGGCGACGAGCGTGTTCGGGTCGGCCTCGCCCTCGACCGTCGCCGTCCCGGCGGTGCGGTCGACCGTGACGTCGGTGACGCCGGAGACAGCCTCGATGGCGTCAGAGACCGTCCGCTCGCAGTGGTCGCAGGACATCCCGTTCACGGTGATGGTGGTCGCCATACGTGTGAACGTACGGGCTGAAATTCTTTGCCGGTTTCGCCTTCGAATCGAAAGTCGCTCGGCGAGACGGAGCTGCGTGAGTGACGGGCTCTCGTAGCGTATCAGTCCTGTTCGGGGGCGCTCCGAACGACCCGGAGGGACGTCGGGTCGGCTATTCGGCTTTCGAATCGTGTGTGTTCCACCGCTCGACCCTCGGTTTTCCAGTCGGATTCCGGAAGTGCGTGTCGGGGCGTGCGAGAGGTGGTTGGTGTGCTGGATATATCCCCTGTGTCCCGCACAGGCTTTCGGCCGGGACCGGAGAGTTCCAACGGAGTCTCCCGGTGCTGTCCGGCCGCTCCGGTCGCCGTCGGCACCACCGAGCAACAAGCTACTTAGCCGGGAATCCCCCAGACATCGAGTAGATGTACGATTTCGTCGTCGTCGGCTGCGGCCCCGCAGGCGCGCGGTTCGCCCGGAGCGCGGCCGATCGGGGCCGCGACGTGCTCGTCCTCGAGCAGGGCGAGGTGGGGAAGCCCCTCGCCTGCTCCGGGCACGTCTCGCTGGACATCTGGGACTACGTCCCCGACGGGGCCCGCGAGGAGCTGTTCCAGAACGCCATCCGCGGCGCCCGGTTCCACCTCGGCGGGGCGGACTCGCCGGCCTACGCGTTCCACCGCGACGAGCCCATCTCGAACGCCATCGATCGGGTCGGCCTCGACCGGACGCTCGCCGAGGCCGCCGCGGACGCGGGCGCCGACGTGCGCAACCACCACACCGTGACAGCCGTCGACGAGCGCCGCGACTCGGTGGCCGTCACGGCCCGTGGCCCGGACGGGACCGAGCGCCACGAGGCCCGGATGGTCGTCGGCGCGGACGGCCCGCGCTCGCGGGTCCGCGACGAATGCGGCCTCCCCGAACCCGACGAGTTCCTCCACGGCGTCCTCGGGTTCGACGAGGACCCCGACCCCCAGGACTTCGTCGACGTCCACCTCACCGTCCCGCGCTTCTTCGCCTGGCGCATCCCGCGGGGCGACGCGGGCGTCGAGTACGGGCTGGCGGTCTCGCCCGGCGAGGACGAGCGCGCCCGGTTCGAGGCCCTCTGCGAGGACTACGGCGTCACGCTGGACCGGCGCTGCTCCGGGCTCATCCCGGTCGGCCCGCCGAAGCGCGTGACCGGCCGGCGCTCGCTGCTCGTCGGGGACGCCGCCGCCCAGACGAAACCGTTCACCGGCGGCGGCATCCTCTACGGGATGCGCGCGGCCGACCACGCCGCCCGGACCGTCGATCCGGCCGTGCCGGGGACGCTGGGCGACTACGAGCGGGCGTGGCGCGACGAGTTGCGGACCGAGCAACGGCTGGGCCACCTCGTCCGCGCGGGCTATTCGGTCCCGGAACCGCTCCAGCGCGCCGGCCTTCGGGCGTTCTCTGGAGAGATCGGCGTCCACATGGACGAACCCTCGACGCTGTTCTCGCGCGAGCAACTGCGGGCGCTGTTGGGCAAGTAGTTACAAGACGAAATCAGGTTTCTACCAGTAACCGATATTGCGCACTCACGACACGACCGGCGCTCGCTTATCAGCGCCCGGCCCGTACCCCGGCCGTGGCAAAGGACCTCTCCGACATCGCCGGGTTACCGGCGGAGCTGGGTATCGACGACGACCTCGCGCGGGCGGACGCACGGCTCCGCATCCGCCTCGAGAATCGCCGCTACGGCAAGCCCGTCACCATCGTCGAGGGCTTCGACGACACCGACCTCGACGCGCTCGCCTCCGAACTGAAGGGCGCGCTCGGCACCGGCGGGACCACCACCGATGGGACCATCGAACTGCAGGGTGACCACGTCGATCGCGTGCCGGCGCTCCTCCACGAGCGCGGCTTCACCGTCGACGGCTGACCCGCCCCATCACTCGTCCGGGTCGGCGGCCGGAAGCCGGAGTTCGACGACCGCGCCGCCCCCCTCGCGGTCGTCGATGTGCATCGTCCCACCGCTGTTCCTGACCGTCCACTGGACGAACCAGAGGCCGAGCCCGGTGGCGTGCTGGAGCGGGGACTCCGAGCCGGCCTCGAGTGCCCGCCGCTCCAGCACCGGGATGCCGGGCCCGTCGTCGAGGACCCGGACGACCACCTCGTCGCCGGCCCGCTCGACCGCGACGGTCACGGTCGTCCCCGCCCCGCCGTGGGTGGCGGCGTTGTCGACCAGTTCGCCCAGCGCCAGCTCGAACTCCGCGTGGACCAGTGCCCACGCCCGGTCGGGGAGGTCGGCGTCGACCGTCACGTCGTCGTAGCTGGCGCGTGCGGCCTCGACGACGTGGCCGGCGTGGGTAGCGATGTCCTCGACGGCGACCAGGTCCATCCCGGCGGGGTCCAGCGTGTCGTGGAACGTCCGGGCGGCCTCGCCGAGCCCCAGCAGCTCCTCCGCGGCCGCCTCGATGGACGCCCCCGCCTCCACGGCCGCCGGGTCGGTGGCCTCCCTCTGGATATCCTGGGCCCGCGCCAGGACCACGTTCATCTTGTTGCGGAGGTTGTGCCGGAGCACGCGGTCCAGGACCGACAGCCGGCGCTCGTGTTCGGTGAGGTCGCTCACGTCGTGGCTCACGCAGACGAGCCCCTGGAAGCCGTCGGCATCGAACTTCGGTGAGACCGTCGTCTGGTAGTACCGGGGCCGCCCCGACGCGTCCGTGATGACCGTCTCGACGGTGATGGGGTCGTCATCGTCGCGGGCGTAGAGCTTGGTGGCGGCGTCACCGAGCGCCTCCGCGTGGGCGTCGCCGAACACCGTCGAGACGTGCTCGCCGAGCAGCTCCTCCCGGTTGCGGCCGAACAGCCCGGCGAGCGCACCGTTGACCAGCGTGAGCCGCAGGTCGGCGTCAAGCGTGTAGATGGGCTCGTCGGCCGTCTCGACGATGCGCTCGTGCCGCTGCAGGAACTTCTCGCGGCGCTTGGGTCCGGTGATGTCCCGGACGACACCGCGGACGACCGTCGTGTGGCCGTCCTCGACCTGCGGCTCGCCGGTGACCCGGACCCAGCGCGTCGGCTCGGTGGCCACCTCGATCTCGATGTCGAACGACTCGAACTCGACGACGGCTCGCTCCATGGCCCTCTCCATCCGGTTCCGGGACGCCGGCGTGTACAGCGCCATGACCGACTCCGCGGTCGGCTCGAACGACGCCAGCTGGCCGTGGATGTCCCACACCTTCCCGTCCCACCACACCTCCTCGGTATCGGGGTCGTACTCCCAGGCGCCCACGTCGGCGATGTCACGCGTCTGACGGAGCTGTGCGACCGTCCGTTCGAGTTCCCGCTCGCGTTCCTTCCGGGCGTGGATGTCCTGGAAGGCACCGCGCACCACCCGCCGTCCGTCGACGACCTCGGGCTCACCGATGGTCCGGACCCATCGGACGTCGCCGCTCGGCCGGACGATCCGGAGTTCGAGGTCGTACGGCTCGCCCTCTTCGAGGGCCCGCTCGAACGCCTCGGCGATGATCGGGCGGTCCTCCGGGTGATAGAGGTCGATGGCCTCCTCGACGTCGGGTTCCTCCGTCGCGGGGTCGAGGCCGCTGATGCGGTAGACCTGCTCGGACCACATGAGCTCCTCGGCCGCGGGGTCGTACTGCCAGCCCCCGACGTCCGCGATGCGCTCGGCCCGGTCGAGCATGTCCACCGTCCGCTCGAGTTCGCGCTGCCGCTCGATCCGGCCCGTGATGTCGCGTGCCAGCCCGACGACGCCCTCGATCTCGCCGTCGCGGGTCAGGGGGGAGAGACCGATCTCGACGACCACCGCCCCGTCCACGAGCGACAGCTCGGTGACGACCTCGGCGTTCTCGCGCTCGCCGGCCAGTATCGCCTCGGCAGCCCCGACGTACTCCGTGTACGCCTCGGCGTTGGGGAAGAGCGTGTCCCGGAACGTGTCGGTGGGCTTCCCGACTATCTCCTCGCGGGTCAGTCCGGCGGATTCGGCCGCGTTGCTGTCGGCGAACACCACCTCGAGGCGCTCGTCGAGCACCCACGCCGCCTCCGGGACCGTCTCCAGCACCGTCTCGTACCGCTCCAGTTCCTGTTCGCGCTTCTTGCGATCGGAGATGTCCTGGATGGTCCCGCGTATCACGTCGCCGTCCCCGCTGGTGGGTTCGCCGCGCAGCCGGACCCACTGCTCCCGGTCGTCGGCGGTGACGACCCGGACCTCGAGGTCGAACGGCTCACCGGTCTCCAGGGTGTTCTCGATGGCCGCCAGCACCTCCGCCCGGTCGTCGGGATGGTAGAACTCGGGGACACCGTCGAGGTCGGGCTCGTACGACGGCGACAGGCCGAGGATGTCGTAGGTCTGGGACGTCCACACGACGTCCCCGGTGTCGAAGTCGTTCTCGAAGCCGCCGATCTCGGCGATCTCGCCGCTCCGGTCGAGCAGATCGAGGGTCCGCTCCAGTTCGGCCTGGCGCGCCATCCGCTCGGTGATGTCCTGGAAGGTCCCCCGGAACGTCTCGACCTCGCCGTCCACCACGACCGGCTCGCCGACCGTCCGCACCCACCGGACCTCGTCGTCGGCCCGCACGACGCGGAGGTCGAGGTCGAACGGCTCCCCCTCCGAGAGCGCGGCCGCGATGGCGGCCTCGATGCGTGGCCGGTCCTCCGGGTGGTAGAACCCCAGCGCCTCGTCCAGGGGTGGTTCCTCGCCGACCGGGATGCCGAGGAGCTCGAACAGCTGGTCGGTCCAGGTGAGTTCCAGCGTCTCCGCGTCGACCACCCAGCCCGCGACATCGGCCATCGACTGGGTCCGGTCCAGCAGGTCGACCGTCCGCTCCAGCTCCCGCTCGCGCTCCCGTCGCTCCGTGATGTCCTGGATGGTCCCCCGGAGCATCTCGACCTCGCCGTCGACGCTCTCCGGTTCGCCACGCACGCGGACCCAGCGGACCTCGCCGTTCGGCCGCTGGATGCGCAGTTCCATGTCGAACGGCTCGGCCGTCTCCAATGCGTCCTCGACGGCTGCCTCGACGCGGGACCGGTCCGCCGGGTGGTAGAGTTCGAGCGCCTTCTCGAGCGGTGGCTCCTCGCCGACCGGAAGCCCGACGATCTCGTACACCTGCTCGGTCCAGAGCACGCCCAGCGTCTCGGCGTCGATCTCCCAGCCACCGATGTCGGCGATGGTCTGTGTCTTCCCCAGCAGGTCGACCGTCCGTTCGAGTTCCCGCTCGCGCTCGACCTGTTCCGAGATGTCCTGAACGATGCCGGTGAAGCGGCGCTCGCCCCCCGTCCAGTGTTCGGCGAACGCCAGCAGCAGCGGTATCTCGTGCCCGTCGGCGTGCCGGCCCGGGAGCCGGGACCCGGTCCAGTCGAGCGACCGCTCGCCGGTCTCGACGTACCGCGACAGTCCCTCCCGGTGGGCCTCCCGGAGTCCCTGTGGCATCAGCATCGTCAGCGGCTCGCCGGTCACGGCCTCGGGCGGGTGGCCGAACACCTGCTCGATGGCGGGGTTGGCGTACCGGACGACGCCGTCGCTGTCGATGGTGAGGATAGCGTTGGGTGCGGTCTCCGCGAGCGTGCGGAACCGCTCGCGCTCGGCGTTGAGGCGGAGCGAATCCCGGCGTGCCCGCAGGAGCGAGTCGACCCGGTTCCGGAGGACCGGCCAGGAGGTCGGCAGTGGGAGCACGTCGTCGGCGAGGTCGGCGCTCTCCCGAACGACTTCCTCCCGCTCGTCCGGGCCGACGACGAGCAACACCGGGAGGTGGGGGCCGGTCTCGGCCTTCCGTTCGGCCAGCGCGTCGACCACCGCGGGATACGTGGTCGTGTCGACGAGACAGCAGTCGAACTCCGGGATGCTCCCGTCGGGGTCGCCGACCACGAGGTCGTGGTCGGCGAGTCGCTCGGCGAACAGCTCACGGTCGCGTCCCGGCTCGAGCAACAGCAGCACCCGATCGGCCGGTGGGTCCACCCCCACGGCCCCACCCCCCTGCCCCGAACCGGTCGGTCGTCCCGGGTCCGACCGTTCGCTCACGGCCACCCCCCCTCCCGCCCTGATGGTCCCTGTTCGGTCACGCCGGACGCCCCCCTTCCGTCGTCGCGGTCGGCGGGTCCGCTACGCGTGGGACCGGCCGTCGCGGAACGACAGCGAAGGCGGATGTCCATCAGCCTGGTCCCTAGAGACTGAATGACATCATAAATCCCTGTCGGCCGGGTCCCCCGTGGCCGAATCAGTCGCGCCGTCGGAACAGCAGTGCCGCCAGCAGCAGCCCGAGCACCGCGACCGCGGGCGTGAAGCCGGGCAGCCCGACCGCGGGGGTGGCCGTGGGCGTCTCGGCCGCCGTCTCGGTCGGCGTCTCGGTCGGGGTGGCCGTCGCGGTCGGTGTCGCGGTCGGCGTCGACTCGTCGACCTCGACGCCGCGGATGATGACGGGGTCGGAGGTCAGCGACGCCGTGCTCGCCTCGAGGGTGTGGTTCCCGGTGGAGTCGACGCGGAACCGGAACCGGCCGTCGGACCCGGTCTGCCCGAGCCGCTCGCCGTCGAACCTGATGGTCGCGCCGTTGACCGGCTCGTCGTAGGCGTTCAGGACGGAGACGCCGACGCGGTTCCCGACCAGCACGCGGGTACTATCGGCGGTGAGGTTCAGCTTCGGCGTCCGCTGGATGGTCACGCGGACGTTCTCGCTGCCCTCGCCGATGGTGGCGGTCAGTTCGACCGTCCGGTACCCCTCCTTCGTCACCTCGACCTGCTGCTGGGTGTTGACCGGGACGGTGAACGTCACCCGGCCGTTGGTCGTCCGCTGGGTGCCGATCCCCTCGAGGGTGACCGCGGCGTCGGAGACGGGCCGCGGGTCGTCGAAGTGGTCGTCGACCACGCGGAACTCCGCGTTGACGGTCCCGCGGCGCATCTCGTAGGACCGGATGACGCTCCCGGGCACCGAGAGGGACGTCTCGTTGCGGAAGTAGCCGTCCTTGCGGAAGATGAGCGTGTAGTCATCCTGCTCGATGGTGCCGCTGGAGAACCGGCCGTTCGCGTTCGTCTCCCCCCGCACGACGACGCGCTGGCCGGACCGGATGAACACCGTCGCGTTCTCGACCGGCGTGCTCCCCTCCTCGGTGAACGTCAGCGTCGCCGACCCCTTCCTCGCGACCTCGATGGTCACGTCCTGGGCCTCGGCGTTCGTGACGATCTTCGGGAAGTTCCGGACGTAGGTGTCGTCGCTGATCGTGAGTCGGACGTCCTCCCCCCGTGGGACGTCGATGAGGGTCCGGCCGCTGGAGGTCGTCGTCTCCGTCCGGCTGCCGCCGTCCCAGGTGGCGTTGACCGTCGCCCCACTGACCGGATCACCCGCCTCGTTGACCACCTGCACGTCCAGCGTCACCTGCTCCTGTGTCGCTGCGGCGGTCCCGACGAACGGTGCGGCCGCCGCGACGAGGAGGAGTACACTGAGCAGTACGGCGCGTTGCATATCCGGTCCGAGGTCGGGGGAGCCTAAATATCCGCGGGCTTCTCCGGCACCCCGGATCCCACCGGCTGCCCGGCGGTCACCGCGGTTTCAGCCCATCTCGTCCCCGACCGGTCCCGCCAGCGTGCGAGGGTTCGACCCGGTTCGAGGCTACTGGTCGTCGCGCTCGGCCTCGCTCACGTCGACGGTGACCGGACCGTCGTCGCCGTCGTCACGGTCGGCGTCCGCCTCGGTGTCCGGGTCGTCTCCGCCGTCGCGCTTCCGCCCGCCGAGCAGCGTCTCGCGGAGGTCGTCGGCGAACGACTCGACCTGGTTGCGCAGCGTCGCCACCTCGTCCTCGAACTCCTCGACCGTGCGCTCGACGTAGTAGACCCGCTCGGCGGGAATGCGCCGGACGATGTCCTCGCCGTCGCGCTCGTCGATCTTGCAGATCCAGTGGTCCTGGAAGTACGCCACGTTCTCGTTCTCGAGGGTCAGCTCGGCGGTCCCCTCCTCGGGGTGGTCGTAGACGATGGTCGCCTCTCCGAGTGCTTCGTCCATACCTCGAACCGGGGTCGTCCGACGGATACGTTCTGGGGCCCGCGAACCCGCGCGCTCAGATACCGGCCGGTGGTGGGCTGGCCGTCCGTTCCGCACGGCTCGGCGTCCTGGCGGGGGCAGCGAGCCAGCGGTCTCGGAGCGTGCGCCGACGGAGGGGCCTCCAGCAGCTCCCCGTCGCTGATGTCACCGTGGATCAGTCCGGTAGCTGTGCACGGTCGTCCCGCCACCGAACCACGGGCTGTACGTGACCCGCTTCCGGGGCCGCCGGAACGGGTTCCCGATGGGAGTGGACCGGCCCGTGGGGGGTCCTACTCCTCGCGGACGCCCCACTTGCGCCGCTCGCGCGGGCGCTCGGACAGCGACTCGACGTCCAGCGGCTCGTCCTTCGTCTCGATGGCCTCCAGCGCGGCCTTCGCCGAGGGGAGTGTCGAGAAGTAGGTGACGGTCTCCTCGACGGCGACCTCCAGCGGCTTGCGCTCGCGCGAGACCACCAGGTCCACCTCGCCGTCCTTGATCGCCTGCTCCAGGTCGTCGAACTGCTTGACCTCGAAGTGGCGCTCGAAGCCCTCGCGGACCTCGCTCACGTCCTCGTCGAGCTGCGACAGCTCACGCACCGAGTCCAGGTCGACGTGCGCCACGCCCTCGGTCGGGATGGCCTTGCCCGTCGCGGACTGGGCCTTGAGGTAGGCCTTCCCGAACGAGCGGGCGGTGCCCATGACCTCGCCGGTGGACTTCATCTCCGGGCCCAGACGCGGGTCCGAGCCGGGCAGGCGGTCGAACGGCAGGACGACCTCCTTCACGGAGACGTGCTCGGGCACCATCTCGTGTGCGCGGAGTTCGTCCAGCGAGGAGCCCGCCATCACCTTCGCCGCCAGCTTCGCGATGGGGACGCCGGTCGCCTTCGAGACGAACGGGACCGTGCGCGAGGAGCGCGGGTTCGCCTCGAGGACGAACACCTCGCCGTCACGCACCGCCAGCTGGACGTTCAGCAGGCCGACGGTGTCGAGTGCCACCGCGATGTCCTTCGTGACCTCGCGGACGCGCTCGAGGGTGTCCTCCGAGAGCGACCGCGGGGGGATCATGCACGCGGAGTCGCCCGAGTGGACACCGGCGGTCTCGACGTGTTCCATGATGCCGCCGATGAGCACGTCCTCGCCGTCGGCCACGGCGTCGACGTCCAGCTCGACCGCGTCGGCGAGGAACTCGTCGACGAGGATGGGCTTGTCCGGGGAGACACGCACCGCCTCCTCGATGTAGCTCTTCAGCTCCTCGTCGGAGTGGACCACGTCCATCGCGCGCCCACCCAGCACGTACGACGGCCGGACGAGGACGGGGTAGCCCAGATCGTTCGCGAGGTCGAGCGCCTCGCTCTCGCTCGTGGCGGTGCCGCCCGAGGGCTGGGAGATACCCAGGTCGTCCATCAGGCGGTTGAAGCGGTCGCGGTCCTCCGCCAGGTCCATCGCCTCGACGGAGGTCCCCATGATGTCGCAGTCGAGGCCGCGGCGCTCGATCTCGTCGGCGAGCGGTTCGCCGATGTTGACGGAGGTCTGGCCGCCGAACTGGACCATCACGCCGTCGGCGTCGGTCTCCTCGACCACGTCGGCCACCTCCTCGGCCGTGATGGGCTCGAAGAACAGCCCGTCGGAGGTGTCGTAGTCCGTCGACACCGTCTCGGGGTTGTTGTTGACGACGTGGGCGTCGATGCCCGATTCGCGCAGCGCGCGGACCGCGTGGACCGCGCAATAGTCGAACTCGACGCCCTGCCCGATGCGGATGGGGCCGCCGCCGACCACGACCACGGACTCGTTGTCGCGGTCGACCTGGACCTCGTCGCGCGAGATGCCCGAGACCGGGTCGCGAGCCGAGTAGTAGTACGGCGTGCTGGCGGCGAACTCGCCGGCGCAGGTGTCGACCTGCTTGAACCGGCGGTCGATGGATTCGCGCTCGACCTCGTCGATGGGGCCCTGCTGGGGGTTGGCCTCGGAGGCGAACTCCGGGGCGGTGCCGGCGCCGTCGGCGATGGCCGCGGTCTGGTGGTCCGTGAAGCCGATGTTGGCGGCGCCGGAGAAGTCGCCGTTCTGGGCGTCCGCGGCGGCGTCGGCGATTGTCTTGAACCGCTCGACGTACCACTCCTTGATGCGGGTCAGCTCGACGACCTCCTCGACGGAGTAGCCGCGGTCGAACGCCTCGAACATCGCGTACGGGCGGTCCGGCGTCGGCGTCTCGAGGAACTCCCGCTCGAGGCGCTCGTCGCTCACGTCGACCCAGTCGACGGCGGGCTGGTACTCGCTCGACCGGAGCGCCTTCAGCAGCGACTCCTCGAACGTCCGGCCGATGGACATCGCCTCGCCGGTCGACTTCATCGCCGTGCCCAGCGTGAAGTCCACGTCGGTGAACTTGTCCTTCGGCCAGCGCGGCACCTTCGTCACGACGTAGTCGATGGCCGGCTCGAACGCGGCCGTGGTCTCGCCGGTGATCTCGTTCTCGATCTCGTGGAGGCGCTTGCCCAGCGCGACCTTCGCGGTGACGCGGGCGATGGGGTAGCCCGTCGCCTTCGACGCCAGCGCGGAGGACCGCGAGACGCGCGGGTTCACCTCTACCACCCGATATTCGCCGCCGGGGGTGCCGTCGTCCTGCCACGCGAACTGGATGTTACAGCCGCCCTGGATACCGAGTTCGCGGATGACCTCCAGCGCCGCGTCGCGCATCTCCTGGTGGCCCTCGTCCGGGATGACCTGCGACGGGGTGACGACCGTCGACTCGCCCGTGTGGATGCCCATCGGGTCGAGGTTCTCCATGTTGCAGATGATGATACAGGAGTCGTCGGCGTCGCGCATCACCTCGTACTCCAGTTCGACCCAGCCGTCGATGGACTCGGTGATCATCACCTCGTTGTTGCGCGAGAGGCGCAGACCCTTGCGGACGCGCTCGCGCATCTCGTCCATCTCGTGGATGACGCCCGACCCCGCCCCACCCAGCGTGTACGTGGTGCGCATGATGGCCGGGAGTCCGCCGACCGTGTCGACGGCGTCGTCGATCTCGTCGATGCTGTTGATGGTGACGGACTCGGGCACGGGCTGGCCGATGGACTCCATCCGCTCGCGGAAGAGGTCCCTGTCCTCCGTCGCGTAGATGGTGTCGAGCGGCGTCCCCATGATGTCCACGTCGTACTCCTCGAGGACACCCTCCTCGGCGAGTTCGGCCGTGACGTTCAGTCCCGTCTGGCCGCCCAGCCCCGCGATGACGCCGTCGGGGCGTTCCTCCTCGATGACCTCGGCGATGGCCTCGGTGGTGATGGGCTCGACGTACACCTCGTCGGCCATCTCCGGGTCGGTCATGATGGTCGCGGGGTTGGAGTTGACGAGGACGACCCGGGCGCCCTCCTCCTGCAGGGCGCGACACGCCTGCGCGCCGGAGTAGTCGAACTCGGCCGCCTGTCCGATCTGGATCGGGCCGCTCCCGATAAGCAGGATGGTCCGGTCCTCGCCGGTTACGCTCATTACCGCGAGGTGGTCCGCACATCGTAATAAGGGCGACGAAACGTTACGAATCTCGGAACGTCGTTTCGAAATTCGCAAACCTTACGACGACCCGCCGCGGCCGCGGCGCGCTCCGAGCAGGCAGACCACTCCCAGCATCCCGAGGAGGGCTACGAGCGGCCCGAACCCCGGCTGGCCCTCGTCGACCGCGATGGTCGTTCCCGGCGGCGGCGCGGTGACCGTCGGCGTCGGCGACGGCGGCGGGAGCCGGACCGTCTGGACGAGGATTCCCCCCTCGTCCGACTGGAACGGGAGATCGATCTCGTCCGACGTCCGGGGGCCGTCGAACCGACCGTTCCCGTTGCTGTCGTAGACCGCGATGAGTTGGACCGGGCGCGAGCCGCCGTCGTCGCGCTCCCGGATCCGGACCGTCCCGTTCACCCGGACCGGCTCCCCGGCTCGCACGGGGAACCCGACGTACCGACCGCTCCGGTTCTGGACGACGACGTAGCCCGGTGCCGGGAAGCGAGCCGTGACCCCGAACCGGACCGTCGAGCCCTCCGGCCCCCCCCGGACCCGCCGGGCGGTCGCGTCGCGCAGCGTCGGCCGCTGGCCGACCAGCACGGTCATACTGTGGAACGTGGTCCCGTTCTGCGCGAGCGTCAGGTTCAGCCTCCGGCCGGCCGGCTGTGTCCCGAGGTCGAACGTGGCGTCGGGGTCCCCCTCCGGCCGGTCGGCCCGCTCACGGTCGACCCTGACCGTGCGCCGCGCCAGCGTCTCGCCGTCCGCCCGGACCCGGAGCGTCAGGGCCGAACCAACCGCGAGGTTCGACCCTACGCGGGCGACGAACACGCCGTCGGTCCCGATGACCGCCACCTGCCGGGCCCCATCGACCGACGCGTTCCGCGCGACCGCGATGCTGCCGGCCAGCGGCCTGACGATGAGCCGTCCCACGTACCGCTCCGGTTCGCCGCCGGGAACGGTCAGCGACGGCCGGAGGGTCGTCTCAGGGTCGGCCGCGAGCGGCACGGTCCCGTTCCCGGTGCGGAGCCGCGCCCGGCCGGTGTCGAGCACGACGAAGAACGTATCGTTCCCCCGGTCGGCGACGGTCCGCACGCCGGGCCCCAGCAGGACCACGCCGGGACGGGCGCCGGACCTGACCGCCGTCTCGGACGTGAGGCGGACGCGCTCGGTGACGATGGCGAAGCTCCCACCGGTCGCGTTCGCCGCCCGCAGGAGCCGCTGTGTCGCGTTCGCACCGCTCGCGTTCGCGTACGCCCGGTCGAGCCGCGCCGAGCGGAGCCGGACCACCGCGACCTCGTCGGGAACGACCATCTCGGACCGCTCCAGTCGGTCGCCCCGGATTCCCCGCCGGAGTTCCCCGGCAGTCCGGAGGTCGTCGGCGAGCGACGGCGCGGCACGGTACACCGGAATCCGCTCGTCGGGCTCCGGCTCCGGCTCGGCATCGTCCAGTCCCCCGAGCAGGCTGAACTGCGCGGTCTGCTGGCGGGTCTCGTTCTCCGCCGGCAGCTCCAGCGTCACCTCGTACCTGCCCGGAACCTCGAGGCGCCCATCACAGCCGCCCTCGGCCACCAGCCCCTCCGTATCCAGCAGGACCCGGAACGCGCCGCGCGTGTCGTTGGCGAGCACCCGGTGCCGGCTCGCCCGCAGGTCGACCCGGAGCGGCCCGCAGTCGGTCCCGGAGACGCTCGTGACGTTCAGGCTCGCGTTCGTCTGCTCCAACGCCCCGAAGAAGCGCACGGACGCGTTCGGTCCGACGGTGTCGGCGTACTCAGCGCCGAGTCGCTCCGACCGGAACGCAAGCACCAGCGTGTCCCCCAGTTCCACCTCGTCGGCCATCTCGAGGGCGCCGCTCCGGTGGGCCGTGGCCACGTCACCGAACTCGTCGAGCGCGCCGTACGAGGCGCCCGGGCCGACGAGCCGCGTCAGGTTCCCGCCGGTGACGTTCTCGTGGGGGGACGCGGCGTCCCGGGTGGTGGGAGCCGTTCCCCCGGTGTCGGCGACGGCGGGCGCGGCGAGCGGCGCGACCACCGCGAGGACGGCCAGGAGCGCCACGGTGGGCGCCGTGAGACGGTGACGCGGCCGCTGGCCGGGTACTCCGGCGCTGGTGCTGGAGGGCATTGGTCGAGGGGAGTGCCGCGCCCGATAAGTGTCTTTACGCCTGGGGCTCGGGCGACGGAGACGCCGCGGCTCCCGGGTGTCGATACCAGCAACAACAACTATGCCGGGACGGGCCCGCGGCGGGTCGTCCCTCCCGACCTACTGCGGCTCGTCGAGTCGGTAGCGGTAGGGGTGGTCCCGGATGACCTCCACCTCGCCGGCCTCGGCCCGGCGGCCGAGGACCGTCGCGACGCGGTGGGCACTGTCGAACTCCTCGCCGTGTTCCTCCAGCAGGTCGAGGATCTCGCGCGCGGTCAGCGGCTGCTCCGCGTCGGCCTCCGCGATGACCGACCGGATGCGCTCGAACTCACCCCGGCGTAAGCGCATGTGCATACACAACACCCCTACTATCATAGAACCCCGTCAGACAAACGTCAGACGCGCGGCTGACGAGAACCGCAAGAGGGCTCGGTGGCGAGGGCCGGAGTGGTCCGTCCGACGTTCCGTCAGCCGGCCGCTCACCGGGGTCTATCGCGCTACCAACCGGTCCAGAGGGGTACGTACTAACGGTTGTGGTCCGGCTGGATACTGCCACCCCCCGTGTGGAACCCGACGGTCGGTCGGGTCCCGCCGTCCGTTACGCCGGTGTGTCGAACTCGTCCTCGAAATCGCGTTCCGCCCGATACGCCTCCACGAACTCGGCCACGTCGAACTGGAGCATCTCCTGTTCGAACTGCTTCGCGGCGGTCTCGTCCTCGGCGTGACTCAGCGCGTGCTCCATCAGTTCGACGAGTAACTCCACCACGACCTCGTGGAGTCGGCGGGCGTCGAAGTCCGCCACCCACACCATCGCGTAGCCGACCGACCCGTCGTCGCTCACGTCCGCACTCACCACGCTCTCGGGGAACTCCTCCAGCACCATCCCCATGACGTGGGGCGTGCCGAACTGGCCGAACTCGTCGGCCGTCTCGATGGCCGCCTCCAGCGTCCGAACCAGTTCCTCGGGCACCCATCGCGACAGCGGGTGGACGTCCATCACGACCGCGTGGCGCTCGCCGCAGTCGCAGGCGTACTCGCGCAGCCCCAGGTCCAGCTCGTGGGGGGTGACCGTCTCGCCACACGGGAGGTCGAGTTCCGTCCCGCGCCCGCCAGGCACGCGCGGCTCTGTCATCGCCCGCGCTTGGACGTGTGGCCGGGTAAAGGGGTCGGTCTGGGTTCGTACATACCGTGATTTCGGGTACGGGTCGGGTGGTGACACCTTCTTCCCGGGTGGGACTGAAAGGGGCCGGGCGCTTTCAAGCGGTCTCTGTTGACTGCTGCTAGACGTAACAGCTGATAGAAAGCCCCCGCCGTCTCGACTCCCGGGCCTCGCTGCGCGCTTCCCTCCGCTCGCTACGCTCGCTCCGGTCCAGTGCTTGCGTCGTCCGGGTTCGTCGAGACGGCGGCCCCTTTCAGTCCCACCCGAGTCGAGGTCCAGAGCAGGCGCTATGCAGTCGAAAGAACGGTGGGTTCGCAAGAGAAGGGAACGCCCTACTCAGTCATCAGCGATGACGGGGTCCTCGTCGTAGGCGAGCAGGCGGTCGAGCGCGTCGACCATCGCGCGCACGGACGCGGTGGTGATGTCCGAATCGCTGGCGGCGACGTTGACCGTGCGGTCGCCCCGACTCATCGTCACCTCGACGGTGACGACGGCATCGGTGCCGCCAGTGATGGCGTCGACGTGGTACTCGTCGAGCTGGGCGTCCGCGGCGGTGCCGAGTGCGTTGCGGACCGCAGTCAGTGCGGCGTCGACCGGGCCGGAGCCCGTGCCGGCGGCCGTTCGCTCCTCGCCCTGCACGCGGAGGCGCACGCTCGCCGTGGGCGTCCCCGAGCCCGACGCGGCGGTGAGGTCGAGCAGTTCGACCCGGCGGTCGCGCTCCTGGCCCCGGACCTCCTCGGCAATGGCGAGCAGATCGGCGTCCGTGACGCGCTTGCCGCGGTCGCCGAGCTGCTTGACGCGGCTGACGACCTCCGAGAGCTCGTCGTCGTCGACGTCCACGTCGTGCTCTCTGAGCGCGGCCTCGACGCCGGCGCGGCCGGCGTGCTTCCCGAGGACGAGGCGGCGCTCGCGGCCCACCTTCTCCGGCGGGTACGGCTCGTACATGGCGTCGTCCTTCAGCGTGCCGTCCGTGTGGATGCCGGACTCGTGGGTGAAGGCGTTCTCCCCGACAACGGCCTTGTTGGGCGCGATGGGCACCCCGGTCGCGTTGGCGACGAGTTCGGCGAGCCCGTACAGTTCGTCGGTCTTGAGCGTCTGGACGCCGTAGCCGTGGTCCAGCGCGATGGCGACCTCCTCGATGGCGACGTTGCCGGCGCGCTCGCCGATGCCGTTGACGGTGCCGTGGACCAGGTCCGCGCCGGCGGCGACGCCGACGAGCGCGTTCGTCACGGCCAGCCCGAGGTCGTCGTGCGTGTGGGTGCTGGTCGGGCCCACGTCCGCGAGCGCGGCGTAGATCTCGAGCATCCGGTCGGGCGTGGCGTGGCCCACCGTGTCGGGCACGCAGATGCGGTCGGCGCCGGCGTCCATCGCGGCGCTCATCAACTCGACCAGGAACTCCAGGTCGGCGCGCGAGCCGTCCTCGCCCAGCACCTCGACCCACAGGCCGTGGTCGGCGGCGTACTCGACGAGTTCGACGGTGTCGGCGATGACCTCCTCGTGGGTCGTCCCGACCTTCGTCTCGACGTGGCGGTCGCTGGCGGGGACGACGATGTCCACGCCGTCGACGCCGCAGTCGAGCGCCAGGTCCACGTCGTTCTTGACGCCCCGACAGAACGACGTGACCGTCGCGTCCAGGTCCAGCGACGTGACGCGCTGGATGGTCTCGCGCTCGCCGGGGCCCGTACACGCGGAGCCGGCCTCGATGACCGAGACGTCCGCGTCGTCGAGCCGCTGGGCGATGTCGGCCTTCTCCTCGGGCGTCAGCGAGACGCCCGGCGCCTGCTCCCCGTCGCGCAGCGTCGTGTCGAGGAACTCCACGCCGGTCGCCTCGCTCAGCGGCCGCGTCGCTGGGTGGTCGCCGAACAGGAACGAGTTCGATGCGTCAGTGTTGGGTGTGGGGTCAGAAGAGCCCACGAATTTCACACCCAGCCGCCTCGCGGCGACTTCCTCTATCCTCCGGGTTGTCGGAATCCGACATGGTTGCGAGTGACACGTTGACGCCGAGGGGTAAGAGGGTGCCGGTCCGGGCCAGATGTGACGCCGACGGGCGTCAGGTGGCGTGCACGCCGCCCGTGACGGCCGCTCCCGGCCGTCCGTCCAGCGCCCGCTCGTGTCCGTCCAGCGCCCGCTCGTGTCAGTCCAGCGCCCGCTCGTAGACGACCTCCCGCTCGCCGGCGTCCACGAGGCCGGACTCGCTCACCGGCTCGAACCCGCGGGACTCGTAGAAGCCGACACCGACCTCGTTGCCCGACAGCAGGACGACCTGGAGCCTGTCGGTCTCCTCGCGGGCCCGCGCGACGACGTGGTCGAGCAGCTCCGTCCCGATGCCCTCGCCCCACCGCTCGGGGTGGACGTACAGCCGCGGGACGACGTACGCGCCCGACGGCGAGGGGCCGGCGTGGACCACGCCGACCGGGTCGGCACCCGCGCCGGTCTCGGCCTCCCCGCGCTCGGCGTCGCCCGCCACGGCGCCGGCATCGACGGCGACGAGGAAGACGTGGTCCGGGTTCGTGATGGCGTCGCGCAGTTCCTCGGCCCGCCACCAGTTGTCGAGTCGCTGGTCGACCTCCGCGGGCCCCATGATGTCGTCGTACGCCTCGTGCCACGCCGTCCGCGCGAGTTCGCGCACCGCCTCGGCCTCGCCGGGCGTCGCCGCCCGGATTGCGACATCGCTCATGTGGCGGAGGTCCGCGGGGCGTCACTAAGCGGTTGCGTCCGGCGGACCGACACACCCGGAGCGGCTCACACGGCCGAGTGAGAGAGGTATCGAAACCAGGAGATATCTGGATAATCGTGGGGGCAGGTGAATAGATTGGTCGGTCTGGGATGAAAACAGCAGATAATCCTACCGTGGCTCGTGCACGTCGTCCAGTTCCCTGGCCGTCGGCGCGTTGACGATGGTCACCGTCGCCCCGGAGCGCGAGACGCGGAAGGCGTCGGCGTAGGGGTCCGATTCCGGAATCACGAACACGCCACCGTCGCGCGCCTTGGCGTCGCGCGAGCGGAGCAGGTCCCGGTACGCCGCCACGAACTCGCGGGCCTCGCCCGGGGAGTCCCACTCGCTGCGCCAGACGTAGCCGTACTCGCCGTCGTTCTCGTAGGGGACGACGCGGTCGCCGTCCCAGCCCGTCGAGAACGGATGGTCGTAGTCGTACTGCGGGTGGTCGCCGAGCTGGTCGTTGGCCCAGAACATCGCGTAGATCGAGGCCTCGCCGACGGTGTCGTACGCGGGGTCGACGTCGAACCGCTCCCAGCCCGCGGCGGAGCGGTCGTTCAGCGTGATGCGAACCGGCCTGTCGTCCGGGTACCGGTCGGGGTGGATGACCTGCTCGGTCGAGGCGGGGTACCGGTCGTAGGCCTCGTTGACGGCCTCCCAGCCGCCGCGCTCCTTCAGGTCGCCGACGAAGCCCGGGCCGGCCGCGTACGGCGCGAAGATGGTGGTGAACAGGCCACGGTTGAACGGGCCGCCGCCGCCACCGCCGCGCTCGGGCCGCTCCAGGCAGGACCACTCCGACCGGCACCGGCGCTCGTAGGCCTCCTCGACGAAGTTGGCGTCGCCCTCGACGAGCCCATCCTCGGCGAGCTGGGCGTCCTGGGTCTCCGGGTTCGTCCCGAGGCCGAAGTGCTGGTCCTGGAGCGCGTGGACCAGTTCGTGTGACAGCGTCGTCCGGTCGATGGTCGGCGTCTCGCTGTTGCTCACGAGGACGATCTCGTCCTTCGAGGGGGAGTAGTAGCCCTGTACCGACGAGGAGAACACCGAATCCAGCGTCTCGGAGACGTTCTCGTCCTCGCCGACGATGAAGATGGCCTCCCAGACCTGGTCGTTCCAGCGGTTGAACTCGCTGCCCGGGTCGCTCGCGCCGTCGCTGCGCTGCTGACGGTACTCCTGCCGGGAGATGACCTCGACCGGGACCCGCGACTCGAACTCCAGCCCGCGGAGCTGCTCGACCCGGGCCATCGTCCGCGCGACGACGCGCCGGCGCTCGCTCTCGTTCAACCCGTCGTCGAACGTCACGTCCACGGAGTCGTTGTACCAGTAGCCGTCCTCCCAGCCGAGGCGGTCCTCGGCGGGGTCCTCGCGCTCGCCACCCTCCAGCGGCGCGCCGACGCTGCAGCCCGCGAGGACGAGCATGGCCGCCAGCCCGACGGCGAGCAGGCGGTCGCGCGCCGTCGTCACGCTGCCCCCATCGTCGCCGCAGTCTCGCCCGAGCCGCCGCTGGTGGTCCCCTCGGAGCCATCGGCGGTCACGCCACCCGTGGCCGGGCGGTCGGGTCGAACCGCGTCCAGCGCGTCGACGGTCGGCGCGTTCGTGATGACGACCGTGTCACCGTCGACGCGCACCCGGAACGCGTCCTCGAAGGGGAGCCGGTCGACCTCGTAGACGTACTCGACGCGGTCGCCGGAGACCCGCTGGCCCTTCCAGTGTTCGAGCAGCAGGCGGTAGCCCCGGGCGAACTCGCGGGCCTCCTCGGGGGAGTCCCAGACGGACTTCCAGACGTACGCCGTCGCGTTGGTGCTGCCGTTCGTCTCGGCCGCGGCGGTGGCGTTCCGGTAGACGTGCATCCGGTCGCCGTCCCAGCCGCTCGTCCAGCGGAGGTCGTAGTTGAACGGGTCCTGCCGGTCGACCCGACCACCCTCACGGTTGATGAACTCGCGGGTCCCGTCGACGACCGACCGGTTGTACGGGTCGGTGAGGGTGTACGCGAACATCGCGCTCATGGCCGACTGCCCGAGGCTCGCGTAGGCCGGGCGGCGCTGGCCCTCGCGAGGCGGCGCCGGCCGCACGCGCTCCCAGACGCCGCCGTTCCGGTCCTGCAGCGAGACGTTCGTCGGCTGGTCCTCGCCGTACTTCGCGGGGTAGATGACCTGCTCGGAGGATGCGGGCGGATCGTCGTACATCGCGTTCACCCGGTCCCACCCGCCCGCGTCGCGGTGGTACCTGACGAACGGCGGGCCGTCGCTGTACGGGAAGAAGTTGAGGAAGTAGACTCCGAAGTGGATGTCGCCACCGCCGCCCCCGCCGGCTCCCTCGCTCGGCAGCGAGAGGCAACTCCACTCCCCGTTACAGCGCTGGCGGTAGAGCTGCTCGGTGTAGTGGGAATCGCCCTCGAACAGGCCGTTGTAGGCGTTGTACACCTCCCGCGTGGGCCGGGTGTAGTTGGTCAGGTTGTACACCTGGTCCTGGAGCGCGTGGGTGAGTTCGTGCCCCAGCGTGAGTTCGTCGCGGAGCTTCGGCGGCGTCGACTCCGAGACGACGACGATGGAGTCGTTGCGCGGCGAGTAGAAGCCCAGCACGTTCGAGCCCCGGTTCGAGTTCTGGACGTTCAGCGAGTCCCGGTCCTCGCCGATGAGGAACATCGCCTCGAACTTCGCGTTGTCGAAGGTGCGGAACTCGGCAGTGTAGTTGGCCCCGCCGCCCGCGTACTGCTCGCGGTAGGTCGAGCGGTTGATGATCCGGACGGGGACCGTCTCGCGGAACTCCAGCTGGCGGAGGTGTTCGACCCGGGCCATCGACCGCGCGACGAGGGCCTGCCGCTCGGTCGCGTTCAGCCCGTCCGTGGCGTTGTACGCGACGGACTCGTTGTACCAGTAGCCGTCCTCCCAGCCGAGCCGGTCCGTCGCGGGGTCGGCGAAGTCGAAGGCGGCGGCACCGGGCGTCGCCGTCGGCTCGTCAGTCGAGTCGTCCGGCCCGGCGGTCGAGTCGTCCGGCCCGGCGTCCCCAGCGTCGGTGGGCGTCGGTGTCGGCTCCGCGGTCGGCTCGGGCGCCGCGTCGTCGCCGAGTGGGCTCCCGGTGAACCCGGTCGAGCAACCCGCGAGGACGACCAGGGCGACGACCAGCAGGGCGGGCAGCGTTCGCATTGGTCGACCGAACGGGCGGGGGACGCAAAAGCTCCGCGGGGTCGCCGTCCCGCCACACGACCGCTGCCAGCGACCCCGACGGCGCGTCCGGCATCGGACGTGTCGTCCGACACGGGGCCCGAGAGCGTGCCCGACGACTTATACCGCAGGACGCGTAGGGGGAGGTATGGACCGACAGCAGATCTTCGCACTCCTCATGGTGCTGTTCATGGTGGGGTCGTCCGTCCTCTACGGCGTCTCCCTCCTCTGAGTCGGCCTCACTCTCCCCACACGTCCGAGAGCGGGTGGTCAGAGGGGTCACGCGAGCCGGCACTCGAGCGGCCGGACCGCCCGCCGGACCCGCCGCTCCCCGTCCGGCGGCTCCGTGAACTGCCGCCGGTTCCGCCACGCGAGCCGCCGCTCCCGTCGCCGACGGCCGCCCGCGGCTCGAACGCCGGCAGGTCGGGTGTCGACATCAGGTCGACCTGTTCGGCGAACCAGTCGGGCATGTCGTGGCGCGCCCGCTCGAACAGGTCCAGCAGCGAGGTGTCGGCGAGGTAGGTGGCCCCGTAGTCGTCCGGTGCGCGCACGACGCGCCCGCACGCCTGGATGACGGTCCGGAGGGCGGTGCGGTAGTACCAGCCCCACTGGCCGTCCTCCAGGCGACGGGCGACCCGCGAGTCCCGCGTGTTCGGGTACGGCGCCTTGCAGAGGACCTGCCACCGGCAGAGATCGCCGTTCAGGTCGAGCGCCTCCTCCATCTTGACCGAGACGAACACGTCGGCACCCGAGGAGCGCTTCCAGCCCGAGAGGGCGGCGTCCCGATTGTCCGAGTCGTGCCCGCGGACGCGGGCGCCGACGCCGAAGCCCTCGAGGTGCTCGCGCAGGCGCTCGGCGATGGCGTAGGAGTGCGCGTGGACGAGGCCCTTCTCGTCGGGGTGGTGCTGCATCAGTCGAACGACGAGCCGGGCGATCTTCGGGATGGTCTCGTCGCGGTGCTCGTAGGTCATCTTCCCCTGGGTCGTGTCGTACAGCGGCCGGTTCTCGACCGGGAAGGTGTGGGGCACGTCCACCAGGGCGACGTTCGCGGGGTCCAGCCCGGACCCCCGACAGAACGCGTCCTTGTCGAGGATGGTCGCCGACAGCAGCGCGAACCTCGTCCCGCGGTCCCAGACGGTGTGGTGGAGGTACCGCGCGGGGTCCATCGGCTTGATGGTGGCCGCGGTGCCGGCGCCGTCGGGCTGGTCGACGACCCACGTCGTCGTCGAGTCGGTGTCGCGGAGGTCCTCGACGAACCAGCCCAGTTCGCGGATGAGGTCGGTGAGGCGGTCGCGCTCGGCGACCTCCTCGCGGTCGAGTTCGGCCTTCGACCGGAGCTCGGTCAGCCGGCGGTCGCACGCCGCCTCCAGGCGCTCGGCGTAGTCGGCCGCGTCGCGGAGGTTCTCGATGTTCGGCGGTGTCGTCGCCTCCCACACCGCCGACGGCACCCACCCCGGCGTCAACTCGATGGTGGCGTACATCTCCGCCCACTCCGCGAGGCCGTGGGCCTCGTCGATGACCACCACGTCACGCTGGCCGAACACGTCGCTTCCCGCGGTCTGCATGAAGTACGCCAGCGTCATCGCGGCGATGGAGCGGTTCGAGGCGATGGCCCGGTCCGAGAAGTACGGGCAGCGGTGCTCGACGGGACAGTTGTAGCCGCGCTCGCGGGCACACGGCGCCTCGTCGACGGGCGTGTCGGACTCCCCGGGGAGGATGCATTTGTAGTTCGACTTCCCGCGGATGATGCTCAGGTCCTCCAGCAGGGCGTCGCCGGCCACGTCGTCCAGTTGCGAGACCTGCGGCGTCGTGTAGTACGCCCCGACGGGCTGGTGGGGTTCGGCCTCGCCCGGCCGCCGGGCGCAACCGGCGATGGCCCGCGCGAGGAGGGACTTGCCGCTCCCCGTCGGCGCGCGCACCAGCACCACGTCGTTCCCGTCCTCGAAGGCCGCCCGGATCCGCTGGAGGGCGGTCTCCTGGGCCCCTCGGTAGGAGGGGGCCGGGAACTCCGATTCGATGCGGGCGGGGTCCACGTTCCCACCTGCGCGCCGGCGGCCATAACCGCACCGGACTCGGTGACCGATGCACGGCTCGCGACGACCAGCGAGCCGGGTCGTGGAATCGGGAGTCGTGTCGAGGCCGTTCCACCCGGCGCGCGCGAGCGTGCTCGCGGCCCCGAACGGGGACAATCCGGGGATGCGCTGGACGGTCCAGCAAGGACGGGGCCGTCCATTGCCGGGTGAGATGTGATACCTGGATTCCTCGGGTAACCTCGTGCCCCGGTTCTCGGCCGATATCAGATAAGAAGTGTCGGGGATGAACGGCTTTCAGCGGCACATTAAATACTTGGATTCTGGGCCGGAACATATAACCCCCTGTATAACTTGCGTCCGGTCATGGTGGGAATCCACACAGCAACACGCAGCAACGGGGGGAGCAAGCGATGACCGAGCCGGTCACGAAGAAGGTGCTCCCGACGCTGGGACTGGTCGCGTTCCTGACGGTGGGCATCATCTTCAACCCCTTCTTCGCGGTCGGTGCGGAGGCCATCCCGGGTGCGGGCGGCGGGTCCGCTGGTCCGGACGGTGGTGCCGGCGGCAGCGCCGGTGGCGGGGCCGGTCCAGCCGACAGTGCGGCCGCCTCCGGTGGTGGCGGGGGCGGCGAGGCCAGTCAGGGCGCACAGTCGAGCGTCGGAACGCCGGAGCCGGAGGGCATCCTGGCGCCGAACGACCGCGACGGCGGTGACCCCGACGGCGGGTCGGCGGACGCCGCGGCCGACAGCTCGGCAGCCGCGGGCAGTGCGGGGTCCGGTGGTGGCGCCGCGCCGGCCGAGGACAACTGGATGGACCTCCTGAACGACCAGACCAGTCCGCTCGTCCAGACGCTCCGGGGGCCGCTCGGCCAGCTCCAGCCCGACAGCCAGGTGGCCGAGACGCTCCGCGGCCCGATGTACGAACTGTCGGACCCGGACAGCAACGTGGCCCGGACGCTCTCGCGGCCCGACAGCGAGGACGTGGTCGGCGGTCCGGTCGGTGACGTGACCGCGGACCTGGACGAGTCCGCCGGTGCGGGCGCTCCGACGGAGGACGTGACCGACGCAGTCGAAAGCGGCACCGACCAGGCAACCGACGCTACCGGTGATGCCGCCGGTGACGTGACCGACGCCGTCGACTCGGCGACCGGCGGTACCGCCGGCGACGCCACGGACGCCGTGGACGAGACTGCCGAGGGTGTCGGTGACACCGTGGACGAGACCGCCGAGGGGGCCGGCGACACCGTCGACGAGGCCGCCAGTGGGGACGTCGACGGCACCACCGATGCGGTCGGTGACACCGTCGACGATACCACGGACAGCACCACCGACACGGTGGACGACACCACGGACAGCACCACCGACGCTGTCGACTCGGCGACCGGCGGTGCCACGGACGACGTGACCGACGCCGTCGATGACACCACCGACAGCACCACCGACGCCGTCGACGACACCACCGACGCCGTCGACGACACGCTGAGCGGTGACGACTCCAGTAGCGACGACAGCGACGACAGCGACGACGGGACGTCGACGCCCAGCGAGGATAGCGACGACGGCGGACTGCTGTAGGGATACCGCTCACCCCCTTCCGACCGCCGTTCTTCCGCACCCGAGCGACGGCCGCGCGCTACTCGCCGCTATCCGGCCGCTCCTCGCGCTCCTCGTGGGGCGCGAGGGCCGCCACGTCCTCGGCGGTCGGGTCGCGGTCGTCGGGGAGGCGCTCGATGCAGCCGTAGCAGAGGAAGTGCTCCGAGCCGTCGGCCAGCTCCAGCGTCAGTCCCTCCGTCCGGTCGCCGCCGAACGACCAGAGGTTGGCGATGCCGCCGGCGATCTGGACGGCGCGACCGCAGCCGTCACACGGCTCTCGTGCCATGCTCGCCGTTCGGACGGTGGCGACAAACCCCTGTCGCCGGTGGGTCCAGGCGTCGCTCAAAGACGCGTTTGATATTCCGTAACAGTGGGTGTGGATGCCGTCGTAGGGATGGCTATGATCCCACGAACCGTCGCCCTCGTCGTGCTCGTGCTGGTGGCCTCGGTCACCGGTGCCGTCACGCTGGCCGACCAGAACACGGTCGAGACGCCGGAGGACGACCGCGACCCCAGCTCGGACACACCGACGACCACCCCCGCCCCGTCGGTCGACCGGGCCCCGGAGCCGTCGGGTGAGGTGCTGGGGCTGACGACCGCCGACTCCGACGAGGCGTTCCGGGCGTACCTCGACCGCGCCCAGCGCGTGGCGGGCGGCTACGACCGGGTCACGTTCGACCGCGGGGCGCCGACCCGGATGACCGCGACACCGATGGAGACAGCGTCGGCCGGCGCGTCGGTATCTCTGGGGGCACAGGCGGCCAGTGCCGACGGCGGTGACGCAGCCGGGGGTGCCGGCGGCGGAGCCCCGTCGCGCCGTGTCGGCGGGACCAACGTCCAGGTCGTCGGCGTCGACGAGCCGGACGTGGTGAAGACGGTCGGCGACCGGTTCTACGTCCAGCGGCTCGGTCGGGAGGTCGGCACGGGTGGGACGAGCGTCGTGGCCGCGACGCCGCCGGCCGAGGCCCGCGTGACCGCGGCGCTCGACCGGAGCGGACGGATGCTCGTCGGCGAGGACCGCGTCGTCGTGCTGCCGAACCGGCGGACCGTGCGGCGCCCGGTCGAGCCGGAGCCCCGTCCTGGCGGTGGTGGGCCGGTCGGCGCCGTCGAGGGCGCCGTCGACTCCGTGATGGTCAGCGAGGCGGACCGCGCCGCCGAGCGGGCGGCCGCCGCGCGCCGGCTCACCGGGTACGACGTGACCGACCCCGACGCGCCGGCCGAGGCCTGGGCGCGCGAGGTCCGGGGACGTGTGGTCTCGGCCCGGCTGACCGATGGCCAGGTGCTGCTGGTCGTCGCCAACGACCTCCCGCGAGCGGGCGACTCCTGCCGCGTCCGACCGCTGGCCGACGTGACGGTGCCGTGTACCGACGTGCGGCACCCGACGGAGCCGGTCCCGACGGACGTGACCTACAGCGTCCTGTCCATCGACGCCGCGAGCGGTGAGCTCACCCAGCGGACGACGTTCGTCGGGAGCCGCGAGTCGACGGTCTACGTCTCGCCGGACGCCGTCTACGCCACCTACACGACGAGCGAGCGGCGTGCGGCGCTGCGGACCGAGTACCTCCTCGAGAGCGATGTCGTCCCCGAGCGCGTGAAGGAGCGGCTCCGCACCGTGCAGGGCTACGACCTCTCCCCGCGCGCCGAGGAGGAGGAGGTCGAGGCGACGGTCCGGGGGTGGATCGGGACGCTCGCGCCCTCGGAGCGCAGGGATGTCGACGAGCAGCTCCGCGAGGGCTACCGTGAGTACCTCCGCGAGCACCGGCGCGACGCGACGACCACCCACGTCGCGCGGTTCCCCGTCGACGACCTCGAGGACGCCACGACCGGGAGCGTCCCGGGTATCGTCCTCAACCAGTTCTCCTTCGACGTCCACGAGGGCCACCTCCGCGTGGCGACGACCGTCGGCGAGCGGCTCCCGGGCGTCGAGAGCGCCAACGACGTGTACACGCTCGACGCGACCAGCCTCGAACGCGAGGGCAGCGTCACCGGGATGAGCGAGGGCCAGCGCGTCTACGGCGTCCGGTTCGTCGGCGACCGCGGCTACGTCGTCACCTTCCGCCAGGTCGACCCGCTCCACGTGCTGGACCTCTCGGACCCGGCGAACCCGACCGAGGAGGGCTTCGTGAAGCTGCCGGGCTACTCCTCGTACCTCCACCCGCTCGGCGACGGCCGCGTGATGGGAATCGGCGAGGAGGACGGCCGCGTCAAGGCCGTCGTCTTCGACGTGAGCGACCCGGCCGACCCCAGCGTCGCGGAGTCACGGGTGCTCGACGCGCGCTGGTCGGCGGTCTCGCGGACCCACCACGCGTTCACCTACGACGCCCGTCACGGCGTCGCCTTCCTCCCGACACCCGACGGCGGCTACGTGCTCTCCACCGACGACCTCTCGACCGAGAAGCGGGTCGATATCGAGGCGCCGCGCCGCGCGCGCTACGTCGGCGACCACCTGTTCGTCTTCGGCGCGACCGAGGCGGCCGTCCTCGACGAGACCGACTGGTCGCGCGTGACCACGGTCGACCTGACGGCGACGCCCGTCCCGCCGGAGCCAACGCCGACCGCGACGCCGACCGCCGTCCCGACCCCGGACCCGCCCACGGGGACGCCGAGCGAGACGCCCACCCGGACGGCGACCGGGACGGGAACGGCGACGGCCACGCCGCCGACCGCGACCGCCAGCCCGACACCCACGCCGACACCCACGCGGACGAGGACCGCCCGCCCGGCGGGAACACCGACACCGTCCCCGACCACCTCGTCGTAGTCGAGGACGGTCGGTCGGATATCGGGCGCTGATGCACCGACGAACCGGATGTGGGTAGGTGTAGACCGCTGATCGCCGGAGAAGATTCGGAGGCAGCGGGTCTCCTGGCTGTTCTGGCTCCTGTTCGATTATCGCGGCATGAATGGGATGATCAGGTGCCGAGCGGCGGGTTCCGGAACAGCGCGTCCGCCAGGACGAACGCGCTGGCGAGTCCGCCGGCGGCTGTCGCGGTGTGAGCGGGAACTTCCAGTACCAGGCTCGCGACCGCGGCCACCAGGAACGTGACCGGGATACACAGCAGGACGAGATCGTAGCGGGTCAGTCCGGACCCGCGACCACTGTCGGCACTCACGGACATTCCTGACTCTCACCTCCACCGGATATGTACTCGGGACTCCGAGAAAAATCTTGCTCCGAACCTATCGGAAGAACCGCGAGGGAACCGCCAGCGAATCGGTGTAATGGCTCTGTTGATGGTTTGCATAAGTTATATCGATACTACCTCCGGGGTCGCCGGATCCGACGGGCCGGCCGATGCCCGCCTCCCACACTCGGGGCGGGGGCGGCGGGACGCACACTTATCCGCGTTCCGCGCCTCCACCGTGACATGCGCGTACTGGTCACGGGGGCGACGGGATTCGTCGGCGGGCGGCTGGTTCCGGCGCTGCTCCGGGCAGGCCACGAGGTGGTGGTGCTGGTCCGGAACCCCGCCCGCTACGACGGGCCGGCCGGTGTCGAGGTGGTGCAGGGCGACCTCCTCGAAGCGGGCTGGGAGGACGCCCTCGACGGCGTCGAGGCCGCCTACTACCTCGTCCACTCGATGGGGGCGGGCGAGGCGTTCGCCGAGCGCGACCGCCGGGCGGCCCGGAGCTTCGCGACGGCGGCGAGCGAGGCGGGCGTCGACCGCGTGGTCTACCTCGGCGGCCTGGGTGCCGAGAGCGACGACCTCTCCGAGCACCTTGAATCCCGTCGCGAGGTCGAGCGCGTCCTGGACGAGGGCGACTACGACCTGACGGTCCTGCGGGCGGCCGTCATCATCGGCAACGGGTCGCTCTCCTTCGACCTGATCCGGCAGCTCGTGGGCCGCCTCCCCGTGATGGTCACGCCCCGGTGGGTCCGGACGCCGTGCCAGCCCATCGCCATCGACGACGTGGTCGCGTACCTCGTCGGCGTCCTCGACGTTCCCGAGACCCGGGCGGACACCTTCGAGATCGGCGGCCCGGAGATCCTCACGTACGAGGAGATGCTCCGCGAGACCGCGCGCCTGTCGGGTCGGCGCGAGCCGGTCATCCTCCCGGCGCCCGTCCTCTCGCCGGGGCTCTCCTCGCGGTGGCTCGGCCTCGTGACGGACGTGCCGACCTCGGTCGCGGTGCCACTGGTGAAGGGGCTGCGCAATCCGGTCGTCGTCACGGACCGGCGCATCGAGTCGCTCGTCCCGGTCGACCGGACGACGTTCGAGACGGCGGTCCTGCGGGCGCTCTCCCCGGTCGAGGTCGCCCCCCCGGCGACGGACACGCCGGGAATCGAACCCGATGGTGGCGTCCGGGGGCGGGCGGGGAGGGACCGCGATAGAGCGACGGCGGACGACGGAGGGGACGCCTGATGGCCTCGCAGACCAGCCGGAAGCCGGAGTTCGGCGAGACCTGGGTGTACGAGAGCATCATCTCGGCCCTGCCGGGGCTCGACCTCTCACAGCCCGTGGCCATCGCCATCCAGCTCGCGGTCTTCGAGGTGGGTATCCTCGCACTCGCGGCGTACTACGGGCTGTGGAACGCCGCCATCGCCGGGACCGCGGCCGTCTTCGTCGCCGCGGTGGGGAGCGCGGAGATGCTCCGCATCAGCACCCTCACCCGCGCGGTGCCGGTCCCGGAGTCGTACCGGCGGCTCCTGTTCGGCTCCAGCGTCGAGGTGGTGCTGGCGGTGCTCGCGTACATCGCACTCATCACGCACCTGTTCGTATTCGACCCGGCCTCCGGCGGGACGCCGCTCGTCGAGCGGCTGTTCGGGCCGGAGCCGCCGGTGCTGGTGGTCTACCTGACGCTGCTCGTGCTGTGGGACGTCTGCTACCGCATCGGGACGAACTGGTGGGCGTCGGTGACGGCGCTGTGGCGGTCGGCCCGGTTCCGCTTCGAGCCCGAGACCGCGCGGGCCTTCCAGCGGGCCGACCTGGAGACGGTCGCGTTCGGCCTCCTCCAGTTGCTCCTCGTCCCGTTCATCACGGACTTCCCGGTGCTGCTCGCGACCATCGTCGCCCACGTCGCCGCCGTCACGACGGTCTGCGGGCTCTCGGTGGTGCTGTTGCAGGTCCGGATGCCGTCGACGTAGCGCGCGGCGTCGGCCCGGCGCGCGGGAATCAGCGCCCTTCCTTGATCTCCTTGAACTGGTCCAGGAGCGCCTCCGTTGAGTCGCCGGAGTCGAACTCCACCTTCCCCCGGTACTCGTTCCGCTCGTCATCGAAGTCGGTGTCCACGGTGGTCGACTTCTCCTCGCGTCGCTCGTGCTCGTGCTCGTCAAAGCTTCCCATGCCCATGACGGGCATGGGTAACGACCACATGGATAAATAGACTTCGGGAGCACTACCCGGCCGTTTATACACGGGTCCCGGCGGAGGGGCGGCCGCCTCCCCGGAAGAACGGGAACGATTACCCGTTCGGGCATCGAAGTGCCGGTGTGGCAGGGCCACTGCGCTTCCGCCGGTCGCGCGAGCACTGGGGGACCGACCGGGTCCGTCGCGAGCTGCTGGAGCCGCTGGACGAGCGGTTCGGCGCCACCCTCACGGACCCGTGGTTCACCCCCGAGGGCTACGAGGCCCGGCGGCTGGAGATGGACAACGGCGACTTCGCCCTGTTCTGCTGGACGCACAGCAACCGGACCGCGCCCGACGGTGAGTCCCCGGACGGGGGACCGGACGCCTACTGGCTCGGGAACACGGAGACCCCCGAGACCCTGTGGCGGACGGACAAGTACACCTTCGACGAGGCGCCGCCCGAGGTGGGTGCGTGGGCCGAGAGCGAGCTGTTCGCCCGGCTGGAGGTCGAGGAGCCGTGGCTGGCGCGCCACGAGCACCTCTCGCGGTTCTTCCTCCCGGTGCTGTTCTCGAAGGACGGCCGGGAGACGACCCGGGAGTTCTTCGCCGACCACGCCGCCGGCTTCCCCGACGCCGACCGCGACGACGCGCTCGCGTACTACGACGCCTTCCTGGCGACCGGGGTGCTGGACGAGTACCGCTACACGATGGCGGCCAAGCTCGGCACCTCGGAGGGCGGCGACTGGTTCCGCATGGCCGCGACCATGTCCGAGTTCACGGTCGCGAAGCTGCTGACCGACGCCGACCTCGACTTCGTGCCGGAGGTCCAGCTGGACAGCGGCCACGCGCTGGACTTCCGGGTCGACGGGCAACTCGTGGAGGTGACCCGCCCCCGGCCGCCGACCCGGCGCCGGGCCGACACCGCCGTCGCCGCCGTCCGGCAGACCGGGAAATCGAAGAACGACGGCCAGCTGCGCGAGCACCCGAACACGCTCCTGCTGGTCGACTGCTCGTCCTTCCGGGACGACGAGTGGCGCCGGGTCGCGGGCGAGCGCCCGCAGGTCGCCCACCGCCCGACCATCGTCTTCCGCGCCCGGCCGGACGGGAGCTTCGAGGGCTACCGCGTGGGCGGCTGCCCGCTCGACCTCGGCACCGTCATCGACTGGCAGGACTGAGTCGCGGGCTGGGGGGTCGCACACGACCCCGAACGCCGTGCTACCCCTCCTCGAGCCGGCTCCGCGTCTCCTCGGCGTCCCACGCCGAGTCGCTGGAGTCGCCGCCCGTCTTGTACGTCCCACGCGCTGTCGCGAGCCGCTCACCCTCCCCATCGGTGATGACCACGTCGACGGTCGCCACGCTCTCGCCGACGCGGGTGCAGTCGGCCTCGCCCAGCATCACCTCGCCCGTCCCCGGGGCGAGGTAGTCGATGCGCATGTCGATGGTGGGGGTGATGTCCTCGACCGCCGAGATGACGGCGGCGCCGCCGACCGTGTCCGCGAGCGCGTACGTGACACCGCCGTGGGCGACGCGCGTGAGCGGGCTGGAGGAGTGGCGGTCCTCGAGGTCGATACGGCCCTCGGCGTGGCCGTCCTCGGCGTGCGTGATCTCGATGCCGACCTCCCGGTTGAACGGCATGTACTCGAACATCGACTCGACGTCCATACCCGCCGGTGGTGGTGGGCACGCTTAGGCGGACCGCCTCGGATGTGCGGGCGACGGGGTGGCCCGAGCGACGCGAGCCTCACTCCAGCGCCGCGAGCACGTCCTCGTAGAACCGCTCCTCCCGGTCGGCGACGGCGTGGACGCGCTCGGCGGCCTCCTCGAGCAGCGGCGCCATCTCGTCGTCGGTCTCGCTGGCCTCGTACAGCACCGCGGCGAGCGAGGACCAGTCGCCCGCGATGGCGTGCATCTCCTCGGCGAACCGCTCGCCCAGCCCGGCGTCGGCCCCGAGTTCGTCGAGGAACGGCGCGTACAGGCCCCGGAACGCGCCGCCGCCGGTCCCCCGGCGCTCGACGTTCTGGTAGGCGAACCGGGCGACCCACGTCGGGTCCTCCAGCTCGGGCCACTCGGCCATCGAGTCGGCGAACGCGCGCATCCCCGGCAGGCCGTGCGTGCCCAGCCCCAGCCGGTCCCCGAGGGTGTCCCGGCTCGCGGTGGCGGGGTCGAGCATGTACCGGGCCGTCTCCCGGATGGCGTCGCGGGCGGCCGTCCCCACGTCTGCCTGCGGGTCGCCTTCCGTGACGATGTAGCGGTTGTCCAGCGGGAGCATGTCCGTGGCTGCCCACGCGTCCCGCAGGGAAGACAGCGGGAGCGGCTGAACCTCCTCGAACTCGCTGTCGGCCATGTACGCGACGCCCGTTCCCGCGTCCGGGTCGGCATGGGGCGCCTCGGTCGCGTCCGCGTCCTCGTCGTAGCCCACGACCAGCAGCGAGTGGGGCGCGAAGTGGGTGTCCGTGTCGTAGTAGTCGAGGTAGTAGAGGTCGACGAACACCAGCACCGGGTCGCCGGCGTCGAGGTGGCCCTTCACGTCGCTCCAGGCCCGGTCCCAGTCGTCGCCGCGGCGCTCCGTGTGCGGGACCGCGAGGTTCTCGAAGAAGGCCGATTCGAGCCACAGCGGCCGGCCGATGAACAGCCGCCAGGGGGAGACCGGCAGTTCGAGGAAGACGAAGCCCAGGCCCGACCCGAGCCCGAAACAGGCCGGCTCGGAGAGGTCCCAGTCGTAGTGGTCGGCGAGGTTGCGCAGGGAGGTGGAGCCACAGTGGGCGCCCGTCGCGTGCTCGAACCCGTCGATTCGCATGGCCGGTCGGTCGGCGCCGCGGGCCCTAACCGTTCGGGTGGCGACGAGCGAGCGCCGCCGCTGGCCGACCGGGCGCGAAAGAAGTGGAACGTCGAGCGCCTACACGCGGAACTCGATGGCCGCGCCCTGCCCGAAGCCGACGCACTCCGTGGCGAGGCCGAGTTCGGCGTCGTCGCGCTTGTTCATCTCGTGGATGAGCGTCACGGGCAGGCGCGCGCCGGAGGCCCCCAGCGGGTGGCCGATGGCGATGGCGCCGCCGTTGACGTTGTAGATGTCGTCGTCGAAGCCGAGCTGCTCCTGGCAGTAGACACACTGGGAGGCGAACGCCTCGTTGAGCTCGACGAGGTCGTAGTCCTCGGCCGTGGTGCCGGAGCGCTCGAACAGGCCCTCGCTGGCCGGGATGGGGCCGATGCCCATGACCTCGGGCTCGACGCCGGCGACGTTGTTGTTGCCGACCTCGGCGAGCACGTCGAGGCCGTGGTCCTCGGCGAACGCCTTCGAGGTGAGCATCGTCGCGGCGGCGCCGTCGGAGACCTGGGAGGCGTTCCCGGGCGTGACGGTGCCGTCGGCCTTGAAGACGGTCGGGAGGCCCGAGAGCTTCTCGGCGGTCGTGCCGGGGCGCAGGCCCTCGTCCTCGGTGACGGTGATCTGCTCGCCCTCGTCGTCGTGGCCCTCGACCGGGATGATCTCGTCGTCGAAGCGGCCCTCCTCGGTGGCCTCGACCGCGCGCTGCTGGGAGCGGGCGGCGTACTCGTCCTGAACCTCCCGACTGACCTCGTAGCGCTCGGCGACCTCCTCGGCGGTCATCCCCATCTGGAGCGCCGCGATGTTGTGGTGGTCGTTGAGGCCGGGGTGGATGGCGTTGTTCTGCCCCATCTTCACCCGGGACATGTTCTCGACGCCGCCCGCGATGATGCAGTCACGCTGGCCGGCGCGGATGGCGTCGGAGGCCGAGATGATGGACTGGGCCGACGAGGCACACCAGCGGTTGATGGTCGTCGCGGGCGTCTTCTCGCCCAGGTCGCTCATCAGGGAGATGACGCGGGCCATGTTGTTGCCCTGCTCCTCGCGCTGCTGGGCACAGCCCCACATCAGGTCGTCCACCTGCTCGCCCGAGAGGCCCGTCTCGGCCAGCATCTCGTTGATGAGCGGGATCGACAGGTCCTCCGAGCGGACCTCGCTGAAGACACCGTCCTCCTTGCCCTGGGGCGTACGGTACGCCTGCACCACGACCGGCGTGTTGTCTGACATACGTTCCCGAGGAACGGCTCCGCGCACTTGAACCCGGCCCCTTCGGTCTGCGGGCCCTCAATACGGCTCCGGCGGCTGCCGGCGGGGGCGATAGCCCGTGTCGCCGCCGAGGGGCGGTCGCGGCCGGAGGGAAACGGATTTGCCCCAGGCACGCACACGACCGACGAATGCGCGTCATCATCGTCGGGGCCGGAGAGGTCGGCTCCGCCATCGCGGAGAGTCTCTCCGGCGCTCACGACGTGGTCGTCATCGACGTCGACGCCGACCGCGTCGAGCAGCTCACCTACGAACAGGACGTCCTCGCCCTGCAGGGCGACGGCTGCAGCCTCGACGTCCTGCAGGAGGCCGGTATCGAGGAGGCCGACATGCTCATCGCCTCCACCGACGACGACCAGACCAACATCGTCACCTGCGGGACCGGTGCCGTCGGCGGGGACCCGTTCACCATCGCCCGCGTGAAGAGCCCCCAGTACCTCCACACCTGGGAGCAGGACAACCGCGCCTTCGGGGTCGATTTCATGGTCTGTACGGACCTGCTGGCGGCCCGGACCATCGTCGGCGTCATCGGCCTCCCGACGGCACAGGACGTGGATATGTTCGCCGAGGGCGCCGTGCAGATGGCCGAGTTCGAGATCCCGGCCGAGTCGCCGGTCGCCGGCCAGACGGTCCAGGAGGCCGACCGCTTCGACTCGCTCACCTTCGTCGGTATCATCCGGGACGACGACATCATCGTCCCGAGCGGCGGGACGACCATCGAGGCGGGCGACGACGTGGTCGTCATCGGGAGTCCGGACAGCACGCGAGCGTTCTCCTCGGCCATCGCGCCACAGGAGAACCGTCCCAGCGACGTCGTCATCGTCGGCGGCGGGGAGATCGGCTACCAGACCGCGCGCCTGCTGGAGGAGCGCGACTTCAGCCCCCGGCTCGTCGAGCACGACGCCGACCGGGCCCGCTGGCTGGCCGAGCGGCTCCCGGACACGACGGTCCTCGAGAGCGACGCGACCGACCGGGGCTTCCTCGAGCGCGAGAACGTCGGCAGCGCCGACGCGGTCATCGCGGCGCTGGAGAACGACCAGCAGAACCTGCTCGCGACCCTCCTCGCGAAGCGGCTCGGCGCGCGCCGCGCGGTCGCCATCGTCGACACCGTCGAGTTCGCCGAGCTGTTCGAGGCCGTCGGCGTCGACGTGGCGGTCTCCCCGCGCGAGGCGACCGCCGAGGAGATCACCCGGTTCACCCGTGGTCGCCACGCCGAGAACGTCTCCATCGTCGACGGGGACCGTGCGGAGGTGCTGGAGGTCGAGATCGACGCCGAGAGCGTCTTCGCCGGGCGGACCATCCGCGCGGCCGCCGCCGACCTCCCGGACGAGGTCGTCATCGGGGCTATCACCCGGAACGGGGAGTTCGTCGTTCCCCGTGGTGACACGGTCGTCGAGGTCGGCGACCACGTCGTCGTCTTCGCCGAGAGCGACCACCTCCAGCGGGTGACGGACCTCCTCTGATGCGCGTCGACGCCCGGGCCGTCGGGGGGCTCGCGGGGACGGTCCTGGCGCTGCTGGCGGCTCCCCTCGCGGCCACCGCGGGGGTCGCGCTCTGGTTCGGTGAGTCCATGGTCCCCTTCCTCCTGCCGGCGGCGGGCTGTCTCCTCGTCGGGGGGCCCCTCACTCGCCTCGGTCACCGCCAGCTCGGGCTGCGCGAGGCGTACCTGGTTGTCGCGACCGTCTGGCTCCTCGTGGGCGTCGTCGGCGCCGTCCCGTTCCTGCTGGCGGGCGAGGGGGCGCTCGCGAGCCCGATCAACGCGCTGTTCGAGTCGATGTCCGGTATCACGACCACGGGCGCGACCGTTATTCTCGACTTCGGCGCGTACTCGCGGTCGGTCCTGCTGTGGCGGGGCGTCCTCCAGTGGCTCGGCGGGCTGGGCATCCTCATCCTCGCGGTGGCGCTGCTCTCGGAGCTGCGGGTGGCGGGGGCCCAGCTGATGGAGCGCGAGTCACAGACCCAGGACCTGACGAAGCTGACCCCGAAGATCCGAGAGACGGCCCGGCTCCTGGGAACGCTCTACCTCGCGCTGACGGCGCTCCAGGTGCTCGTCCTGCTCGGGCTCCGCACCGTGGGCCTGGCACCGGAGGTCGACCTGTACGCGGCGGTCGCGCACGCGCTCACCACCGTCTCCACGGCGGGGTTCTCGCCGCGACCCGAGAGCCTCGGCGCGTTCTCGCCCACGGTGCAGTGGGTCGTGACGCTGTTCATGCTGCTGGGCGCCACCAACTTCGTCCTCATGTACCACGTCGCGCAGGGCGACCTGGCGCGCCTCCGGAACAGCGAGGAGTTCCGGTTCTACCTCTCGGTCGTGGGCGGGGCGACCACCCTCGTCGTCGGCTTCCTGGTGGTCGACGGGACGTACCCGGCGCTCGACGCGTTGCGCCACGGCCTCTTCCAGGTCGTCTCCATCGTCACGACGACGGGCTACGCGACGGTGAACTTCGACAGCTGGTCGGTCGGCGCGAAGCACGTCCTCTTCCTGTGTATGTTCATGGGGGGGATGGCCGGCTCCACGACCTGCTCGATCAAGACCGTGCGGTGGCTGGTCGTCCTGAAGGCGACCCGCCGGGACCTGTTCACGGAGATCCACCCGGACGCCGTCAGCCCCGTCCGCGTCTCCGGCGTCGTCGTCGACGAGGGGACGGTGCGTGACATCTACGGCTACGTCCTCCTGACGCTGGTGCTGTTCGCGCTGACGACCGTCGCCATCGTCGTCGACGCCGCGCGCGAGGGGCCCGACATCGGCGAGTTCGACGCCATGGGGGCGGCCGCCGCGACCTTCCTCAACGTCGGCCCGGCGTTCGGCATCGCCGGCCCGTTCGGGAGCTACGAGCCGTTCGCGCCGCTGACGAAGGTGTTGCTGACGGTCCTGATGTGGGTCGGCCGCATCGAGACCATCCCGGTCCTGGTCGTCCTGACCCGGTCGTTCTGGCGCTCGTGAGGCCACACACGGGCGGTCGGAGGTCGGCCCGGAAGCGATGGATTGATTCCGTCGCCGTGGAATCTCGGAGGCGTGCCTCTGCTCGGGCTGGCCAACGGCGGGAACGGCGGCGTCCGTGTCGACTGGCGGGCGTCGCTGAGCCTCATCGGCACGGTGCTGAAGTACCTCGCCGTCCCGCTCGCGCTCCCACTGCTCGTCGGCGTGCTCTACGGCGACGATGTGTTCGTCTTCCTGCTGACGGCGGTGCTGACACTGCTCGTCGGGGGCGGCCTCGAACGACTGGACCCCGACCCCGACCTGGGTGCCCGCGAGGGGTTCCTCATGGTCGCCGGGACGTGGCTCGGCGTCGCCATCATGGGCGCGGTGCCGTACCTGCTCGCCGCCCACGGGGTTCCGGGGCTGCTCGCACCCAGCTCGCCAGCATCCACGCTCGCGAACCCGGTCAACGCTCTCTTCGAGTCGATGAGCGGCTTCACGACGACCGGCGCGACGCTGCTCGGCGAGATCTCGCTGGACCGCCACTCCCACGCGATCCTCATCTGGCGCCAGCTCACCCAGTGGCTCGGCGGGATGGGGATCATCGTGCTGGCCATCGCCATCCTCCCCGAACTCTCCGTCGGTGGCGCCCAGCTGATGGACGCCGAGGCGCCGGGAGTCGGCATCGAGAAGCTCACCCCGCGCATCGCCGAGACCGCCCGGGTGCTGTGGATCGCCTACTTCGCGTTCACCGCGCTGGAGATCGCCCTGCTGTACGGCCTCCACCTCGCCGGGCCGCTGGTGGGGATGGAGCTGGCACCGAACATGGGCGCGTACAACGCCGTCGCGCACGGCCTGACGACGCTCCCGACCGGCGGGTTCTCCCCGGAGGCCGACTCCATCGCCGCCTTCTCCGCGGCCGTCCAGTGGGTCGTCATCCCGTTCATGGTCGTCGCCGGGACGAACTTCGCGCTGTTCTACGCCGTCTTC